>NZ_JBEPAP010000002.1:76261-419934 GCF_040298665.1 Streptomyces sp. NPDC001508
TGGTGGGGGGCTCTGTTTTTTTTCGGTGTTTTCTTGGCTTGGGGGGCGCGCCCCCCGCGGAACGTTCCGTCGACGGGCGCCGGGGGGTCGTAAACAAGTCAGGTCGGTAGGAAGCCAAGGACACGATCGGCGGGGGACACCGCCGGGGAACGGTCGCCGGTCCCGCGCACACGGGTGCGGGGCCGGGGTACGGATCCGGCCGTCGCCGGCGGGCTCAGTGGATGATGCCGGTGCGCAGGGCCACGGCGACCATGCCGGCCCGGTCACCGGTGCCCAACTTGCGGGCGATACGGGCGAGATGGCTCTTGACGGTCAGTGCGGACAGGCCCATCGAGACGCCGATCGCCTTGTTCGACTGGCCCTCGGCGACCAGCCGTAGCACCTCGACCTCGCGGCCGGACAGTTCGCGGTAGCCGCCCGGGTGGCTCGGGGCGCCCGGGGGGCGGCGGTGCATACGGGCGGCGGCCGCGCCGATGGGGGCGGCGCCCGGTCGGGTGGGGAGCCCGATGTTGGTCCGGGTGCCGGTGACGACGTAGCCCTTGACACCGCCGGCCAGTGCGTTGCGCACGGCGCCGATGTCGTCGGCGGCGGACAGCGCAAGGCCGTTGGGCCAGCCCGCGGCTCGGGTCTCGGACAGTAGGGTGAGGCCGGAACCGTCCGGCAGATGGACGTCGGCGACGCAGATGTCGCGGGGGTTGCCGATGCGGGGACGAGCCTCCGCGACGGACGAGGCCTCGATGACATCGCGCACACCGAGCGCCCACAGATGGCGGGTGACGGTGGAACGGACGCGCGGGTCGGCCACGACCACCATGGCGGTCGGCTTGTTCGGGCGGTAGGCGACCAGGCTTGCGGGTTGCTCAAGGAGAACGGACACCAGGCCTCCTGGGGTGCGGGACGGGGCCGGCTCGTGGGGGGTGAAGCCGGGACGAACCGTGCTTTCAAGGTCACAGTCGTCTTCGGCACCAAACCCGTTCGGCTTTAGAGAATGATCACGATCTGGTGAGAACATTCCGTGCAATTCGGACGCGCGATCGATCAGCCGAAGATCGAGTCGGTTCGAGCGGGTTCGCTTCCAGGATCGAAAGTGGCCGTATCGACAAAGAGATGGTCAATGGGAGGGTGACCGTCTTCGGTGACCGGGGCCGTCAGCGGGACTGCGGGTCCCTGCGCTGCGGCAGGGTCACCACCGACGCGTCCCCCGGGGCGGCCGGCGGCAGCCCCGCGACCTGCGCCAGCAGATCGCACCAGGAGGCCAGATGGGCCGCCGTGTCCGGCACCCCGCCCAGCCCCTCCCGGGGCGTCCAGGAGGCCCGGATCTCGATCTGTGAGGCGGGCGGACGCGGGGAAAGACCGCCGAAGTAGTGCGAGCCCGCGCGGGTCACGGTGCCGCTCGCCTCGCCGCACGACAACCCGCGCGCCTGGAGCGCACCGGTCAGCCACGACCAGCACACCTCCGGCAGCAGCGGATCGGCCGCCATCTCCGGCTCCAGCTCCGCGCGCACCAGCGTCACCAGCCGGAAGGCACCGCGCCAGGCATCGTGGCCGGCCGGGTCGTGCAGCATGATCAGCCGCCCGTCGGCCAGATCCTGGTCGCCGTCGACGACCGCCGCCTCCAGGGCGTACGCGAAGGGAGCGAGCCGCTGGGGCGCGGGCGTCGGATCCACCTCGATCTGCGGTCGCAGCCGCGCGGTCCGCAGCGCCTCGACCGCGGCCCGGAAAGCCGGCGGAGCCGAACTGTCCGTATCCCGGTCCGTCTCCCTGGCCCCCTTCCCCTCGTCCATCCCACCAGCGCCGTCCGACAGTCGTCCTTGAGCCGCAGCCATGCGGGGAAGAGTAAGGGGAACGGGCGCCTCGCGCAGGGAGAGACACCACCTAAGGACGCGCCCCAGGGCGCCGCCGCCCCTGGTGGAGGGCCTGGTCCGGCCGTGTTCCGCGCCATGCGAGACTTTCCGTCGTGAGTGCCAACGCAAGCCCCACGGGCCAGCAGCCGACAGCCACGTACGACAGCGCCTTCCTCAAGGCGTGCCGACGCGAACCCGTGCCGCACACCCCCGTGTGGTTCATGCGCCAGGCCGGCCGCTCCCTGCCCGAGTACCACAAGGTGCGCGAGGGCATCCCGATGCTGGAGTCCTGCACCCGCCCCGAACTGGTCACCGAGATCACGCTCCAGCCGGTGCGCCGGCACCACGTGGACGCGGCGGTCTACTACAGCGACATCGTCGTCCCGCTGAAGGCCATCGGCGTCGACCTCGACATCAAGCCCGGCGTCGGCCCGGTCGTCGAGCGTCCCGTGCGCACCCGGGCCGACCTCGACCGGCTGCGCGACCTCACCCCCGAGGACGTCACCTACGTCACCGAGGCCATCGGCCTGCTCACCCGCGAACTCGGACCGACCCCGCTCATCGGCTTCGCCGGCGCCCCGTTCACCCTGGCCAGCTATCTCGTCGAGGGCGGCCCGTCGCGGACGTACCAGAACGCGAAGGCGATGATGTACGGCGACCCCGAACTGTGGGCCGACCTGCTCGACCGCCTCGCCGACATCACGGCCGCCTTCTTGAAGGTGCAGATCGAGGCGGGCGCCTCCGCGGTGCAGCTGTTCGACTCCTGGGCCGGCGCGCTCGCCCCCGCCGACTACCGGCGCTCGGTGCTGCCCGCCTCAGCCAAGGTGTTCCGCGCCGTCGCCGGATACGGCGTCCCGCGCATCCACTTCGGCGTCGGCACCGGCGAGTTGCTGAAGCTCATGGGTGAGGCCGGCGCGGACGTCGTCGGCGTCGACTGGCGTGTCCCGCTCGACGAGGCGGCCCGCCGCGTCGGCCCCGGCAAGGCGCTCCAGGGCAACCTCGACCCGACGGTCCTCTTCGCCGGCGAGGAGGTCGTCGAGGCGAAGACCCGCGAGGTGCTGGACGCGGCGGCCGGGCTGGAGGGCCACGTCTTCAACCTCGGCCACGGCGTGCCGCCCGACACCGACCCGGACGCGCTGACCCGGCTCGTGGAGTACGTGCACACACGCACCGCCCGCTGACTCACCACGTCTGCCAGGGCCGGGCCTGCCTGCCGAACAGCAGCCGGGGCGGCTCCGGCGGAGGCGGGGTACCCGGCCGCAGCGGCAGCGCGAACAGCATGCCGACGACGAAGCCGACGATGTGCGCCGCGTACGCCACCGTTCCGGCGCCGAAGACGCCGAGGCCGGACGAGTACACCGCCTGGAGCACGAACCAGAAGCCCAGCACCAGCCAGGCCGGCAGCCTGAGCGGCAGGAAGATCAGGAACGGCACGAGGACCCAGACCCTGGCCTTCGGATACAGCACCAGATAGGCGCCGAGGACACCGGCGATCGCCCCGGACGCGCCGATCAGCGGTTCGTCCGAGGAGGCGTTGAGCAGCGCGAAGCCGTACCCGGCCGCATAGCCGCAGACTACGTAGAAGACGAAGTACCGGACGTGGCCCATCCGGTCCTCGACGTTGTTGCCGAAGATCAGCAGGAACAGCATGTTGCCCAGCAGATGCAGCCAGCCGCCGTGCACGAACATCGCCGTGAAGACCGACAGCGGCGGCGACTTGTCGTAGCCCGGCGGGGCCACCACACAGCCCGGCCCCTGCGGGCCGACGCCCACCGCGCCGGTCGGTACCAGCCGCGGCAACTGATGGTGGATCAGCTCTCGGGGCACCGCCGCGTAGTGGTCCATGAACGCCTGCAGATGACACAGCTGCGCCAGATCGCCGCCGCCGGCCACGGAACCGGCTGTGCCGGGCGTGCGCAGGAAGACGACGAAATTCGCGGCGATCAGCGCGTACGTCACCCAGGCAGTGCCGCGCACCGGGTTCACGTCATGGACGGGGATGACCACACAGGAGTACTGCCCGCGACGCGGCGGGCGAATCGGTGAACGCCGCCGGGCGCGGCCGCGTATCCCTGTGCAACCGACGTGAGGACCAGGCGATGAACGACCGAGTCACCCCCCAGACATTCCCCGCGATGCAGGCCCTGCCGGACGGCGAAGCGGAGATCTCCCTCGTGGTGCGGCTCCCCTGGGAGGACGTCGCCCGGCTCGGCCAGGAGGCCGGGCGGCTCGCCGCGCAGATGCAGCGGCCGGTGACCCTCGACGAGGCGGTCAGCCACCGTCTGCGATCCGCCCGCGCGACCGCCTCCCACGCGAAGCCCGCCGCGGAACAGCCCCAGGCCATGACGTCGAGTGCGTCCGTGGCGTCCCTGCCACGCATCAGCGGGACGGCCTAGCAGCCGGGCTGGGGTGGTTCTCCGCACGGTGGTCGGCGCCTTGCGCGTCATTGCCGATGGTGGCGGCTGTGGTGCGCGGGTGCGGTGGTTCTCGCTGAGGCCGTCTGTCTCGTCCGGGCCGCAGGGCGTGGGGGTTCAGCGGCGGGACGGGCCGGGCGCCTGAGGGGCGGGGGTGGTTCCGCGTACCTTGGTCGCCGCCTTGCGTGCCGCTACCAGGACCGGGTCCCACACCGGTGAGAACGGGGGCGCGTAGCCCAGGTCCAGGGCCGTCATCTCCTCGACCGTCATCCGCGCGGTCAGCGCCACCGCGGCGACGTCCACGCGCTTGGCCGCGCCCTCCCTGCCCACGATCTGCACACCGAGGAGACGGCCCGTGCCGCGCTCGGCGAGCATCTTCACCGTCATGGGGGAGGCACCGGGGTAGTAGCCGGCCCGGCTGGTCGACTCGATGGTGACCGTCTCGAACCGCAGGCCCACCCGGCGCGCGTCCTTCTCGCGCAGCCCGGTACGGGCGATCTCCAGGTCGCAGACCTTGCTCACCGCCGTACCGACCACGCCCGGGAAAGTGGCGTAACCGCCGCCTACGTTGGTGCCGATGACCTGGCCGTGCTTGTTGGCGTGGGTGCCGAGAGCGATGTGCCGCTCCTGGCCGGAGACCAGGTCGAGCACCTCGACACAGTCGCCGCCGGACCAGATGTTCTGCTGGCCCCGGACGCGCATCGCCAGATCGGTGAGCAGCCCGCCGTGGCGGCCGAGCGGCAGCCCCGCCGCCCGGGCGAGCGCCGTCTCGGGGCGCACCCCGATCCCGAAAACGACCACGTCGGCAGGGAACTCGGCGTCCTCCGTCGCCACCGACCGCACCCGGCCGTCGTCACCCGTGAGCAGCTTGGTGACGGGCGCGTCGTTGACCATGGTGATGCCCAGGCCCTCCATGGCCCGGTGCACCAGCCGGCCCATGTCCGGGTCGAGCGTGGCCATGGGCTCCGCGCCGCGGTTGACGACCGTCACCTCGTAGCCACGGTTGATGAGCGCTTCGGCCATCTCCACACCGATGTAGCCCGCGCCGACGACGACCGCGCGGCGGCCGTCGGTGTGCGCCAGCGTGTCCAACAGGGCCTGGCCGTCGTCCAGGGTCTGCACGCCGTGCACGCCGGGAGCGTCGATCCCCGGCAGTTCGGGACGCACGGGCCGGGCTCCGGTCGCGATCACCAGCTTGTCGTACGACGTCCAGGACTCGGCACCGGAATCGACGTCACGCGCGCGTACCCGTTGCCGGGCCATGTCGATCTCCGTGACCTCGGTGCGGATGCGCAGGTCGATGTCCCGCGCGCGGTGCTCCCGCGGGGAGCGGGCGATCAGCTGATCGCGTTCGGGGACGTCGCCGCCCACCCAGTACGGGATGCCGCACGCCGAGTAGGACGCGAAGTGGCCGCGTTCGAACGCCACGATCTCCAGCTCGTCGGGCCCCCGCAGCCGCCGGGCCTGCGACGCCGCGGACATCCCCGCGGCATCGCCGCCGATCACGACGAGCCGTTCCGTCCCACCCCGCGCACCGCTCATACCCATGCGAACACGCTACGACCACGGGGCATCTCATTCCCGCCCGGCCCCGCCCGGCCCCTGCCTGGGTCTCGCGTGCGGTCCTCGCCGGGGCCTCGCCCGGCCGGCCTCTGCCTGGCCCTCACCCGGCCTCGCGTGCCTGGCCCCCGCCTGGGGCGCCTGGCCCTCGCGCGGCCGGCTCACACGCGGCCTTGCGCGGCCGGCCCTCCTGGTCCTCGCGCGGTCATGCACGGCCTTGCGCGCGGTCGGGCCACGCCTGGTCCCAGCCCGGCCCCGCCAGGTTTTCGCGCGGTCGGCCCCTGCCCGGCCTGCACGCGGCCTCGCGTGCCTGGCCGCCGCTTGGGTCGCCTGGTCGTCGTGCGGCCTTTGCGTGGCCGACCCTCGTCCGGTCCTCGCGCGGCCTTGCGCGACCGGCCCCCGCCTGGTCCTCGCCCGGTCCTCGCCCGCCCGCCCCACGCCAGCCCGGTCCTCGCCCGGCCCGTGCCCGCCCCGCGCCCGGTCCTCGCGCGGGTCGCGCCCGGTCCTCGCGCGGCCCGTTGCGGTCCTTGCTCAGTTCTCGATGTCGGGCCTTTCGTCGCCCGTGGACCCCGAGGACGGGTCGGCCTGGGGCTGCGAGCCCACGGTGGTCGTGGCCGGTGCGGGCGTTGCGCGGTGCGGCAGCCGGTGACGCAGAAGCCGCAGCCACCCCAGCACGAGCAGCACCGCCAGTGCCGCGAAGGGCAGCACCGCGCCCAGGGCCAGGGCGATCCAGCGCAGCATGGTGACGAAGACGTCCCAGCCGCCGGACACGGCGTCCAGGAATCCGGGGCTGTCGTCCTTCGCCGTCTTCTTCTCCGGCGCCTCGGTCAGCGTCAGCGTGATCGTCGCGAGGCTCGTGCGGTCCTTCAGGGACGCCTGCTGGGCGAGCAGCGCCTCCAGGTCGGCCTCGCGGCTGCTCAACTCCCGTTCCAGGGTGACCACGTCGCTGAGCCGGCCGGCCCGGTCCATCAGCTCGCGGATCCGGGCCACGCTGGCCCGCTGGGAGGCGATACGGCTGTCCACGTCCACGATCTGGTCGGTGACGTCCTCGGCCCGCGCGGTGCGCGAGATCAGCCTGCCCGTGCCCTGGAGGTCGGTGAGGACCTGGTCGTACGCGCCGGTGGGCACGCGCAGGACCACTCGGGTGCGCTCATGGCCCGCCGCGTCCCGACTGGTGCTCTCCCGGCCGACGAAGCCGCCCGCGCCCTCGGCGGCGGTGCGGGCCTCGTCCAGTGCCTCGGGCACGTCCGCGACCCGCACCGTCAGGGAGGCGGTGCGGATGATGTGCTCGGCGGTGACCCGCGGCCCCTTCGGGGCCGTCTCGGCGGTATCCGGCCGGGCCGCCTTGCCGACCGCGTTGGAACCGGCGCTCGCGGCCGCGCCCCGCTGGGCCTCGCTCTTCGCGGCGGCCTTGTCGTCGCCGCTGCTCGCGGTGTCGGAGGCACCGCAGCCGGTCAGCGTGACGGTGGCGGCCAGCAGGATCCCGGCCAGGACGGGCACGGGGCGTACGGAGCGTGATGTGCGCATGTGGCAGTTCCCCCCAAGGGTTCATGACGACTGACGCTCCTTCGACGCCGCACCCGGGCGGGACGTTGGCGGGGCACGGTCCCGATGAGGTCACGGTCACGACGCGGGCCGGACACGAGGCTCCGGTCGGGCTGTCAGTGGCGTCTGAGAGGGTGGGGTCATGAACGGATCGGGTACGGACACGGGCCATGTCGTCGTCATCGGAGCCGGGATCGCGGGACTTGCGGCAGCGCACCGGCTGCTGGACCGCGGGGCGCGGGTGACCTTGCTGGAGTCGGCGGAGCGGGTCGGCGGCAAGCTGCTGCCCGGCGAGATCGCGGGCGTGCGGGTGGACCTGGGCGCCGAGTCGATGCTCGCCCGCCGGCCGGAGGCGGTGACCCTCGCGCGCGAGGTGGGCCTCGCGGACCGGCTGCGTACCCCGGCCACCACGACCGCCTCCATCTGGACCCGCGGCGCGCTGCGCCCCATGCCCAAGGGCCATGTGATGGGCGTGCCCGGCACGGCGTCCGCGCTGGCCGGCGTGGTCTCCGAGGAAAGCCTCGCGCGCATCGACCACGAGGCCGGCCTGCCGCGCACCGAGACCGCCGACGACGTGGCGGTCGGGGAGTATGTGGCGGCGCGACTCGGCCGCGAGGTCGTCGACCGCCTCGTCGAGCCCCTGCTCGGCGGGGTGTACGCGGGCGACGCGTACCGCATCTCGATGCGCGCGGCCGTCCCCCAGCTGTTCCAGGCCCTACAGACCCACGACTCCCTCACCGAGGCGGTCCGCGACCTCCAGGCGCGGGCCGCCTCGGCCCCACGGCCCGGCCCGGTCTTCCAGGGCATCGAGGGCGGGGTGGGCAGGCTGCCGCTCGCGGTCGCCGAGGCCGTACGGGCCCGCGGCGGCACCGTCCTCACGTCGGCACCGGTGACGGAGCTGCGCCGGGAGGCGGCGGGCGGCTGGCGGGTGGTCGCCGCCGACCGGGTGTGGCACGCGGACGCCGTGGTGGTCGCGGTGCCCGCGCCCGTCGCCGCCGGCCTGCTGGCCGCCGAGTCCCCCGGCGCCGCCGCCGAACTGCGGGCCGTCGAATACGCCTCCATGGCCCTGGTCACCCTCGCCTACCGGCGGGACGCCGTCACCCTGCCCGAGGGCAGCGGCTTCCTCGTGCCCCCCGTCGACGGGCACACCATCAAGGCGTCCACCTTCGCCTCCCGGAAGTGGGGCTGGATCGCCGAGGAGGACCCGGAGTTGATCGTGCTGCGCACCTCCGTCGGGCGGTACGGCGAGACGGAGATCCTCGGCCGCGAGGACGCCGACCTCGTCGATGTCTCCCGGCACGATCTGCGCGAGGCAACCGGCCTGACCGCACAGCCCCTGCAGACCCGGGTCACCCGCTGGACCGAGGCACTGCCCCAGTACCCCGTCGGCCACCACGCGCGCGTGGCCCGCATCCGCGAGCACATCGCCAAGCTCCCGGGCCTCGCCGTGTGCGGCGCCCAGTACGACGGCGTCGGCATCCCGGCGTGCATCGCGAGCGCCGAGGCCGCCGTGGACCGGCTCGCGGGCGACCTGCTCGCGCCCGGCTCCGCCGGGGCGGAGCCGACCGCCCACCCGGTGCACGGCCCGCACGGCGGAGCGGGAGAATAGGCACATGAGTGACGACGCCCCCACCACCGAGACCGGCAGGATCCCCAACAAGGGCAAGCTGGCCAAGGACCTCAACGAGGTCATCCGCTACACGCTGTGGTCCGTCTTCCGGCTGAAGGACGCGCTGCCCGAGGACCGCACCGGCTACGCCGACGAGGTCCAGGAGCTGTTCGACCAGCTCGCCGCCAAGGACGTGACGATCCGCGGCACCTACGATGTCTCCGGGCTGCGCGCCGACGCCGACCTCATGATCTGGTGGCACGCCGAGACCAGCGACCAGCTCCAGGAGGCGTACAACCTCTTCCGCCGCACGAAGCTGGGCCGCGCGCTGGAGCCGGTGTGGTCCAACATGGCGCTGCACCGCCCCGCCGAGTTCAACCGCGCGCACATCCCGGCGTTCCTCGCCGACGAGACGCCCCGCGCCTACGTCAGCGTCTACCCCTTCGTGCGCTCCTACGACTGGTACCTGCTGCCCGACGAGGACCGCCGCCGGATGCTCGCCGACCACGGCAAGATGGCCCGCGGCTTCCCCGATGTGCGCGCCAACACGGTCGCCTCGTTCTCCCTCGGCGACTACGAGTGGATCCTCGCGTTCGAGGCCGACGAACTGCACCGCATCGTCGACCTCATGCGCCATCTGCGCGGCTCTGAGGCCCGCCGGCACGTCCGCGAGGAGGTTCCCTTCTTCACCGGCCGCCGCAAGGAGATCGGCGAACTGGTCGCGGGGCTCGCCTGAGCGCTCCGCTGGAAGTGCCGCGACATGCCGTCGGCCGTTCGCGGCACCGTCGCGGCCGGTCGCGTGGTCCGACAGCGTCCCTTCGAGGCGCTGCCGGACCGTAGCGGACTTCGCCGGACCTGCTCAGCCCCTGGCCCGGTCCGCACATCAGGGACCGTCGGGCGGTGGTGCGGAGGCGGCCGGCGGGAGCGTCGCGGAGGGCGCGGGGGAGGGGGCGACCGGGATGGCCGAGGCGGCGTCGACCGCCGGCGGCGTGGTGTCGGACGTGGACGGCGGGCCGCTCGCCGCCAAGTCCCGGGCCAGCGCGGCGAAGTCGACGTAGCCCGTCGCCTCCAGGACCTTGATGTGGTCCAGGACGGTGGCGTTGGCGTCGTCGGCGAGATCACGCACCAGCGCGTTCTGGGTGCCCGCCCGGACCTGGGCGACGACCGAGAACACCTTGCCGTGTGCCAGCCTGAGGATGTTGGCGAACGCGCGGTCGAAGTCCACGCCCTGCGCGGCGTTCAGCTCCGCCAGCCAGTCCTGCTGCTGCGCGGTGGGCGCGTCGGGCAGGGCCAGACCGAGTCGCGAGGCGACGAGGCGGACGTGCGCGTCCAGCGTCGTGTGCCCGTCGACGAGATGCTGTCCGGCCGTCCGCACCGCCGCGGTGGTGCCCTTGCGCTCCGCCAGTTCACCGGCCGGCAGTTCCCACAACCCGGCCAGCCGGACCCTGGTGACGAAGTCCTGGTCGAGCGCGGACAGCGGGCCGTACGGTGTGGTCTGCGTCCGCGCGTTCAGCACATCCTCGCCGGTCGTCCCTGAGCGGTCGGCGTAGGACCAGACCGGGAAGACCAGCGCCGCGAGCGTCGCGGCCAGGCCCGTGATGATGAGCCCGGTGCCGCTGAAGATGCCTCTGCCCTTGATCGGGGGTCGCGGTCGCATGGTGCCTCCTGCTTGCGGCACCGCATGCCGGTGTGCGTCGGGTGGGTGCGGGTTGGCATATTACTGCGCAGACCGTCCCGGCCGTCCTACGGCAGACCTGGGCGAAGTACACCGAACCGGAAGTGAAGTGGGCAACAGTGCACGCCCGTTGACCCGGGCACGACTCCACCCACCCCGCACGACTCCACCCACCCCGCACGACCCAGCCCACTCCGCACGCCCCCGCACCGCGCCCTCTGCCCGGCGCCCCGACACTCGCGGGCACCCCTCACTCCGGGCCCCCACCCCCGGCCCGCCGCGGCACCCCCCGTGTCACCTCCGTAGTGTCACCCCAGTCGTGCCAGCACTCGGCGTGCCGCTTGGCCGACTCGGGCGACCGGGCGCCGGGAGCGTGGCACCGGTCCCGAGCGCTCCAGCCACCACACGCGCAACTCCCGCCGTACCCCGGCGTCCTCGGGGCGCCGCGCGCTCAGCAGATGCGCCACGAAGTCCAGCGCGTCCCGGCGGTATCCGCCGGTCATCGGCTGCCCCTGCGCATAGTCGAGGAACGCCGGACGGTAGCGGGCACCCAGGATCCGGGGCAGCTCGGGCGCGACCTTGGCCACCACGTCCGCCCGCTTCGCGGCGAGCGCCCGCGCCTGCACGCCCATCCGCACCCGGTCGAAGCCCTCGGGCAGCGGAGTCCCGGCGACCAGCGCGGACAGCACCGCCGCCTGGGCGAGCGCGACCCGCTCCCGGTTGGGTTCGCCCGCCGTCCGCGACGCCGTGAGCGTCGTCGTCCGCGGGGTCGGCTGCGAGGCGGTGGCGCGGTGGTTCGCTGAGCCCTCGTCCACGGCCGTCCGGATGGCCGCCAACTCCCGCTCCAGTTCCTTGGGTTCGGGGAAGTTCTCGTCGCGCTCCAGCAGTACCCCGGGCGGCGTGACCCGGGAGGCCAGATCGGTCAGGATGTCGAGGACGGGCCGCGGGACGGGGTGGGCGTGGCTGTCGTGCCAGACGCCGTCGCGCTGGAATCCGCCCGCGACATGCACGTACGCGATGGCCTCAAGCGGCAGTTCGGCGAGCGCCCGCGCCGGGTCGTCGCCGCGGTTGACGTGGTTGGTGTGCAGGTTCGCCACGTCGATGAGCAGCCGCACACCGGTGCGGTCGGCCAGCTCGTACAGGAACTGCCCCTCGGTCAGCTCCTCGCCGGGCCAGGAGATCAGGGCGGCGATGTTCTCCACGGCGAGCGGCACCGGCAGGGCCTGCTGCGCGATGCGTACGTTCGCGCACAGCACGTCCAGCGCGTCGCGGGTGCGCGGCACGGGCAGCAGATGGCCCGCCTCGAGGCGCGGGGACGCGGTCAGCGGGCCACCGGCCCGGACGAACGCGATGTGCTCGGTGACCAGGGGCGAGCCCAGTGCCGTCGCGCGTTCGGCGAGGGCGGTGAGCCGGCCCTCGTCGGGCCGGTCCGCGTCGCCGAGACCGAGCGAGACCCCGTGCGGGACCACGGTGACCCCGCGTTCGCGCAGCCGCAGCAGCGACGCGGGCAGATGCCCGGGACACACGTTCTCCGCGACGGCCTCGACCCAGTCGATGCCCGGCATGCGTTCCACGGCGTCCGCGATCTCCGGCCGCCAGCCGATCCCCGTCCCCAGTCGCCGCATCGCGCATCCCCTCCCGTGCCTCCTCGTCGCCGTCGTGGCGTGACGGAGGTATGGCCCGGTCATCCGCCACCGAATCCCGCCGCCCACGTCTTCAGAGCAACATTTGAGGTTCCCGGCGACTACGGTGCCGCGGTGCGGCGACCACGGTGCGATGGTCTGGCGACCACGGTGAGACGGTCCGGTGGCCTGCGCCGCGGTGCGGCGACCACGGTGCCGTGGTCCGGCGACCACGGTGCGACGGTCTGGCGACTACGGTGCCGTGGTCCGGCGATCAGGGTGCCGCGGTGCGGCGACTACGGAGCCGCGGTCTGGCGACCACGGTGCCGCGGTCCGGTGGCCACGGTGCGACGGTCCGGGGGCCTGTGCCGCGGGGCGGGGGATGGTTCGGTCTGAGCTACCAGGAGTGCCGTGCGACGGATTCGTTGAGCCGCTCGATGCAGTGGCTCAGGCGTTCCAGGTCCTCGTCGGACCAGTCCAGCAGGACCGCCTCCAGGAGCCGGGAGCGGTGAGCGGTGGCCCGGGTGAGGAAGTCGCGTCCGGTTTCCGTCAGTTCCACCCTGCGTGTGCGCCGGTCGACGACGTCCCGGACCCGGCGGACCAGGTCCTGTTCGACCAGTTGGTCGACGACGCGTACGGCGCGGGCCCGGTCGGTCAGCAACAGGTCGGCGATGTCGGACAGGGCGGGCGGCGGCGGTGAGCTGGCTTCGACGAAGCGCAGCACCCGGTAGCCGGTCGCCGTCACCTCTCCCGGCAGCCCGCTCAGGAACCGCTCCCTGACCACCGGCCCGTACAGCCCGAACCGCCCGTGCCGCAGCTCCCGCAGCACGGAATCCAGCTCGCGTACCGCGTCCGCCCGTTCGTTCACACCGACAGCCTGCTGTCCGCCGCCGGACGTCGCAATCACCGGTGCCGAAATGGTTGTCAGGGTTTGGTCTCCGGTTGCCTTCGCAGTCGAGGCGATTGGCGCACTGTTCACGACTCGCCGGTGTCGGACACAGCGGGGATCATGGGAGGTTCCCGGCATGACGACGACTTCCACAGGCAGAGAGCAGCCGGCCGGCACGCCGGTCGAGGAATCCGGTGAGCAGCAGGCGACCGGCCGAGGGGGGCAGCTCCACCGGGTGAGCCGGCGTGGGCTGATCGGTGCCGCCGGTGCGGCGGGCGCCGGCTGGGGAGGGCTGTTCGGCGCTGGGCCGGCCGCCGCCTCACCGGTGTTGTGGGTCCGCCCGGAGGGCTCCGGCATGCCGCCGGTGAGCGGCCTGCATCTGCAGTTCGGCGCGGACGCCTCGCACGAGATGGTGGTGTCCTGGCAGACGCCGGTGCCGGTGCGGCGGCCGCGTGTCCTGCTCGGCACGCCCGCGGGCGGGCTTGGCCGCGACGTTCCGGCACGGACCACGTCCTACAAGGACGCGAAGTCCGGACAGACGATCTATGCGCATCACGCCTGGCTGAGCCGGCTGCGCCCCGACACCGAGTATGTCTACGCCGCCGTGCACGACGGGGCCGCACCGGAGCCGGGGACGTTCCGGACGGCCCCGAACGGCAGGGCGCCGTTCACCTTCACCAGCTTCGGCGACCAGGGCACTCCCACGGTGGGAAAGCTGAACGGCCCCATGCCGTCGAAGATCACCTCGAAGCTCACCTACCTCAACGACAATCTCGGCTCGCCCTACGCGGGTGATGTGACCACGGCGGTGGAGCGCGTCGCACCGCTGTTCCACCTCATGAACGGCGACCTGTGCTACGCGAATCTGGCCGCCGACCGCATCCGCACCTGGTCGGACTGGTTCGACATGACCACTCGGTCGGCCCGGTTCCGGCCGTGGATGCCGGCGGCCGGCAACCACGAGAACGAGTCGGGCAACGGGCCGATCGGATTCGCCGCCTACCAGACGTACTTCGCGCTGCCGGGCAACGGCGGTGATCCGGAGACCCAAGGTCTGTGGTACGCGTTCACCGTGGGATCGGTGCGGGTGATCAGCCTGGCCAACGACGATGTGGCCTACCAGGACGCCGGCGACTCCTACGTCCGCGGTTACTCCGACGGGGCCCAGCGGCGCTGGCTGGAGGCGGAACTGACCCGCACCCGGGCCGACCACGACATCGACTGGATCGTCGTCGTCATGCACCAGGTCGTCGTCTCCACCGCGGACCATCCCGGCAACGGCGCCGACCTCGGCATCCGCCAGGAATGGCTCCCGTTGTTCGACCGGTACGGAGTGGACGTGGTCGTCTGCGGTCACGAGCACCACTACGAGCGCTCCCACCCGATCCGCGGCCATCAGCCCAACGACACGATGACCCCCGATCCGGCGGCCACCCGCACCGACCTCGTCGACACCACCGCGGGCACCGTCCACCTGGTCATCGGCGGCGGCGGCACCTCCATCCCGTCCAAGGACGTGCTGTTCGACACCCCGCAGTGCAACGTCATCACCGGCGTCGGACCCGCCGGGGCGAACGGCAAGAAGACGCCCCTGTACGTGACGGAGGCGGCGCCCTGGTCGGCGGTCCGTGACCGCGTCAACCCCTACGGCTTCGTCGCCTTCTCCGTCGACCCGGGCACCCCGGCCGGAGGCCGTACGAGCATGGCGGTCACCTATTACGCCGTCACCGGCCCCTACGGCCAGATCGACCCGGTCGACACCTTCACCCTGCGTCGCCCCCGCAACGACGTCCGAAAGCAGGGCTGAACCCGCGTAGCACGTACGCCGCGGCGCCAGGCGCCCGCATCACGATGTCGTTCGGGTACGGCGGTCGCACCAGCGGTGCCGCCTGTCAGGGCACCTGCTCCGAGTGGGCTCGCAGCGGACCGCTCGCACGGCAGCGGTGCGGTGGCAGTGGGGGTGCGGTGGCAGTGGGGGGTGCGGGGCCGGGCGGGTGACGTAGGTACTGCACGCCAGCCATGTCATCCGGATTGCCACATTTCCAGTCATATCTTCATACGGTGTTCACTCACGTACGCCGAGTCACCGCCCTCTGCTCCCTGGCCGCGGCCCTCGCCGCGTGTGGCACCGCCGGGGCCCCGCACCCCACGGGCCGGGCCCCGGCGGGGTCCGCCGCCCCGTCCGCCTCATCTTCGCGTCCGCCCACCCTCACCCCGGGCCCCGGCGGTCTCACCCCGGTCTTCACGAACGGTTCGCGCACCCGCGGCAAGACCGTCGCCCTCACCTTCGACGCCGACATGACCGCCGACCAGGGGCCGCGCGCCGCCGCGGGCGAGCACTTCGACAACCCCGACCTGATCGCCACCCTGCGCGAGCAGAAGGTCCCGGCGACCGTGTTCATGACCGGCCGATGGGCCGATCAGTACCCGGCCGAGGCCCGTTCCATCGGCACCGACCCGCTGTTCGAGGTCGCCAACCACTCCTACAGCCACTACGCCTTCACCGCCGACTGCTACGGCCTGCCGACCGTCGCCGCCGACCGGATGCGGGCGGACGTGGAGCAGGCGTACACCTCCCTCCGCGAGGCGGGCGTGCCGCACCCGATGCCGTACTTCCGCTTCCCCGGCGGCTGCTACGACCAGCAGGCGCTGCGCGCGCTGAGCGGGCTCGGGGTCACCGCGGTGCAGTGGGACGTGGTCAGCGGGGACGCGTTCGCGACGGACGCCGACGCGGTCGTCAAGCAGGTGCTGGACGGCGTGCAGCCCGGGTCGGTGGTCGTCATGCACTGCACCCGCAGCGCCGCCCCGACGACCGAACGGGTCGTGCGCGCGATCGTGCCGGAACTGCGCAAGCGGGGCTTTGAGTTCGTGAAGGTCTCCACGTTGATCTCGCAGACCGGCAGCCGCCGCTGACCCGCCTACCCTGAGGGCATGACCGACGAGGACCACCCCCGCCCGGCCGCCGGCCCCGACGGGCCCGCCGCGGCCGGCGGCCCGCCGTACGCGGAGTGCGTGCTGTGCCGCGAGCCGACCGAGTACCCGTCCGCGCACCGGGGCATCACGCTGTGCCCCGTCTGCGAGTGGCAGGAGGCGCAGCGCACCGCCTGCTCGGGGTGACCCATGGCGGAGCCCACCGGGCCACGGCGGCACCGCCGCCCGGACCCGTAAGGTGGGCTGTCGTGAGCGACGTTCCTGACTCCCCCGGTGACAGCCCCTTCCATGCCGAGCGCTCCCCGCGCGACGCGGCCCCGCAGTTCGTGCTGCCGCTCGTCGTACGGATCGAGCGGGCAGCGCCGCCCGCCCGCACCGACGCGCTGGAGACCGCCGCCCGGGCCGTGCTCATGCTGCTCGCCGACGAGCGGGCGCTGGGCGACGGCGAGTGGGCGCGGGCCGTACGGGACTGGCAGGACGCCCGGATCCGCAAGGTGGTGCGGCGGGCCCGGGGCGCCGAGTGGCGGCGGGCCGAGGCACTGCCCGGCATCACCGTCACCGGGAAGTCCGCGGAGGTACGGGTCTTCCCGCCGGTTCCCCTGGACGGCTGGCCCAAGGACCTCGCCCGGCTCCAGGTGTCCGGCACCGAACTCGACGAGCCCGAGCCGCCGGCCGACCCCGACCCGGCACAGCCCGTGCTGTGGCTGAACCCGGGCCTGGACATGTCGGCAGGCAAGGCGATGGCCCAGGCCGGGCACGGCGCCCAGCTCGCCTGGTGGGAGCTGGGCGCAGCGGAGCGGGACGACTGGCGGGACGCCGGCTTCCCCCTGGCCGTGCGCACCGCCGACCCCGCCGAGTGGCCCCGGCTCACCACCAGCGCACTGCCCCTGGTGCGGGATGCCGGCTTCACCGAGATCCGCCCCGGCTCCGCCACGGTCGTCGCGGATCACCCCGCCCTCCACACACGGTGACCGGCTACGGCCGCATGGGCGCGTGAGTCTCCGGGGGAATCACCGGGATCGCCCCCGGGCCGACTCGTACGGCCTCGGGGGCCGACCGCATCCCAGCCCGGCCCCCGAGGGCCGAGACGGGGCGGCGGAGGTCAGGGCAGATCCGGGCGGGGGGTCGGGGGCGGTGCGTCCTCCGGGGGCGTGGGGATCGGGCGCGGGGGTCGGGTGGTGGAGTGGTCCTGGCCGTTCGGAGTGGTGGCTTCCGGGTGCGAGGCGGCGGGAGGTGCCGGGTCGGCGCCCGCCGGCTGCTGCGCCTTTTCCAGGAAGCGGAGCAGTTCCACCGGGAAGGGCAGCACCAGCGTGGAGTTCTTCTCGGCGGCCACCGCCACCACCGTCTGGAGCAACCGCAGTTGCAGCGCGGCGGGGGTGTCGGCCATCTGCTGCGCCGCCTCGGCCAGCTTCTTCGACGCCTGGAACTCCGCGTCGGCGTTGATGATCCGGGCCCGGCGCTCACGGTCCGCCTCGGCCTGGCGGGCCATGGACCGCTTCATCGTGTCCGGCAGGGAGACGTCCTTGATCTCGACCCGGTCGATCTGCACGCCCCAGCCCACGGCCGGGCTGTCGATCATCAGCTCAAGGCCCTGGTTGAGCTTTTCGCGGTTGGACAGCAGATCGTCGAGGTCGCTCTTGCCGATGATCGAACGCAGCGAGGTCTGCGCCATCTGGGAGACGGCGAACCGGTAGTCCTCGACGTTGATGATCGCGGCCCTCGCGTCCATGACCTTGAAGTACACGACCGCGTCGACCCGGACGGTCACGTTGTCGCGGGTGATGCCCTCCTGCGCGGGGATCGGCATCGTCACGATCTGCATATTGACCTTGTGCAGCCGATCGACCCCGGGGATCACCATGGTGAAGCCCGGCGCCCGCGCCGGGTCCATGACCCGCCCGAGCCGGAAGACCACGCCGCGTTCGTACTGCTTGACGATCCGGGCCGCCGCGGTCAGATAGACCAGGCCGGCGGCGCCGAGGCCCACGAGGGCCCCCAACAGGTCGGGGAGCATGACGGCCTCCTCCACTCAGAGGTCCGTTCCATCCGTTCCTGCAACGATATGCCCGGTGTCTGGTCCGGGGCCACGCCCCTGCCCCGGACCGGACGGGCGCGTCACCGCGCCGTCGTGAGCCGTACCGGCTCGGTCCCGGACGAGCTGTGCCGCTCGGCCCAGGACTCCAGCGCGGTCCGGCAGGCGTGATCCAGGTGGTGCACGCCGGACAGGTCGAGCCGGACCGGCCGGTCCGTGGGCAGCGCCTCCAGGCTGTCGAGGATCTTCGGCAGCCGCAGGAAGGTGGCGTTGCCGGCCAGATACGCCTCGACGGGGCCGACGCCCTTGTCGACGAACTCCAGCCTGACGTGCGAGGCCTCCCACGCGGTCTTGCCGATCGCCAGTGCCAGGCCGATGAGCACGCCCTCGAACATGCTGACCGCGACGATCGACACGGCCGTGACCACCAGGATCAGCGCCTCGCCCCGGGACTCGCCCCACAGCTTGGCCAGCGCCCGCACCGGGACGAGCTTGGCGCCCGAGTACACCAGGATGCCCGCGAGGGCGGGGATCGGGAGGTAACCCAGCACGTCCGGCAGCAGGGCCGCGAACAGCAGCAGCCAGACGCCGTGCAGCACCCGGGACGCCTTGGTACGGGCGCCTGCCTGCACATTCGCCGCGCTGCGCACGATCACCGCGGTCATCGGCAGCGCGCCGAGCAACCCGCAGATCGTGTTGCCGGCGCCCTGGGCGACCAGTTCCTTGTCGTACTCGGTGCGTGGTCCGTCGTGCAGCCGGTCCACGGCCGCCGCGCTGAACAGCGACTCGGCGGACGCGATCAGCGTGAACGCGACGATCGTGCCGAGCACCCCGAGACCGGCGAGTTCACCGAAGGCGCTCAGCGGCGGCGGCTGGATCGAGCCCAGCAGCCCCTGCACCTCGACGGTGGCCACCGGCAGGCCGAGGGCCATCGCGGCCAAGGTGGCGAGGCCGACCGCGGCCAGCGGGCCCGGCACCGCGCGGATCGCGGCGGGGGCGAGCTTCCACAGCACGAGGACCGCGATCGTGCCCGCGCCGAGGGCGAGGGAGGCCGGCGCGTCCGTGTCGCCGAGGGCGTACACGAGCGCCCCGGGAAGTCCGGCTATTTTCCCGGGGCCCGAGTCGGGGGCCTCGGCGGCCAGCACCGGGTACAGCTGTCCGGCGATCAGGACCAGACCGATACCGGCCAGCATGCCCTCCACCACCGAGACCGAGATGGCCCGGAACCAGCGGCCCAGCCGCAGGGCGCCCATCGTCATCTGGAGCACCCCGCTGACGAGCACGATCACCCCGAGCGCGGGCAGCCCGAACTGCTGCACCGCCTCGAAGACCAGCACGGTGAGGCCGGCGGCCGGACCGGAGACCTGGAGGCTGCTGCCGCGCATCAGCCCGGTGACGATGCCCCCGACGATGCCGGTGACCAGGCCCAGTTCGGCCGGTACGCCGGAGGCGACGGCCACGCCCACGCACAGCGGGAGCGCGACCAGGAAGACGACGAGGGAAGCGGTGAAGTCCTGCCTGAGATGAGGGAACTTGTTCGTCACGGCGCCGCTCACAGTGCTTCGAAGGTGTCGGTCTGCGCGACGTGCGCCCGGACGGCGCCGGTGTGCACCTCGTAGTACCAGGCGTGCAGGGCGAGTCGCCCCTGGGCCAGCTTCCGGGCCACGCACGGGTACGAGCGCAGCCGCAGCAACTGGGTCAGGACGTGGCTCTGCACGCCCTCGGTGACGGCGGGGTCCTCGGCCGCTCCGGCCGGGCGCGGGGTCGCGTGCGCCAGCCAGTCGCGCACGGCGGGTACGGCGGTCAGGTCGTCGCCGCGCACCAGCGCGCCGACGGCACCGCAGTGGGAGTGGCCGCAGACGACGACGTCACGGACGCCGAGCACCTCGACGGCGTACTCGATGGTGGCCGCCTCGGCCGTGGGGTGCGCGCAGGCGTGGGGCGGGACGATGTTGCCGGCGGTGCGCAGTTCGAACAGCTCACCGGGGCGGGCGCCGGTGATCAGCGCCGGGACCACCCGGGAGTCGGAGCAGGTGATGAACAGGACCTGCGGGGACTGGCCTTCGGCGAGCTTGGCGAACTCCTCAGGGCGCTGTCCGAAGGTACGGGCGTTGTCGATGAGGGGCTGCATGGTGTGTTGGTTCCTCCTGGCGTGCCGGAACGGCGCGTCGGACGTGCACGACGGTTGTGGAGGCTGGCCCGTCTCTCAGCAGCGGAAGTCCTGAAGCGCCGCCGGGGTGTGGGCTCTTGAGGGTCTTGGGACGCGGGGCTGTGCGGCGCCGGGCGCGCTCGCCCGGCGTGCGGTCGTCATGGCCCGGTCGGGCGGTGGGGTGCCGTCGCCCGACGGCTTTCCGGAAAGCTCGGTTCCCGATTGAGCCTTGGCCTCGGCATGACGGAATGTATATGCGGATGCGAAGGAATCGATGGGCGCGAAGAATTGCAGGGTGAGCAGGGCGGCGGCGAGGAGCGTCAGCGCGCTCCGGCGCATTCCACCTTGGAACATGCGCCCCCCTCTCGGCAGTTCACACCTCTAGTACGGACCAAGCATTGGTCAATGGATGGTCAAGAAACACATTAACCCTGCAAAGTTCTTTGCAGGGTCAAATCCGTTTTTCGGGCGCGGGAGAGCGTGAAAATTGCGGGTCCTATGGCGTGAACCAGTCCTTGACCCGCTGAGCCTGATCGGCTGTCAGGCCGCCACGAGGGGCTTGGCGTCCCGGGCGAGCGCGGTGAGCCGGGATATCGCGCGGAAGTACTTCTTGCGGTAGCCGCCGTTCAGCATCTCCTCGCTGAACAGCGCGTCGAAGGGCACGCCGGAGGCCAGGACGGGCACTTCACGGTCGTAGAGCCGGTCCGCGAGGACCACCAGGCGCAGCGCCGTGGACTGGTCGGGCACCGCCCGCACATCGGTGAGGCACACGGCCCGCACGCCGTCCGCCAGCGCGCCGTAGCGGCTCGGGTGCACCTTCGCGAGGTGGTCCAGCAGACGCGGGAAGTCGTCGAGCGAGGCGCCTTCGGTGGCGTACGCCGTCCGGGTCACCTGCTCGTCGGAGTACGGCGCCGGAGCCTCGGGCAGGCCGCGGTGGCGGTAGTCCTCGCCGTCGATGCGCAGGGCGCGGAAGTGCGCGGACAGGCCCTGGATCTCGCGCAGGAAGTCGACGGACGCGAACCGGCCCTCGCCCAGCTTGCCCGGCAGGGTGTTGGAGGTGGCGGCGAGCGCCACGCCCGCGTCGACCAGCCGGCCCAGCAGCGTCGACACCAGGACCGTGTCGCCGGGGTCGTCCAGTTCGAACTCGTCGATGCACAGCAGCCGGTGGCCGCTGAGGGTGCGCACGGTCTCCTGGAAGCCGAGGGCACCGACCAGGTTGGTCAGCTCGACGAAGGTGCCGAACGCCTTGAGCGCGGGCTCGGCCGGGGTGGCGTGCCAGAGGGAGGCCAGCAGATGGGTCTTGCCGACGCCGTACCCGCCGTCCAGATAGACGCCGCGCGGGCCGGCCGGGGCCTTCGCCCTGGACCGTCCGAAGCCGAGGAACCCGCGCTTCGCGCCGCCCGTCGCCAGCGGTACGCCCAGCCCGGCCGCGAAGCCCTCCAGGGCCCGTACGGCCTCGGTCTGGCTGGGCTGGTTCGGGTCCGGCACGTAGGTGGCGAAGCGCACCGAGTCGAAGCGCGGCGGCGGCACCATCTCGGCGACCAGCCGGTCCGCGGGGACGTGCGGCTCGCGGGAGCACAGGGACAGCGGGGCCGCGTCGGCGGTGGAGCCGGGCCGGGAGGCGGCGGTGGAGGACGACACGGTTCCCCATGGTAAACGCCGTGTCACACTGCACCTCATGCGACGCCTGTTCCCTGTGACCGAAGAAACAGCAGCCCAGGACTTCGCCGCGGACGCCGCGTGGGCGGAGGCGGCAGCCCCCGCGGACGCCGAGGGGGTGGGGGCGGGAGCTGCCGCGGACGCCGAGGGGGTGGGCGCGGGAGCTGCCGCGGATGCCGCGGAGGCGGGGGCGGGAGCTGCCGAGGATGCCGCGGGGGTGGGCGCGGGAGCTGCCGAGGGGGTGGCGGCGGGGGCCGCCGCGGGCTCCGCTTCCCCGGGTGCGAGCGACCGCGTGGAGCGGGAGTGGAGCCTCGACGAACTGGCCGCCGCCTACGCCTACCCCGAACCGGACCGGCACGGCGGGGAGGCATGGCTGCGGGCCAACATGGTGTCCACGCTCGACGGCGCCGCCCAGTACGAGGGCCGTTCGCAGCCCATCTCCGGCGCGGCCGACATGCGGATCTTCGGAACGCTGCGGGCCCTGGCGGACGTCGTGGTCGTCGGTGCCCAGACGGTGCGCAAGGAGGGGTACCGGCCCGCACGCGCACGTGCCGAGTTCGCGGCGGCCCGCCAGGCCGCGGGACAGGGCCCGGCCCCGGCCATCGCGGTCGTCAGCGCGAGCCTGGAACTGGACTTCTCGCTTCCGTTGTTCACCGCACCGCTGGTGCCCACCCTGGTCCTGACCGGCGCAGCGGCGGACCGGGACCGGATCGCCGCCGCCGAGCGGGCGGGCGCCCGGGTGGTGATCGCGGGCAACGGCACCGAGGTGGATCCGGCGCGCGCGGTGCGGGCCCTCGCCGGGCTCGGCCACACCCGGCTGCTCACCGAGGGCGGCCCCCGGCTGCTCGGCCGGTTCGTCGCCGCCGGGGTGCTCGACGAGCTGTGCCTGACGCTCTCGCCGATGCTCACCGCGGGCAACGCCCAGCGCATCGCGGACGGTCCGCCGGTCGCCGTACCCCGGCGCTTCGAACTCGTGTCGCTGCTGACGGAGGCCGGATATCTGTTCGCCCGCTACCGGCGGTCCTGACAGCATCGGAACGTGTCGTTCCGTTTTGCCCCCGCCGGGCACACTGGATCCGGCGGGGTCCGTGCGATCACGGGGCAGGATGGTTTCTGCAGGGCCAGGTACGGTCCCCGCAGGAGAGAGGGGCCAAGGGGCCCTCGAAGGAGAATGGGGCACTGGTGTTCACAAGCGTTCTGATGATCGAGAAGGCCCTGACGTCCGCCGACGTGGAGTTCGTCACCACCTTGCACGGAGACGAGGCGGTCCTCTTCCACGTGCTGCTCCAGCCGCGGGGCGACCAGGCCGACCGGCTGCTGCGGGCCATCGACGACATCGCCCTCGGCGAACTCGACGACGCCGCCCGCGAAGGGGAGACACCGGAGGGCGCCGCCGCGAAGGAGCCCGCCGAACAGGCCCTGTCGGTGTCCCTCACCGCACTGCGGGCGACCGGCAGACAGGCGCAGGGGCGGCTGGTCGAGGACCATCCGCTGGACGCCCTGAAGGCCCTCGTCGACGAGGTCGGGGCCGACGAGGTGATCGTCCTCACCGACCCGCACTACGTGGAGGAGTTCTTCCACCGGGACTGGGCCTCGCGGGCCCGGCACAAGGTGGGGGTGCCGGTGCTGAAGCTGTTCTCGCACAGCAGGGCGTAGGCGCTCCGCGGTGGCCTCTCGCACGGTCCCGCGCCCTTGGGCGTAGGACCGGCGCCTCCGGCGTGCGTCCGGTGCCCCTTGTGGGGTGCTCCTTGCGTGCGTCCGGTGCCCCTTGTGGGGTGCTCCTTGCGTGCGACCGGTGCCCGTGGCGTGGTGCTCCTGGAAACCGTCGCGCGTCCGGTGCCCCTTGCGTGGCGCCCCTCGTGCCCCTCGGGTGCGACCGGTGCCCCTCGCTGCGCGGAGCCCGGCGCCCGAGCGCATAGGCTAGGCGTGCTCAGCCCGCACCATGATCCTGGGGAGATTCGCATGGCACCCGGCCTTCCTGCCGCCACGGACCGACCGCACTTCATCGGCATCGGCGGCGCCGGGATGTCGGGGATCGCGAAGATCCTCGCGCAGCGTGGGGCCAAGGTCGCCGGGAGCGACGCCAAGGAGTCGGCGACCGCCGAGGCCCTGCGGGCGCTCGGCGTGACCGTGCACATCGGGCACGCGGCCGAGCACCTCGCCGACGACGCCGACTGCGTGGTCGTGTCGTCGGCGATCCGCGCGGACAACCCGGAGCTGGCCCGCGCCGCCGAACTGGGCATCCCGGTGGTGCACCGCTCCGACGCCCTCGCCGCCCTGATGGACGGACGGCGGCCGATCGCCGTCGCCGGCACCCACGGCAAGACGACCACCACGTCGATGCTGGCGGTGGCGCTGACCGAGCTGGGCCTGCACCCGTCGTACGCCATCGGCGGCGAGCTGGACGCCCCCGGCTCCAACGCCCTGCACGGCACCGGCGAGATCTTCGTGGCCGAGGCGGATGAATCGGACCGCAGCTTCCACAAGTACGCGCCCGAGGTCGCGATCGTCCTCAACGTCGAACTCGACCACCACGCCAACTACGCCTCGATGGACGAGATCCACGAGTCCTTCGAGACCTTCGCCGGCCGGATCGTGCCCGGCGGCACCCTGGTGATCGCCGCGGACCACGAGGGCGCCCGGGAGCTGACCCGGCGGCTGGCCGGTTCGGTGCGGACGGTGACCTACGGCGAGCGCGCGGACGCCGACGTGCGGATCCTGTCCGTCGTCCCGCGGGGGCTCACGAGCGAGGTCACCGTGCAGCTGGACGGTGCGCCGCTGACCTTCACGGTCTCCGTGCCCGGCCGCCACTACGCGCACAACGCGGTGGCCGCGCTCACGGCGGGCGTGGCCCTGGGTGTCCCGGCGCCCGAGCTGGCGGCGGCGCTGGCCGCCTACACCGGGGTGAAGCGCCGGCTGCAGCTGACGGGCGAGGCGGCCGGCGTGCGGGTCGTCGACTCCTACGCGCACCACCCGACCGAGATGACCGCCGACCTGGAGGCGATGCGGTCCGCCGCGGGAAACGCCCGCATCCTCGTGCTCTTCCAGCCGCACCTGTTCTCCCGCACGCAGGAACTGGGCAAGGAGATGGGCCGGTCCCTGGCCCTCGCGGACGCCTCGGTCGTCCTCGACATCTACCCGGCCCGCGAGGACCCGATCCCCGGCGTGACCAGCGAGCTGATCGTCGAGGCGGCGCGCGCGGCGGGCGCGGACGTCACCGCCGTGCACGACAGGGCGGAGTCCGTGTCCGTGATCGCGGGAATGACGAGGCCCGGCGATCTCGTTCTCACCATGGGCGCGGGGGACGTGACCGACCTGGGCCCGCTGATCGTGGACCGCCTGTCGCAGCAGTGAAGGGGCTGAGACCCATGTCGTACGACGTCGAGAAGCCGGACGAGCAGTGGCGCGCGGAGCTGAACCCGGCCGAGTACGCGGTGCTGCGCCAGGCCGCCACCGAGCCGGCGTTCACCGGTGAGTACACGGACACCAAGACCACCGGCGTCTACTCCTGCCGCGCCTGCGGCGCCGAACTCTTCACCTCACACACCAAGTTCGAATCCCACTGCGGCTGGCCGTCCTTCTACGACCCGAAGGACTCCGACGCGGTGGAGCTGGTGGAGGACCGCACCCACGGCATGGTCCGCACCGAGGTCCGCTGCGCCCGCTGCGGGTCCCATTTGGGGCACGTGTTCGAGGGGGAGGGGTATGCGACTCCCACTGACCAGCGGTACTGCATCAACAGCATCTCGCTCCGACTGAGGCCGGACGAGAACTGACGGCGCTCCATCGAGGGCGCGCTTTCCGGGATCGGCTCCAAGGCACGTCATCGAGGGAGCCAGAACCCGGCCTACAGCCCGACTCGTCTGCCGCTGTTCAGAGGGCATGTTTCCTCGCTGAACAAACTGTCCGGGGTGAATCCGGGTCGAATTTGGGTTGCAAGTATCGCCGTCCCTGTCCGCTCCGCGTGCGTCTCGGCAGGGGATGGGCCGGAAACACGTGCACGAATGGTCTCCCGTCAGGCCTCGTCTGATGCCCGGCATTAGGGGGCGGTGCAGGCGAGGATTGCGAACCTGACTGGACCCATCAGCTGACGCGGGCTGTCATGCTGAGCCGCCCGAGTGCTGCGCTTAGCGTGAGGGGGGAAGGCCGCTGCCCTGTGCTGCATGTAACCGGGTGTGGTGTCTGCGGAGGGCGCCGGTTGGCGAGAATCACGATGTGGTCCAGGTGGTGGAGCCTGACATGCTGACTGTCTGAGGTCCACGTTACGGTGTCTGGTCCTACGAGCGAGGGAGGCGTGGACCGTGACGGCGAGCGCCGATCATCTCAAGGCGATGCTGAGCGCACACGCTGCTGGCGACGACGACCGGTTTTACAGTATTGCGCTGCAAGTCGTGGCGAAGTCTGCGCGCCAGGGCCACACTCGCCTGGCTGCCGAGCTGCGGGAGGCCATTGAGGCATCTCGTGCTGAGAAGGTCGGCCGGCAGTCCACGCCGACTCCTGTGGTGCAGCCGCGTGGTGAGCTGGCAAGTCTGCTCACTGCCGATTACCCCGGCACACAGCTGTCCGATATGACCCTTGCGGAGAGCACCCGGGCGGCTCTGGAGGAAGTGCTGCATGAACAGCGCCAGCGTGGCCGGCTGGAGCGTTTCGGCTTCGTGCCTGTGCACCGGCTGCTGCTGTCCGGTCCTCCGGGGACGGGGAAGAGCATGACCGCAGCGGCACTCGCCCGTGAGCTTGGTCTTCCGTTGTTCACCATCCGGCTGGATGGTCTGATCAGCCGATTCATGGGGGAGACTGCCGCAAAGCTCCGTCTCGTCTTCGATGCCGCCGCGCAGACCCGGGCCGTCTACCTGTTCGACGAGTTCGATGCGCTGGGGGCGGACCGCGCCAGCAGCAATGATGTCGGAGAGGCGCGCCGTATCCTCAATTCCTTCCTTCTCTTCCTGGACCAGGCACCCGCGGAGAGTCTGGTGGTGGCCGCGACCAATCACCGCCGCCTTCTCGACACGGCGCTTTTCCGCCGGTTCGATCTGGCGATCGTCTATGACCAGCCGTCGACTGATCAGGCGATCGAAATTCTTCGACGGCGGCTCGCCGCGATGGACACATCAGAAGTAAAGTGGGCAGATCTCTCTGCTCTCACGGAGCAGCTGAGTCACGCTGAGCTGGTCAAGGCTGCTGAGGCGGCCGCCAAGCGGGCGATTCTCGGGGGGGAGCGACGCGATCGATGCCGACCAGCTGAGGGACGCCCTCAACGAAAGGCACCTCCTGCATCATGCCTGAGGGTTCCCCCCGAGTGCCCCGCATCTCTTGGTTCCCTGGTCACCGAGAACTCTCACTCCACGGTCGCCTGGCCCTGCTGTGCAGCCCTCGAAGCTGGTGGACAGGTCCGCGGACCGAGCCGGACACGCGAGTCGGCTGAAGACCGACGTCGAAGAAGTGCAAAGCGATGCTCTCCTTCACAGGCAGTCCGTCGATGACCGCGACCGGGCAGCCGGCTTTGCGGTGACCGTGCAGGCTGCACCCGAGCACGAGCTGAAGCCGGACCCCCTCGACAAGTCCGGCCTCACGCTCATGAACGTCCATGAGGCGGATGAGCAGCACTCTCAGGAAGCTGTCGTCTGGATCTCGGACGGAGCAGTCCCCACTCTGCTGAGAAAGATCGACCAGTTCGCCGTCGAAGACGGCCCCTCCGGCAGTCCCAGGAACGCTGCGCTCGTCGCCAATATCGAGCAGATCGAACGAGCCACGGTCGAGAACTTGTGGCAGGAGAAGCTGCCGCTGCCCGACGAAGACGTCGACGTGTGGTGGGAGCTGTGGATCGACTCCAGGCTCAGCGAGTCGGATGCGGTGGAGACCCTGCGGCGGCTGGCATAGGCCAACGGCTGGCAGATGGTGCAACGGACCATCGGCATAGCACAGTTCAAGGTCGCCCAGGTCCACACCAGCATCCGCGGACTGACACAGATCCTGCGCACCAACGCCTGCCCGTCCGAGATCCGCAAGCCGACCTTCACCGAGGAACTCCACAGCCGCGAACTGCGAGACCTGCACCGTGACTTCGTGGCCGACCTGGTGAGCCGGATCCGGCCCGCCTCTACCGGCGCACCCGCAGTAACGCTGCTCGACACGGGCGTGGACCAGGAACACCCGCTGCTGCGACCTGTACTCCTCGCCGCCCACAGCGTCATGAGCCACGAAGGGCCGGACGACAACCATCCCCAGGGTCACGGCACCAGAATGGCCGGTCTCACCGCGTTCGGAGACCTGGAGAGCGCGCTCACTTCGCTCGCCCCGGTCCAGCTCGACCACCACGTGGAGACGGTCAAAATCCTCCCACGCAGGCAACTCGACATCCCCCGTCCGCACGGCGAAGTGACCGCGACGGCCGTCGCCACCGCGGAAACAGCCGATCCGGAGAATCCGCGCACGCGCGTCTTCGGCATGGCGGTGACCGCCGAGTCCGGTCCGGACAGCAACGGCACCGACGGAACAGCCACCCTGTGGTCCGCATCGGTGGACGCTCTCGCTGCTGGCACCGACATCACCGTCACCGACGACCGGATCGATCTGCTGGGCCCTCCCGAGCCCACCCAATCGCGTCTCCTGGTCATCTCGGCCGGCAACATCCGCGACCACCGGGCCACCGACCTCATCGCCGCCGACGGGAGTTCCAACCACCTGGACCTGTGCGACACCTCTCGCATCGAAGACCCCGCCCAGGCGTGGAACGCCCTGACCGTCGGCGCCCACACTGAGCTCGACCACGTACCCACCCACAAGGACTACGCCGGCTATCGCGCTGTTGCGGCCTCGGGAACCCTGTCACCGCACAGCCGCACGTCCGTGCTGTTCAAGGAAGCCGCAGTATGCAAGCCCGACATCGTGATGGAAGGAGGCAATCTCCTCGTCGACAAGGAAGTCACCAGAGTCGACGGCCACGACGCGAGTTCACTGACCACCACGGCCCGCTCGCACCTCGGCCAGCTCCTCACCACCATCGACGCCACGAGCGCGGCGACCGCCCAAGCCGCCCGCCTGGCCGCCCTGGCGCATGCCCGCTACCCGAACCTGCGGGCGGAGACCGTCCGGGGCCTGCTCGTTCATGAGGCCCGTTGGACCGATGCCATGACGGAAGGCGTCTTCAACCGCAACGGACGCCGCAAGATAACGGCGGGCAGTTCACGCGTACCGTGCTGCGACGCTACGGCTGGGGCGTTCCCACCGAGGAGCGGGTGCTGGCCAGCACCGCAAGCGCGGTAACCCTGGTGACGATCACCGCCGAGCAGAGGACCGCATTCCGCCAGCAGGGCTTCGTCGTGATTCCCGAGGTTCTCGGTGCCGAGCAGATTGCCGGCGGGCGCGAACTGGTCGCTGCGCTGCTGGAGCAGCAGCCTTACGCCGACGATCACGTCGGACCGTATTTCCTGTGGCCGCGCTTCGCTGCGGAGGGCCATCCACTGCTTGACCTCTACCGGGAGACGGGCGTCGGGGACCTCGCCGGCCAGCTGCTGCGTCCGGATCTGGATGTGCAGGACCCTGATTTCGCGCAGGTGGCCACCACGATTCCACCGTGGCCGCATCGGCCGGGTGGCCCACACGTCGACGGCCTGACGCCGACCGAACCGGACGGACGTCCCGGATCCTTCTCGCTGCTGGCCGGCGTGTGGCTCACCGGTCACGACCATCGGCACCGGGGAAACCTGTGGGTGTGGCCGGGCACCCATCTACGATTCGGTCAGTACCTCGCCGAACGCGGCGCCGACGCCCTCGCGCGCGTAGAGGAGATGCATCCGGGCCCGTATCCCAAGATCGAGGTCGGCGAGCCGACGCAGGCGGTCGGCCCCGCCGGCAGCGTCCTGTTCGCCCACTACCTACTTGCTCACAACATCGGCGGCCACGACGGCGTAGCCGGCGAGGGACGACGCGAGACGGTGTACTACCGGCTCCACGCCAGCGGTCACCGGGAGCGATGGCGGCAGGCCGTCACCAATCCGCTCGCCGAATTCCGCTGACCAGAAGCGATTCAGAGGTCAGGTTGAAGGATCGGCGTGTCAGCGCATCAGGCTGAAGCAGCGGGATCCTGATCACCGTCACATGCCCGTCGGTGGCCGGCTCCTTGCACATCGGTGGGATGTCACGGAGGGGGGAAGGGGATTTGGGAACGGAGGCAGTTCTCGTTCAGCCCTGCTGACCAGCGCCTCGTCCCGAGCAGCTCCCGAAGGTCGTCCCCGAGCGCGAATCGGAAGCAGTAGCCGTCGAGAACGGCCGACCCAGGTCCGGCCGCGGCGGCGCTGTAGATTTCCGGGGCATTTGCGATCTCCGGAATGCTCCGAAATCCGACTCCCTTGGTCCCGATCCCCTCGCCGACGGTCTTCTCGCTGCGGGCGAGCTTGCACACGGCCTCGATGCCGGACCAGGTGAACGGCGTGCCTCCGTTGGCCACATAGGGCGTCCCGTGTTCTCCCTCCTGCTCGTCGAGCAGGACGTGGCCGCTGCCGTCGCCGCGGTCTCACCAAGTTCGGGCGACCTGCGCCGACGAGTTGGCCGGTCATCTGCTCCTGCCGTTCCTCCGGCTGGGCGGCCCGCGAGGTATCTCGGCACTGCTGGGCCCCGCGTGCCCCGAGTCGGGAGGCGCGTACACCGTCGTGCGGCGAACTCCAGGTCAGCCGGGTGTCGGCGCCCGGATCCGCGAGTACGTCCGTCAGGTCGGCGTTGCAAGGGCGTCGTAGGGGGGCGCGTATGCCGCTGAGGTACTGGTCCGTGGGGTTGGGCACAGGGCCGGGTGGGCGAACGGTTGGTGGGTGTTTCTCTGGTCGGGCGCAGAGAAATGAGTGGGTGGGCGGGGCGTTAGGGTGGCGGGATGATCAGGGTGCCGGAGGGGTTTGCGCGGAGCACCGTCGAGCGGGAGGGGGAGGCCGGGGCGGCGTGGATCGAGCGGCTGCCCGGGATCGTGGAGAAGCTGACGGGCGCCTGGGGGTGTGTGCCGGACGGTGCGGTCATGCACGGGGGCGTCGGCGTGATCGTCCCGGTGCGGCGGGCCGCCGGAGCGGCCGTGCTGAAGGTGTCGTTCCCGCATCCCGGCAATGTCCATGAGCCGGACGCGTTCGCGGCATGGGCCGGGCGCGGTGCCGTCCTGCTGCACGAGCGCGACGACGAACGGTTCGCGATGCTGCTGGAGCGGGCCCGGCCGACGACCCTCGCGGATGCCGAGGACGGCGACGAGGTGGTGGCGGTCGCCGGACGGCTCAGCCGCCGGCTGGCCGTGGCCGCGCCGCCCGGACTGCCCCGGCTGTCCGAGCAGGCCGACGCCTGGGAGGAGCAGCTGTCCCGGGACGCCGCGGAGCTGCCGCACGAGCTGTCGCGCCGGGCACGGGATGCCGCCGTGGCGACCGTACGGGAGCTGGGCCGGGCCCAGCCGGACACCCTCTTCCACGGCGACCTGCACGCCCGGAACATCCTGCGCGCGGACCGTGAGGCATGGCTGGCCGTCGACCCCAAGGGGTACGCGGGAGACCCCGCTTACGACGCCGGCATCCTGCTGAAGTCCCGCGCGCCGGCGCTGCTCGCGGCGGACGACCTGGGCAAGGCCGTCCACCGTGTCCTGGACGTCTTCGCCGAAACCGCGGAACTCGACCGTGAACGTGTCCGGCGCTGGTCCCAGTTCCACGCCGTCCAGTCCGCGTTCTGGGACCGCCGGCACGGCTTGCGTATCGCCCGCACCGGACCGCGACTCGACTGGCTCACCCAATTCCTCGACCGCCTCGCCGAATTGCTCAGCGCACGCGCGTAGAGCGATCCGGCCACGGTCCGGTCACGACCCGGCTGCGAGTGGTCGTCCGCCAAGGTGCTGAAACAGTCGCGGTCTAAACTCTTCACGCAACGGCCTGCGCACCGACGACCGTGGCCGGAAGTGGGCAATACCTGCCAAACCCGAAGGGTATTCGGCGTTTTGATACGGATAGATTCAGTCACCAAGCGGTACCCGGACGGCACCGTGGCGGTCGACCGGCTGTCACTGGAGATACCGGACCGCTCGATCACCGTGTTCGTCGGGCCCTCCGGCTGCGGCAAGACGACGACGCTGCGGATGATCAACCGGATGGTGGACCCCTCCGAGGGGCGCATCCTCCTCAACGGCGTCGACGTCCAGGCGCAGCCCGTCAACACGCTGCGCCGGTCGATGGGTTACGTCATCCAGAACGCCGGTCTCTTCCAGCACCGCACCATCGTCGACAACATCGCCACGGTGCCCCGGCTGCTCGGCTGGAGCAAGCAGCGGTCCAGGGCGCGGGCCGCGGAACTGATGGCACGGGTGGGACTCGACGCCTCGCTCGCCAAGCGGTACCCCTACCAGCTGTCCGGCGGACAGCAGCAGCGCGTCGGCGTCGCCCGTGCGCTCGCCGCCGATCCGCCGGTGCTGCTGATGGACGAGCCCTTCTCGGCCGTCGACCCCGTGGTGCGCAAGGGCTTGCAGGACGAACTCCTGCGCATCCAGGAGGAACTGGGCAAGACCATCGTCTTCGTCACCCATGACATCGACGAGGCCATCAAGCTGGGCACGATGGTCGCCGTGATGCGCACCGGCGGCCGACTGGCCCAGTTCGCCCCGCCCGCCGAACTGCTGAGCGCGCCCGCGGACGCCTTCGTGGAGGACTTCCTCGGCGCCGACCGGGGCATCCGCCGGCTGTCGTTCTTCCCGTCGAACGCGCTGGAGCTGCGCACCACCCCGGTCGTCGCGATCGACGCCGACGCCGGGCAGATCGCCGCGCGCGCCGCCGACGACGTGCCGTACCTCCTCGTCACGGACCTCGACGGGAAGCCGCTCGGCTGGAGCGCGCCGGGCGACCTCGCCGCCGGGAAGATCGACCGGGAGCAACTGCTGTCGTACGGGCGGCCGTTCGTGCCCGGCACCGACTCGCTGCGCGCCGCACTCGACGGCGCCGTGCTGTCGCCGACCGGCTGGGCCGTCGGCGTGGACGCCACCGGACGGGTCGTCGGCGTCGTCTCCCAGCAGGTCATCGGCGAGGCGATCCGCTCCGCGCACGCCACGGGGCGCAGCACGGTGAAGGCCGGCCGATGAACGGCTTCTTCGACATCCCGAGCGACCTCCAGCACAGCTACTTCGGCCTGGTCGGGCTGCATCTGCGCGAGGCGCTGCTGCCGGTGCTCGCCGGACTGCTCGTCGCGCTGCCGATCGCCCAGTTCTGCGTGCGCTTCCGCCGCCTCTACGCGCCCGTGCTGGGCGTGACGACCGTGCTGTACGCGATCCCGTCGCTCGCCTTCTTCGTGGTCCTCATCGACTACACCGGCCAGAGCGAGACCACCGTGATGATCCCGCTGGCCGTCTACAGCCTCGTGGTGTTCGTCCCGGCGATCGTGGACGGGGTCCGCTCGGTGCCGCAGGAGACCCTCGACGCCGCCACCGCCATGGGGCTCGGGCCGGTACGCCGCTACCTCCAGGTGCAGCTGCCGATCGCCGTGCCCGCGATCATCGCCGGCCTGCGGGTGGCCACCGTGTCCAGCATCTCCCTGGTCAGCGTCGGCATGCTGATCGGCAACCAGGGCGGGCTCGGCAATCTGCTGCACGACGGCATGATCTACAACCAGCCCCGCCTGGTCTGGCTGTCCGTCGTCGGTACGGCCGTACTCGCCGTCCTCGCGGACGTCGTGCTGGTCGCCGTCCGTCTGCTGCTGACGCCCTGGATGCCGCGCGGCACCCGCACGGTCCGCACCGACGGGGCCGATGCGCGGCCCACCACCCGGCCCGAATCGACCGCGGTCGCCCTGGAGGACGCAGTCCGGTGAACGTACTCCACTTCGTCAACGCCTTCTTCAGCGACGGCGCCCACTGGCACGGCTACGACGGCATCCCCACCCGGCTGCGCGAGCACGTGCAGTACTCGCTGCTGGCGCTCGCCGTCGCGGCCGCCATCGGACTGCCGCTCGGCCTGCTGACCGGGCACACCGGACGCGGCGGCAACGTCCTCGCGTTCATCGCCACGGCCGCCCGCGCCCTTCCCAGCTTCGGCCTGCTGGTGCTGATGTTCGTGCTGCTCGGCTTCGGACTGCTCCCGGTGATGATCCCGCTGGTGGTGCTCGCCATCCCGCCGATCCTCGTGACGACGTACGAGGCGGTGCGCTCCGTCGACCCGTCCCCGGTGGACGCCGCCCGCGGCATGGGCATGGCGGAGTCGCGGATCCTGCTGCGGGTCGAACTGCCCGTCGCGCTCCCGCTGATCCTCAGCGGGCTGCGCTCGGCGGCCATCCAGATCGTCTCCACGGCCACCATCGCCGCGTACGTCAGTCTCGGCGGGGTCGGCCGCTACATCGTCGACGGCCTCTACCAGCACAACTACGAGAAGGTCGTGGGCGGCGCCAGTCTGGTGGCCGTGATGGCCCTGGCGACACTCGCGGTGTTCTGGGCGGTGGCCCGGATCGCGGTGTCGCCCGGCGTGCGCAGGAGCGGCTGAGGTCAGCGCTCGGTGCGGGACAGCGCCAGCTCCAGTACGACGAGCAGCGCGTCCCGCACCGAGCCGCGCTCCCGGGCGTCGAAGACCACCAGCGGGACGCCGTCGGCGACGTCCAGCGCCCAGCGGATCTCGTCCAGGGTGTGCTCCACCGTGCCGTCGAAGGCGTTGACGGCCACGGCGAACGGGATGCCCTTGTGCTCGAAGTAGTCGACGGCCGCGTAGCAGTCGTCGAGGCGCCGGGTGTCGACGATGACGAGCCCGCCGACCGCGCCCTCCACGATGTCGTCCCACATGAACCCGAACCGGTCCTGTCCGGGCGTGCCGAACAGATACAGCTTGAGCGTCGGGTCGATGGTGAGGCAGCCGAAGTCCATCGCCACCGTGGTCGTGGTCTTGTTCGGGGTGTGCGTGAGGTCGTCGACGCCCGCCGCGACCTCGGTGATGGCGGCCTCGGTGGTCAGCGGCTCGATCTCGGAGATCGCGCCGACGGTCGTGGTCTTGCCCACGCCGAAACCGCCCGCGATGACCATCTTCACCGGCAGGGGCGGTCGTACGGCGGTGTGCGCGGCAGAGCCGTGGACCAGTGGTTCAGTCGGTGTCACGGAGTACCCCTCGGGAGTCGGGGATGGCCCGCAGGCCATCGATAACCCTGCGCAGGACGGATGCGTCGTGGGTGGATTCGAAGTCGGGCACGTACACCGTCAACTGCCCGGCCGCGCGCAGGTCGTCGGCCAGCACGCGGACCACGTTGAGGTGCAGCCGCAGCCGGGCCGCCAGCTCGGCCAGCGACTGCGGCAGTCGGCAGGCGGCGACGATGTCGTGCTGCTCGAAGGAGAGCCCGTCGAGCGCGTCCAGGCCCGTGACGGTGGCCACCACCTGGGTCTCGACGGGCATCGTCCGGCCGGAATCGCTGTCCGCGACCCGGCCGGCGGTGACCAGGAACGGCCGCACGGCGGGGGCCGGGCCGACCGGGTCGGGGCCCGGGGGCGGGGAGCCGTCCGCCATGGGTTCCTACGCTTTCTTTCTCGTTCTCGACGGGCGGGCCGCCGGTCAGCGGGCCGACGCCACGCCGACGCTGTTCTTCAGTTCGAGCACCAGCTGGGGGCTGAGCGCGGCCCCGGCACGGTTGGCGAACAGCGTCATCTCGTAGGCGATGTTGCCCAGCTTGGCCTCCTTGTCGGCGACCACGCCGAGGACGGCGCCGCTGCCGATCGCGGAGACGATGACATGACCGCCCTCCAGATCGATGATGACCTTGTTGAGGCCGCCCAGGCCGTAGTTGCCGGAGGCGCCCGCGGCCAGGCTGGTGATGCCGGAGACGATCGCGGCCAGCCGCTCGGAGTGGGCGCGCTCGCGCAGCTCCGACACGGCGATGAGCAGGCCGTCCGACGATACGGCGATCGCGTCGACCACGCCTGCGGTCTCGGTCGCGAAGCGGTTCAGCAGCCAGGTGAAGTCGGCCGCGGCGGCCTGCAGATCGGTCGGCGTGGTGCCGCCCGTCGGGGTGTCACCTGTCGACGTGCTCACTGCTCGGCTCCTTCCGGATGGTGGTTCTGGTCATGCGGCTGGTCTCCGCGCGCGGCCCCGGTTGCGGGGCGCGCGAGACTGCCGGTGTCGCTGTCGAGCCGGGCTTGCGCCACCGCGGCCTCGAACTCCTCAAGGGCGTCACGCTCGGCCTGTGCGTCCCGGGGGCGCGCCGCCTGCGGTACGGCCTGCTGGGCGCCCGCGGTCGTGCGGAGCGTGGCCCCGCGGACCCGTCGGCGCAGCGGGCGTGCGCCCGTGGAGGCGTCGTCCGCGCGGGCGGCGGGCGGCGGCGTCTCGGTGCGGGCGCGCGGGATCAGCGGGGGCCGGTCTCCGGGGGCCGCTGGGGTGCCATGGGTCACGGCGGCATTCTCCACGGTCGCCGGGACAGTGCCGTCGGTGCCCTGCGGCGCCTCGCGCCGGGGCAGGCGGCGGGGGAGCGGGTCGTGCGGCTCGGCGGAGCCGTCGAGGCCGTGCGCGTCGGCCCGGCCCGGGCGCGCGCCGGTGGCGGAGGGGCGCGGCGACGGCGCGGGCAGCACCGTGGCCGGGTGCGGGCCCGTGCTCACGGGCGCGTCCGCCGCGGCGGCGGCCGGACGCCCGGTCCGGGCGGGGGCACCGTCCGCCGCCGGGCTCATGGCGAGCAGCAGCGAGGCCGGCAACGCCACCTCGGCCGTGACACCGCCGCCCGGCGTCCGGGTCAGCTCGACCCCGATCTCCCAGCGGCGGGCGAGCGTGCCCACCACGAACAGGCCGAGCACCTTCGTCGGTACGAGGTCGAGGCGTTCGCGGCGGATCAGCCGGGCGTTCTCCTCGGCGAGGCGGTCCGCGCTCATGCCGAGGCCATGGTCGGTGATGACGACGTGCGCGCCCTCGGCGCCGCAGCGGACGGTCACCTCGACGGGGCTGCCCTCCGGCGAGAACGACACCGCGTTCTCGATGAGTTCGGCCACCATGAGGGTGAGGTCGCCGATGATGTCGGGCTCGACCATGGCGTCCGAGGCGGTGTACAGCCGTACCCGCTGATAGCCCTCGATCTGGCCGAGCGAGGCCCGCACCACGTTGGTGAGGGGCGTGGGCCCGCCGTCCAGCACCGTCTCGCGGATGCCGGCCAGCAGCATCAGACTGTCGGCGTTGCGGCGCAGACGCACCGCGATGTGGTCGATGGAATAAAGGCGTTCGAGCACGGCCGGGTCGGTCTCGCCGCGCTCCACCGCGTCGATCAACGCCAGCTGACGGGTGGTCAGGTTGCTCACCCGGCGGCCGACGTTGCCGAACATCTCGGCGGTGTTGCGCCGGCTGAGCACCTGCCGCTCCAGCAGCGCGGCGGCGGTCGTCTGCACATGGTTGAAGGCCTCGGCCAGGTCGCCGATCTCGTCGCGCGCGGTGACCGGCATGTCCCGCAGCCGGGGCGGACGGTCGTCCTCGGTGTCGTCGTCGGCCACCCGGGCCAGTTCCCGGCCGGCCACCTCGGCGACCTCCTGTGCCGCTCCGGTCAGCGCCTGCACCGGGCGGATCACCGAGCGGCGGACCAGCACGGCGAGGGCGAGCCAGAGGGCGAAGCCTGCCAGCGCTCCGCTGAGCAGCAGTCCGGCGTTCCACTGGGCCGAACGGGACGCGTCGTCGGCCCGCTCGGCGATCTGGCCGATCAGCGAAGTGGTGATCTTCAGCCGGGCGGTGGCCTGCTCCGGGTAGACGGGGTAGGAGTTCAGCGCGTCCTTGACGGCCTGCCGGATCTCCTCCGGGCTGCCCGCCTCCAGCCTGCTGGTGTCGATCTGCAGTTCGGCGAAGGACTGGGCGATGGTGCGCTGCGCGGTGGTGTGCTCCACCCCAGCCAGCTGCTCCGTCTGCGCCTCGCTGGCGAACCGGCCGAACCGGTCGGCCTGGTGGTTGTACAGGTCGTAGGAGCCCACCGCGTTGGTGAACTCGATCAGCGCGTTGGTGTCCCCGGTGGTGGCCGAGAACACGCTGGTCTCGAAGGCGCCGTGGGCGGCGTCCGCGCGCAGCAGCGAGTCCAGCAGGTTGCCGGTGAAGGTGGAGGCGAGCGAGGAGTTGCGGTCCAGGCCGAGCCCGTCGATGAGGCCCTGCGCCACGTTGGCGTAGGCCGGGTCGATGTTGTCGGCCGGCAGATAGGCCGCCTCGACCGAGTCGCGCAGGCTGGACAGGCCCTCGACCTCCCGCAGGGCCTGCGCCTCGCTCTCCGGCAGCCGGTCGCCGAAGGTGTCGAGCACCTTCTGCGCCTGGCTGTCCACGGCCTTCTGGGCGTCCCGGTAGGCGGCGGGGGAGGGCTTGCTGAACCCGGACTCGTAGCGCACCGACAGCAGGATCGCCTGCTGGTGCTCGGCCTCCACACGGTCCACCAGCCGGGCGACCTGCGCGCTGTCCCGCACGAGCCGCGCCGCCGAATCCGCCGTGCTCGACTGCTGGACCAGATCCGTGATCATGTACGACAGGAGCGCGGCGACCACGGCGAGGGGAACGCCGACGAGCAGATTGAGTTTGCGCCTGAACGGCCAGCGGTCGGCGAAGCCCCTGATGCCGCTCCGCGTCGGCGGGGCGTGCCGGGCGGGCGCGTCCACCTCGTTCGTGGACACCGGTCCTCCTTCGTGGGGGATGTCTCCGCGGGGCGTGGCCGCCTCGCCGTGCGGGGCGTCGTCGCCCCCGTGGCGGGGCCCTCTCGCCCCGGAACTGTTGCGCAACGACGCCGAAGCGGAATCCGTGCACCGCTGTGCCCGCTATCAACTGCGGTGAGACTACAGCTTCCTTCAGGGACTGATCAGCTCGCCTTTCATCAAGAATCCGTTACAAAGAGAACGCTCTCCATACACAACTGGCCACGGATCGAAGCCAATCAGTGACCCGGTGGCACTTGACTGGGCGAGAACAGGCTGGATTGGATCAGTGGCGAGCTGTTCCAGAGTTGTTCAACCAACCCCCGCCAACCCCACCGACCACTGAACCCGGAACGGGAACCGTGACTTCCAACACCCACACCAGCAGGTTCATCCGGAGACACCGAAGCGCGGCAGCCGTCGCACTCGCCGCCGCAACGGCCCTGCTGGCGGGCTGTTCTTCTTCCTCCTCCGACACGTCCGACGACCCGCTCAAGGGCGAGAAGGCGAGCGGCGACACCGTCGTCGTCGGCTCCAACAACTTCGCCGAGAGCATCCTCCTGGCCGACATCTACGGCGAGGCCCTCAAGGCCAAGGGGATCAAGGTCACCTACAAGCCCAACATCGGCAGCCGTGAAACGACGTACGGCCTGCTCAAGAACGGTTCGATCTCCGTTCTGCCCGAGTACAACGGCGCTTTGCTCGCCTACCTCGACTCCAAGGCCACCCCGAAGACCATCGAGGAGACCACGGCGGGCATCGAGGCCAAGCTCGACTCCAAGCTGACCCTGCTGGAGCCGGCCAAGGCCCAGGACAAGGACTCCGTCACCCTCAACGCGGCCACCGCGAAGAAGTACAACCTGACCGACAAGTCCTCGATCGCCGACCTCAAGGGCATCGCGAAGGACCTGGTCATCGGCGGCTCCCCGGAGTTCCAGACCCGGCACCAGGGCCTTGAGGGGCTGAAGTCCGTGTACGGCGTGGAGTTCAAGTCGTTCAAGGCGCTCGACGCGGGCGGCCCGCTCACCCAGGCCGCGCTGAAGAAGGACACCGTCCAGGCCGCGGACATCTTCACCACGGACCCGACCATCTCCAAGGAGAAGTTCGTCGTCCTTCAGGACACGGAGAACCTGTTCGGGTTCGCCAACGTCCAGCCGCTGGTCTACAAGGGCTCGCTCTCCCAGGAGGGCACCGACGCGCTCAACGCGGTGTCGGCCAAGCTGGACACGGCGGCCCTGCTGGACCTCGACACCCAGGTGCAGCTGGAGAACAAGGACCCGCTGGACGTCGCCAAGGCCTGGCTGAAGTCCGCCGGCCTCGACTGACGTCCGCACCGTGGACGCGAGCACCAACGGAGCGACGCGGGTGTCCCCGGACACCGGGGACACCCGCGTCGTCCTGGACGGCCACGGCCTGGACCTGCCCGGACTCGTCCGGCTCGCCGACGCCGTCGCCGTCCCCTTCGTCCCCCGAGCGGCACTCGACCGGGCGCACCGCGCCTGGCACACCGTGCGCCGCCTGGCCGCGAAGGGCCGCCTCTACGGCCGCGGCACCGGCGTGGGCGCGAACCGCTCCGTCCCCGTCCAGGCGGGCGACGAGGCCGAGCACGGCCTGCGGCTGCTGCGCAGCCACGCGGGCGGTGCCGGACCGCTGCTGCCCGCCCGGCAGGTCCGTGCGATGCTCGCGGTCCGCGCCAACCAGCTCCTGGCCGGCGGCTCCGGCATCCACCCCGACGTCATCACCGCCCTCACCGAGGCCCTGCGGCTCGGTGTCCACCCGGCGGTCAACGCCTACGGCGGCGTGGGCACCGGCGACCTGGCGGCCCTGGCCCAGACGGGCCTCACCCTCATCGGCGAACGCCCCTGGCTGACCGCCACCGCGGACACGGCCCGGACACCGGCCGCGGACGGCGACACCGCCCGGCCGCCGGCGACCGGGGCGGACGCCGCGCCCGCCGGGCTGCCCGCGCCCGTCACGCCGCGCTCCGGCGACGCGCTCGCGCTGCTCAGCAGCAACGCCCTCGCGCTCGGACAGGCCGCGCTCGCCGCGCACGCCGTGGACGTCCTGCTGCGGGCCACACACGCCGTCGCCGCGCTCTCCCTCGCCGCCGTCGCCGGGTCCCCGGAGGCGTACGCCGCCCCGCCGCACGCCCTGCGCCCCTACCCGGGCCCGGCCCGCGCCGCCGCCGAGGTACGCAGGCTGCTGGGGCTGCCCGACCGGCCGGTCACCGCCGGGCGGCGCGTCCAGGACCCGTACGGCTTCCGCGCCTTCCCACAGGTGCACGGTGCCGCCCTCGACGCCTGGGACGCGCTGCGCCGGATCGTCGAGGTGGAGATCAACACCCCCACGGAGAACCCGGTGCTGGCCGCGGACGGCCATGCCTACCACCACGGCGGCTTCTTCGCCGCCCCGCTGGGCCTGGCCCTGGACGGCCTCGACCTGGCCCTGCTGCAGACGGCCCAGCTGTCCGTCGCCCGGCTGTCCGCGCTCGTCCGCGGCGACCTGACCGGACTGCCCGACTTCCTCGCCACCGGCCCGGCCGGCAGCTCCGGTGTGATGATCCTGGAGTACACCGCCAACTCGGCCCTCGCCGAACTGCGTTCGTGCGCCGCCCCCGCCTCCGCCGGGCACGCCGTCCTCTCCCACGGGCTGGAAGAGGCCGCCAGCTTCGCCGGTCAGGCCGCCCGGCAGACCCAGCGGGCGGCCGACGCGTACACCACCGTCCTCGCCTGCGAACTGGTCTCCGCCGTACGGGCGCTGCGCCTGCACTCGGCGGCCCCGCCCGTGCCCGCCCTCGCCCTGGCCGCGGCCGTGTTCCCACCGGACACCGAGGACCGCCCCCTGACCGGCGACATCACCACGGCGACCGAGCTACTGCCATTCCTGGCAGAACTCTGAGGCCGACGACAGAACCCGGCTGTACGTTCCCCGTGCCCGGCCACTTCGCCGGCCGCTTCTGGAGCCGAAGCGCACGCTCGACTTCTGGACGTGGCACGGGGCCGGCACCGGGGCCTTCCCGCCGAGCGGAGCGCCCGTGCGGCCCTCACGCAGGCCGACCGTGCCCGTGCCCTTCGGGCCGTCCTGGGCGGGGGCATCGAGCCGATGGACGAGGAGACCGAGCGCAAGGCGTGCCTCGGCGAGAACCACCGCCCCACCCGTACCGCGCCGCCCCCGGCCTGCTCGGCCCCGCGCAGCACCCGCCCGCGCTTTGCTGGGCCTGCGCGGCACCGGCCCGCGCTTTGCTGGGGCCTGCGCGGGTCGTGCCGGGTCTTGCCCTGGGATCCGCCCCGTCTCACCCGGGACTTGCCTCGGGTCCCGTTCGGGTCTTGGCCGGGGTCCGCGTGCGTCTTGTCCGGGTCTTGGCCGGGGGCCGCGTGTGTCTCGTCCGTGTCTCGGTTGGGGGCCGCTGGTGTCTTGCCGGGGGTCCTGTCTCCGCGCGCCGTCCGGGGGTCCGGCCCCGTCTCACCCGGGACTTGCCTCGGGTCCCGTTCGGGTCTTGGTTGGGGTCCGCGTGCGTCTTGTCCGGGTCTCGGCCGGGGGCCGCCCGGGTCTCGGGCCCGCTGGTGTCTTGCCGGGGCCTGCCCGGCTCCCGCCTGTGTCTCGCTCGCCCCGTCGGGGGCTCGCTCGGGGCCTGACCGCGCCCCGCCCAGGGGCCGTTTCTGGGACGTTGTCGGGCGGGGGTGGGGCGGGGCGCGGGGTGGGGATCAGAGGTCGAACTCGTGTGGGGGAAGGTCCAGGGTGAAGCAGGCCTCTCGTACCACCGCCTGCTCGGTCTTGTCGAAGTCGCCGTCGGCGCCGCCGATGACGATGCCGATCTGGATCACCGCGCGGGCCTCGGCAGGCTTCTTCTTCGCCTTGGCGATCTCCTGGAGCACGCTGACCTTGCCGAAGTCGAAGTCGGCGGTCAGCTTGTTCAGGTTCTCCTCGAAACGGCGCCGCAGGTCGTCCGCGGGGAAGTTCTGCAACACCTCGTTGGTGGCGATCAACTGGGCCACGCGCTGGCGTTCGGCCGGGTCGATGGTCCCGTCGGCGGCGGCGACGAGCGCGCACATCGCCATGCTCGCGTCACGGAAGGCACCGCTCTTCAGGTCGTTCTTCTTCGCCACGAGCTGGGTCTGCATCGTCGATGCGGACTCCTTGACGCGGTCCCACAGGGCCATGCGAACTCCTTGAATACACAGTCGAATGCCTCTACAGCACCGTAGAAACTCTCGGCGGTCCCGTTAAGTTCCGGCGCCCCGCGCCCCGGTGCAACCCGGCACGCGGCGTGCCGGGTCCATCGCATACCGGTCGACCGGCCGGATGCGGAGGGGCGTTTTCCGGCCGTATCGCATCGGCGGCCGGCGCGTGCCGCCGCGCACGGCACGGCGGGTGCCGTGCCGTTGCGGGCGTGATGACCGTGACTGGCGCGGTCTCAGGGGCTGTTGAACCCGTCGATGTGCAAGTGCACCGACCGGCCCGTCCGTTTTCCGGCCCCATGACGCGCCATTGAGAACAGACCGTCCGCCTCGTATTGTGGCGATCACCGGTGTGGCGTACGCCTGTCCGCCGGAGCCTCCGCAAACCGGAAGAGAACCGAGGGAGATCCGTGCTTCGACGCCGTCCGTTTGCGGAAGAGTCAGGGCCGTCGGGTCCGCCCGCGCCACCGTCGTGCGTGCGGGGCGCCCGGTCCGCACCCCGAACGACCGCTGGCGCACGGTGAGCTATCGTGTGCGGGGGGTAAAAAACAAACGGCACGTCCCGTTCTTTTTCCGGCGGTCAAGGAGTCCAGCAGATGGCGAGGCAGTTACGCGCCGAGCAGACCCGCGCGACGATCATCACGGCAGCGGCCGACCTGTTCGACCGTCACGGCTATGAGTCCACCAGCCTGAGCGACATCGTCGAGCACGCCCGGGTCACCAAGGGGGCGCTGTACTTCCACTTCGCCGCCAAGGAGGACCTGGCGCACGCCATCCTGGAACTCCAGTCCAGGGCCGTCCGGCAGGTGCTGGCCGAGGTGGACCGCCGCGGCTGCTCCTCGCTGGAGTCCCTGATCCGCACCACGTTCGGCATGGCCCGGCTCGCCGTCGAGGGCCCCGTCCCCCGGGCCGGACTGCGCCTCGCCACCGCGGACATCGTCGTACGGCCGCCGCTCAGACACCCCTTCACCGAGTGGCTTGAGCTGGCCACCCGCAGACTCCTGGGCGCCGTCAAGGAGTCCGACGTCCATCCGGACGCCGACGTGGAGGCCGCCGCCCACTCCCTGGTCTGTTTCTTCGTCGGCACCCGAGTCGCCGGCCGCCTGCTGGAACCCGCCGGGCGGCTGCCCCGCCGGATCGCCGAGATGTGGCACCTGCTGATCCGGGGCCTGGTGCCGGTGCCCCGCAGAGCCCGCTATCTGGCGCTCGCCACCCAGCTGGAACGGGAGACCAGAACCGTCTGAACCGCGCGGTACGGTGACCGACATGCCCGACACCCCCGCCGCGCCCGTGCTCCTCGGCAACGCGCCCGGCTCGTTCCCGCACAGCGTGCTCGCCGAACGGCACCCGGCGATCATCCGCCAGGTACGGGACGCCTTCCCGTACGGCCCCGAGCGGCACCGCGCGCTCGACGCACTGCTGAAGAGCTGCGCCGACGGCGTGATCGAACCGCTCCCCGCCGACGCGGCCGACCGCGACCGGTGGCGGGACTGGGGCATGGACGCGCGGACCGGCCGGTCCTGGTTCGACGTGCCGTGGCTGTGGTCCGAGAGCCACTTCTACCGGCGGCTCCTCGACGCCGTCGGCTACTTCGGCCCCGGCGCCTGGCAGGGCATCGACCCCTTCCGCCCCGTGAAACTCGCCGAACTCGACGCCGCCGAGACGGACGAGGAACTGGCCGCGCTGGACGCGCTGGAGGGCCGGCCGCACGACGAGCGGGCCCGGGCCCTGCTGCACGGCTCGCTCTGGGGCAACCGCGCCGACCTCGGCTTCCGCCTCTCGGCTGAGGGCAGTGAGGACCGGGCGGCGGTCCCCGCGCTGGTCCACGACGACAGCGACGCCCTGTGGGCCCAGCTCCCGCCCGCCGGGCCGGGCACGCTGTGCCTGGTCGCCGACAACGCTGGCCGCGAACTCGTCCCCGACCTGCTGCTGATCGCCCACCTGCTCGCCAAGGGCCGGGTCGGGCGTGCGGTGCTGCACGTCAAGCCGTACCCGTACTACGTCTCCGACGCGACCACCGCCGACGTGGTGGACGCGCTGCGCCGGCTCACCTCGGCGCCCGGTGCGGCGGCCCGGTACGGGAGGCTGCTGTGGGCGGCCATGGCCGACGGGCGCCTCGACGTGCGCGCGCACCCTTTCTCCTGCGCCCCGCTGCCGTACGCGGACATGCCGGACGACCTGCGCGCCGACTTCGCCGCGGCCGACCTGACGATCGTCAAGGGCGACCTCAACTACCGGCGCCTGGTGGGCGATCGGATGTGGCCGCCGACCACGCCCTTCCACGAGGTCACCGCCTACTGGCCCGGCCCGGTCGCCGCCCTGCGCACGCTGAAGTCCGACGTGATCACCGGCCTGGCCGAGGACACCGAGGCCGAACTCGTCCGCGCCGAGGGACAGCGCTGGCGCACCGCGGGCACGCATGCGCTGATCCAGGTCAGCGCGCCACGACGGCGGTAGCCGAACCGACTTGAGCCTGTCGGCGAAGCCCCGCGGACAGCCGCGCGAGCATGCCGTCCGAGCGACGACGAGGCCCGTACCGGGCGGCCTGCTGGATGCCGTCCGCGCGAGCCCGTCGTCCGCGCGAGTGCGCTGTCCGCGCGAGCACGCCCCCGTGCAAGGCGCCGTCCCGGCAGGGCGCCGCCGGAGAGCGCCGCCGCGCGGTCGCGCCCACCGTCCTCGGGCTCGGCACGGTCGGCCTCACCGGCGGGTCAGGCACCGGCGGTTTCGGCACCGGCGGTTTCGACGTCGGCGGTTTCGAGTTCGGCCGTTTCGAGTTCGGCCGTTTCGAGTTCGGCGGGTTCCGCACCGGCCGCTTCGACGTCAGCCGCTTCGGCGGCGTCGCGAGGCGCGGCGGCACGGACAGGCACCCGTCGACATGCGGACCGTCCCGGCGCGGCGACGTGTCGACGGCCGAGGCGAGCGGGGCCTGCCCGGTGCGCGGCAGCCGGTACGCCCGCGGGTGCCCGGCCGGTTCACGGGCGCAGACGAACCTGTCCCGCAGCCGCGCCGGGGAACGCGCATCGAGCGCCCTGCCGGCGGCTCGCCCGTCTCGCTGTTTCCGTGCGGTGCGGCCACGCGGCCACCGGGGTGCCGCGGTCCGTTGTACGCCGGCTGCGGGTGGTTCGTGGCCGCTCGCGCCGTTCCCGCGCCCCTTTGGGGGGCGCGTGACGAAGGGCCCCTCCGTCAAGGGGCCGTACACGTCGGCGACGAGGGTGACCATGTCGACCGTGCCGTCCCCGCCCCGGGGCCGCTCGCAGCGCACCGGCGGAACAGGGCGCGGCCCGTTCCCGGGCGAGCGCCCTTCGGCGTACGACGAGTTGGTCGTCGCATCCTTGAACGGCCGGACCGCGCCGGTGTGCACCGGCAGCTTCGTGCGGACAGCTCCGTACCGTGAAAGTTCCGGTGTTCGGAGGGGGTTCACGCGATGGTGTGATCATGTGGTGGGGGGTGGATGGGGGTCGGAGGGCGCGGGTAGGGCCCGGCCATGACGCAGCCCTTCGAACTTCCGCACTTCTACATGCCGTACCCCGCGCGGCTGAACCCGCATGTCGACGAGGCGCGTGCCCACTCGACCGCGTGGGCGCGCGAGATGGGCATGCTGGAGGGCTCCGGGGTCTGGGACCAGGCCGACCTGGAGGCGCACGACTACGGTCTGCTGTGCGCCTACACACACCCCGACTGCGACGCCCAGGCCCTCTCGCTGATCACCGACTGGTATGTGTGGGTGTTCTTCTTCGACGACCACTTCCTGGAGAAGTACAAGCGCAGCCAGGACCGCGCCGCGGGCAAGGCCCACCTCGACCGGTTGCCGCTGTTCATGCCGCTGGATGTGACGGCCGCCGTGCCGGAGCCGGAGAACCCCGTGGAGGCGGGCCTCGCCGACCTGTGGGCGCGCACGGTGCCGTCGATGTCGGCCGACTGGCGCGCACGGTTCGCCGTCGCCACCGAGCATCTGCTCAACGAGTCCCTGTGGGAGCTGTCCAACATCAACGAGGGGCGGATCGCCAACCCCGTCGAGTACATCGAGATGCGCCGCAAGGTGGGCGGCGCCCCCTGGTCGGCGGGGCTCGTCGAGTACGCGACCGCGGAGGTACCCGCCGTCGTGGCGGGCTCACGGCCGCTGCGGGTGCTCATGGAGACCTTCGCCGACGCCGTGCACCTGCGCAACGACCTGTTCTCCTACCAGCGCGAGGTGGAGGACGAGGGCGAGAACAGCAACGGCGTACTCGTCCTGGAGACCTTCTTCGGCTGCACCACACAGGAGGCCGCCGACACCGTCAACGACATCCTCACCTCGCGCCTGCACCAGTTCGAGCACACCGCGCTCACCGAGGTGCCCGCGCTCGCCCTGGAGAAGGCCCTCACCCCGGACCAGGTGGCGGCGGTTGCGGCCTACACGAAGGGCCTTCAGGACTGGCAGTCCGGCGGCCACGAATGGCACCTGCGTTCCAGCCGCTACATGAACGAGGGCGCCGTCGTCCGCTCCCCGTGGCAGGGGCCGGCCGGCCCCGGCACCTGTGCGGCGGACATCGGCGCGCTGCTCGCCTCCGCCGCGGCCGAACGGCTGCGTGCCTACTCCCACATGCCGTTCCAGAAGGTCGGCTCGTCCCTGCTGCCCGACTTCCACATGCCCTTCCAGCTGGAGCTGAGCCCCCACCTCGATGCCGCCCGTGGCCGGCTCACCGACTGGATGCACCGCATGGGCATGCTGGCCGAGGGAGTCTGGGACGAGGACCGGCTCGCCGCCTACGACCTCGCGCTGTGCGCCGCGGGACTCGATCCGGACGCCGCTCCTGAGGCCCTTGACCTCGGCTCCGCCTGGCTCGCCTGGGGGACCTACGGCGACGACTACTACCCGCTGCTGTTCGGCCACCGCCGGGACCTGGCCGCCGCCCGGGTCACCACGGCGCGGCTGTCGGCGTGCATGCCCCTGGACGGCGCGCCGGCTCCCGCCCCGGCGAACGGACTGGAGCGCGGCCTGATCGACCTGTGGGCGCGTACGACGGCCGGCATGACCGCCGAACAGCGGCGCGCCGTGAAGGCATCCGTCGACGTGATGACCGAGAGCTGGCTGTGGGAACTCACCAACCAGCTGAACAACCGCATCCCCGACCCGGTCGACTACCTGGAGATGCGGCGGGCCACCTTCGGAGCCGACCTCACCCTCAGCCTGTGCCGGATGGGCCAGGGACCGGCGATCCCACCGGAGGTCTACCGCAGCGGCCCGGTGCGCTCGATGGAGAACGCCGCCGTCGACTACGCGTGCCTCCTCAACGACGTCTTCTCGTACCAGAAGGAGATCGAGTACGAGGGCGAGATCCACAACGCCGTCCTCGTCGTGCAGAACTTCTTCGGCGTCGACTACCCGGCCGCGCTGGGCGTCGTGCACGATCTGATGACCCAGCGCATGGCGCAGTTCCAGCATGTCGTGGCCAACGAACTCCCCGTTGTGCGAGAGGACTTCGGCCTCTCGGACGAGGCCGGCCGGGCGCTCGACGGCTACGTGGCCGACCTGCGGAACTGGCTGGCCGGCATTCTGAACTGGCACCGCATGGTCGACCGTTACAAGTCCGGCTATCTGGCCCGCCGCGCCCACCGCTTCCTGCCCGACCGGCCACCGGCCCCCGCGCTGCCCGTCCGCTGAGATCCGGCCCCGCCCGGCGCGCACGGTCCCGCGTACGCGGACATGACCGTCCGCGTCGTGACCCCAGCAGCCGAGCCCGTGCGCGCCCAGCGGGCCCAGGCCGGGCGGGGCGTACGCGCGGAAGTACCGCGTACGCGTTCAGGACCGGCCGGTCGCGCTCGGCGAGCGCGTTGAGCAGAAGCGGGGGGCCTTCTCCCATGGCTTCCCGCCCTCGCCCCCCGGGCAGTCTCACTCGTTCGTGGCTCGTCGGGTCCGGGCCCGCCGGGTAGAGCATCTGCCGGAGGCGATCCATGGAACAGACTGCGTTGCGTCCCAAGCCCGTGCCCGATCAGCAGCGGCCGGCCAGACCCAGGCCCGGTTCCGGCCCGCGCCCGCACGCCGCGCGACGCCGCGGCCGGCGGCTCAGGGCCCTACTGTTCGGACTGTTCGCCGGCACGGTGCTGGTGCTGTCCGGCGTCGGGCTCGGCGCGGTCGGCGCCACCGCGGTCGGCACCGGCAAGCTGGCCCAGCTCCAGCGGCAGGCGCCGCACCGGCACCCGTCGTCGACCCCGGTCACCCCCGCCACTGCTCCCGGGCCCGCGGCACCGGTGGGCGCGACCCTGGGGGTCGAGGCCGTGGACGCCGAGAAGGCGGGCGCGCGGATCATCGCCGTCCATGAACCCGGCCCCGGCCACGCGGCGGGCCTGGCACGCGGCGATGTGATCCTCCAGTTCGGGCCGAGCCGTATCGACACGGCCGCCGACCTCGCCCGGGCCGTGTCCCGCGCCCGCCCGGGGGAGCGGGTCGCCCTCGGCGTGCGCCACGACAGCGGCGGCTACCAGCAGATGACCGTCGTACCCGGCGTCGTCACCTGAGACCCGCGAGCGGCCCGTCGCCGGCACCGGGGAGGGCCGGCCGCCGCCGGGACACCGCCGTCACCGCGACGCGAGCCGGTAACGGCTCGCGTCGCCCTCCGGGTCCGGGCAGGATGCTTCCCGTGGTTGTCCGCCCTGCCCGCGCACGCGTCCCCGGAGGCCCCGATGTCCGGTAGCCCGCCCGCTCCCTTCACCGCCGACGACTACCGGGCCCGCATGGAACGCGCGGCGCGCTCCGCGGCCGACGCGGGACTCGCCGGACTGCTGGTGGCGCCGGGCCCCGACCTGGTGTGGCTCACCGGCTACGCGCCCACCGCCGTCACCGAACGGCTCACCCTGCTGGTGCTGGCCCAAGGCAGCGACCCGGTGCTCGTCGTGCCCGCCCTGGAGGCCCCGGACGTCCGGCAGGCGCCCGGCGCGCCCGCGCTGACCCTGCGCGACTGGAGGGACGGCGCGGACCCCTACGCGGTGGCCGGCGACCTGCTCGCCCCGAACGGCCGGTTCGGCGTCAGCGACAACGCCTGGGCGATGCACCTGCTCGGCCTGCAGAAGACGCTGCCCGACACCTCCTACGCCTCCCTCACCGACGCCCTGCCGATGCTCCGCGCCGTCAAGGACGCCGCGGAACTGGAGCTGCTGGCGGCCGCGGGAGCGGCGGCCGACGCGGCGTTCGAGGAGATCCGCAAGGCACCCTTCGCCGGCCGCCGCGAGTCCGACGTGGGCCGCGACCTCGCCGACCTGCTGCGGCGGTTCGGGCACTCCCAGGTCGACTTCACCATCGTCGGCTCCGGACCGAACGGCGCCGACCCGCACCACGAAGTCGGCGACCGCGTCATCCGGCGCGGCGACATGGTCGTCCTCGACTTCGGCGGCCTGAAGGACGGCTACGGCTCCGACACCACGCGTACGGTCCACGTGGGCGAGCCCACCGACGAGGAACGCGCGGTCCACGACGTCGTGCGCGCCGCCCAGGAGGCGGGCTTTCGCGCGGTACGGCCCGGCGTCGCCTGCCAGGAGGTCGACCGCGCGGCCCGCGCGGTGATCGAGGACGCCGGGTACGGCGCGTACTTCATCCACCGCACCGGGCACGGCATCGGCGTCACCACGCACGAGCCGCCGTACATGATCGAGGGGGAGGAGCAGCCCCTCGTGCCCGGCATGTGCTTCTCCGTGGAACCCGGCATCTACCTGCCCGGCCGGTTCGGCGTGCGCATCGAGGACATCGTCACCGTGACCGGGGACGGCGGCCGCCGGCTCAACGACACCACCCGCGAGATGGTCATAGTGGAGTGAGGGCACCGCCCCCACGAGCAGGACAGCCCCCTCGACGACACCGACGACACCCCGGACGACAACGGCGCGATCATGACCCAGGCACCGACCCCCGACACGGACACCGTCCGCCGGCTGATCCGCGCGCTCGTCCAGGAAGGCGCGGCCGACGCCGCCGGACCCGAAGTGCGGCCCGTCGCCCAGGGCGGCGAGCACGCCACGTGGTGGGTCGGCAGCGGCTACGTGCTGCGGCTCGCCCCCGACCGGGACGCCGCCGCCCGGCAACGGCGCGAGCTGCGCGTGCGCGACCTGGTGCGCCCGCACCTGCCGGTCGGCGTCCCGGTCAGCGTGGCGCACGGCGAGTGGGCGCCGGGACTGACGTACACCCTCGACATCAGACTGCCCGGCCGCTTCGCGGACGAACGCGATGTGTCCGCCGTCGGCGAGGCCGACCTCGCCGGGCTGCTCACGGGCCTGCGCGAGGTGCCCGTACGGCAGGCCCAGAGCCTCGGCGTGCCGCGCGCCGCGCCGCGCTCGCTGGAGGCGCTGCGCCGGATGGCCGTGCCCGCCGCCGAACGCCTGGGCGCCGCCGACGAGTTCGATCCCGTCCTGCTGCGGCAGCTCACCCGGGCCGGCGCGGCGCAGCTCACCGCCCAGTCCGGCACCGCGGTCCTCGTCCACCATGACCTCAAGGGCGAGCATCTGGTGGTGAGCGACGACGGGCGGGTACGCGGTGTCCTCGACTGGACCGACGCGGCGGTCGGCGACCCCGCGGAGGACATCGCCGGGCTCGCGCTCGCCGTCGGCTCCGGCGCGGCCGTGCGCGCCGCCACCCTCGCCGCCTACGGCGCCCGGCTCTGCCTGCGCGGGCTGTGGCTCGCCCGCTGCGACACCGTGCTGCGTCTCGCGGACCGCCTCGACGGCCGTGACGTGGGCCCCCTGCCGCTGCTGCGGACCCAGCTGCGGCGGGCCTGGGAGGCGATCCTGCTGGAACGGGTCACCGAGTTCAGACCGGACAAGCCGGACGAGCCCGGTACTTGACGTGCTCCATGTGACCCCCGGGGATCGGCTGGAGCGTTTGTGGACGATGAAGGAGACCGACGACGCCCCTCGCGGGCAGGAGCGCAGCGTCGGCCACGATGCTCCTGCGTTGCATCTGCGCCGTCATCAGGACGACGGCATGTTTGATCGCTTTGCCGCGCACGCCGAGGAACTGTGGAAGCGGGGCACCCCGGTGTGGGAGGAGGAGGGGCATGAGTAGGCGCGACTACGAGGACGACCCGAACGCTCCGGCCGCGAACAGCTTGGTTCCGGCTGCTTCCGCTGTCGTTGTCGACGGCTCCGGGCGCATTCTGCTCCAGCGCCGGCGCGACAACGGCATGTGGGCACTTCCCGGTGGCGCCATGGACATCGGCGAGTCGTTGCCGGACTGCGCGATTCGGGAGACCCGTGAGGAAACCGGGCTTGACGTCGAGATCACCGGCATCGTCGGGACCTAACCGACCCCCGTCACGTCTTCGCCTACGATGACGGCGAGGTCCGGCAGGAGTTCTCCGTCTGCTTCCTGGCTCGGCCCGTGGCCGGGCAGTTGGCCGTGTCCGAGGAATCCACCGATGTCCGCTGGTTCGAGCCCGAGGCGGTCGACGCGCTCCCCATGGTCGCGAGCATCCGGAAGCGGGTGAACGACTGGCGCGATGGCACCATGCCCGCAGCCCGGTAGCCGGCGTTGTCCCGATGCCGGCCCTGGCCGGGGGAGATGCTGTCTGGGCGGGCGCTGCGGAGGGAAGGGGCAGGAGTCGGTCGGTGCCTTCAGCAGGGCCTGGTTACTAGACCGGCTGTCCGGGCAGCGACAGTTCGACCCAGATGACCTTGCCTTGCGTGGTGTACCGGGTGCCCCAGCGCTGGGTGAGCTGGGCGACCAGGAAGAGCCCGCGCCCGCCCTCGTCCAACGTCAGTGCCCGGCGCATACGGGGGGCGATGCTACTGCCGTCGGACACCTCGCAGATCAGCGTGCTGTCGTGGAGCAGGCGCAACTGGATGGGCTCACAGCCGTAGCGGATCGCGTTGGTGACCAGCTCGCTGACGACCAGTTCGGTGGTGAACGCCAGCTCTCCCAGGCCCCAGCCGGTCAGCCGCGCGATGACGTCCTCACGCACCCGGGAGACGACCGACGGATCGGCGGGCAGGTCCCAGGTCGCGAGCTGGCCGGCGCCGAGGGCGCGGGTGCGGGCCACCAGAAGGGCGATGTCGTCCGAGGGCTCCGCCGGAATGAGCGCGCCCAGCGCCTTGCAGACCTGTTCCGGCGTTCGGCCGCGAGCGGCGAGGACGCTCCGCAAGCGGTCGAGGCCGTGTTCGAGGTCGCCCCCGCCGAGGTGCTCGATCAGCCCGTCGGTGTAGAGGACGAGCAGGCTGCCTTCGGGCAGTTCGGCATCGACCGTCTCGAAGGGCAGACCGCCCAGGCCCAGCGGCGGACCCGCAGGCACGTCGGGGAATTCCACGGTGCCGTCGGGGAGGACCATGGCGGGCGGCAGATGGCCGGCCCGTCCCAGGGTGCAGCGCCGCGTGCTGGGGTCGTACACGGCGTACAGGCAGCTCGTGCCGACGATTCCCATGGAGGATTTTCCGGCCCGTTGGTCGTCGAGGTCGAGGCGGATGACGAGGTCATCGAGCTGGGTGAGGATCTCGTCGGCCGCCAGGTCGAGTGCCGAGAAGTTGTGGACCGCGGTGCGCAGCCGGCCCATGGTCGCCGCGGCGTGCAGGCCGTGCCCGACCACATCGCCGACGACCAGCGCCACCCGCGCCCCCGACAGCGGAATGACGTCGAACCAGTCGCCTCCCACCCCGGATGCCGCGGGCAGGTAGCGGTGAGCCGCCTCCACCGCGTGCTGAACGGGCAAGCCGCTCGGGAGCATGCTCTTCTGCAGCGTGAGCGCCATGGCGTGCTCACGGGTGAAGCGGCGCGCGTTGTCGATGCATACGGCGGCGTGTCCCACCAGTTCCGCCGCGAGGATGAGGTCGTCCTCCTCGAAGGGGCCGTGCGCCCGGGACCGGTAGAAGCTGACGACGCCCAGGACCGTATCGCGGGCGAGCATGGGCACGGCAATCAGCGAGTGAACGCCCGCACCGAGGATCTTGGAGCCGCGGACCGGATCATGGGCCATCCACCCCGGAGCCCGGGACAGCGTCCGTTCGCGCACCGGCTCGCCCGTGACCAGTGCCTGGGCCTGCGGTGTGGACGGAGCGAAGGCGATCAGATCGCCCAGCCCGTGGAGGTGGGAGGCTTCGTACGCGCCGCCCATCGCCGCCCGGCGCAGCGGGCCGTCCACCCGGATCGGTTCCTCACCGAGCAGCACCGAGTCCGGCAGGTCGACGGCCGCGAAGTCGGCGAACCGGGGAACGGCCACCTCGGTCAGTTCCTCGGCGGTCCGGGACACATCGAGCGTGGTCCCGATCCGGGAGCCGGCATCGGCGATCAGGCCGAGGCGCTGACGAGCCCGCAGGGCGAGCCGGCCGATGACGGGCTCGCCGACGGCGAGCAGCCACCGGTCCGCCGGCGCGGCGGACGGCGCGGTGGGGAGGGGACGCCCCGACAGGTGACCGTGCGCCATGAGCGATGCCGTGCCGGGTGGCTGTGGCTCGGGAGACTCCGCAGGCTGCCGGGAACGGAGAGGGTGAACGCCGACGCCGGGGAAGGCGGCCTCGACGGCGAGACCCGTCACGCCGGACGGGCTTCCGACCGGCCGGCTGACGAGGATGGCCGCGCGTCCATGGCTGAGCCGCACTTCGGCGAGACCGGCTTGACCCGACGAGATCAGCTCGGTCGCGCGCTCCTCCAGGACGAGTCGGTCACGAAGGTCGAGGAAGTCCCAGGGCGTCAGGGACATCCCTGACGGCTGGCCGGCTGCCCTGCGGCCGGAGGGGCCGGAGGCGCCCTGGTAGGCATCCAGCAGGGCACGCTCGCGTGCGGTGACGCCGTCGAGCAGCCGCTGCTCGATGCCGTGGGCCGCCTCGGTCACGGCCTTCAGCATGGCCACGTCGGAATCGCGATCCCTGCACGTCAGGTCGAGCACGCCGAGGAACTGCCCGCTCAACGGATCGCGAATGGGCGCGCCCGCACAGGCGAGTGTGCGCCAGACATCGGCGAAGTGCTCGCGGCCGACCACGATGGTGGGCCCGGCCACTGCGAGGGCCGTGCCGATGCCGTTGGTGCCGACGAGTTCCTCGGGGATGCCGAAGCCGGGGGCAATCTGCAGCCGGTGGAGGTAGCGGTTCAGGGAGGGCTCGCCTCCCCGGCGCTCCATGATCCGCGCCTGCTCGTCGGTGAGGAACATGGTGACCGGTATGCCCGAGAGCACGGACTCCAGACGGTCGAGTACGGGACCGGCGGCGTGGGCGAGCTTGCCTTCGACGTCCAGGGCGGACTCGTAGGGGACCTCGAAGCCGTCGGCCGCGATGCCCCTGAGGCGACACCGCTGCCAAGAACTCCGGATCGGCTTGCGGACGGCGGCTCCCACCGTCCTGCCGGAGAGCAGCCTGTCGTATGCCTCCGCAAGGGCAGCAGCGTCGTCCCAGGTACTGCTCATCTGAGCCTCTTCACCCAGAGAGGGATACGTTACCTTCAGTGTCACGCATGGAGCACCGTCGCGTAATCGGCGACGGCGAGAGCGCCCATGTTGTGCACGAGGCCGGCTGAGGCCCATCGAGCTGCACGTCGTCGGCCTGCCGGAGAGCCGGAGAGCTACGAGGGCGTGCTGCGAGACCCCGGTCGCCCCGACGGGGTGTCCCCTCGCTTTGATCATGGACCTCGGCGAGGCCGAGGCCGAGGTCGCGGGTGTCGAGGTGATCGTTTCCGGTCTGATCCCAGGGCTCGGCGAAGGGGTGAGGGCTGAGGGCTGAGGGCTTCCCATGCTGCGACGTCAGGCAGTGCACACGGATACGCTATGCCCCCATGTGGGACAGTTCCGGCACCTGTCAGGCCGTTATTCCGTAGGACTGCAGCTTCCGGTACAGGCTGCTGCGCGATATGCCGAGGTGCGCCGCGGCGGCGACCCGGTTCCCGTCCTTCTCCCGTAGCGCCGCGATGATCGCGTCACACTCGGCGGCCTCGATCCGCGAGAGGTTCTTGCGGGACCGCGTCTGGCAGTAGCTCGGTAGGTCCTGGTTCTGGATCTCCCCCACCGGCCGCGCATGGAGCGCATGGGTCAGCGCCTCGCGCAGCTGCGACACGTTGCGGGGCCAGGTGTACTGAGCGATGGTCCGCATGACCTGGGGGGAGAGCCGGACCCGCCGACGTGGGGCGATCTCCTCCAGGAGCCGGTTGGCGATGAGCGTGAGGTCCTCGGTGCGGCAGCGAAGCGGTGGGATGGTCACAGCGACCTCGAAGTGTCCGAGGAGGGCATGGAACGGCAGGTCGGAGTCGAGGCTGGAGTCCGACACCGTCGCGGCGAAGGTGACGGGAGCCGTCGTCGCACCGAGGGTCGTGAAAAGCTCGTCGATGCGTTCGACTCCTGCTGTGCTCGCCTGGTCGATGTTCCGGACGATGCACAGGGTCTGCTCCCGGGCGCTGCCCAGCAGGGCGTCGAGGTCGCTCTCGCCTCCGGACTGCAACTGGGTCGCGTCGACGGAGACACTGTGGCCCCCGGGGTGGTCGGTGTGGAAAAGCTCTGCGACGAGGGTGAACTTGCCCGCCCCGGTCTCGCCGAGGACGATCGTCGGAGCCTTCGCAGCGAGCGCGTCGCGCAGTTCCGAGCAGGCGCGGATCCATGCCGGGGACGAGCCGGAGGCGATCGGCACGTGCGGTCGGCGCAGGTCGCCGACGAGACCCCTGGTCTCGGTGCCGGCCATCGCCACCCGGGGCAGGACACGGTCGTCGAAACCCGCCCTGGGGACGGAGGCCGACGCACGCGATGCCTGGACGGTGACGGCGTCGGCGATGACGACGATGCCGGCCGTGTCGGAGCCCGAGACGATACGGGTCCCGCGTATGTGGATGATCCGGCCGGACTGCAGGGTCATCGTCTCGTTCACACGATCGCGGCGGGTCATGAGGAAGGTCGCGTGCTCCCGGACGGCCAGCTGCTCGACCGGGTCGAACAGTGCCTGGGCCGCGGCATTGGCCATGAACACCGATTCCGCGATGGCGAAGACCGCCTGTCGGGTCGAGCGGGCGTCGGCCCTCAGATAGGTCTCGAACAGCGCCTGCTGGGCCTGGTTCCGGTCCAGGAGGAGGTTGCGCCCGATGTCCCTGGCCGCCGACTTGACGAGCGTGTGCACGAGCGGATTCCACGCGTCGGCCAGCGTGGAGATGTCGAGGATGCCCTCGATGCGCCCGGTCAGCGGGTCGATGACCGGCGCACCGGTACAGGCGAACGCCTGGAGCTCCTCCGTGAAGTGCTCAGGACCGACCACGGACACGGCCTGCCCCGCCTCCAGCACGGTCCCGACCCCGTTGGTGCCCTTCTTCCCCTCGGCGTAGTTGTATCCCGGGGCGAAGTCGACCCGGTCGAGCAGCCGGCCGACCGCCGAGGAGGAGTCCCGGCGCTGCACCAGGCGGGCCCGGCTGTCGGTGAGGGCGATGACCAGCGGCAGGTCGGCGGTGTCGTTGCCGAGCTGGTCCAGGACCGGCTCGGCGCAGCGGACCAGACGGCAGCTGGTGTCGATGTTGTCGTTGAAGTCCGTGGACGGACGGGTGATGTCGATCCCGGCCTGCTGACTGCGCTCCCATGACGCGGCGAGGATGTCGGGAACGCCCGCGGCGCCCTGCCGTCCGTATTCCAGGAAGTCGGCTCGGGCGGCCGCCATACGCAGCAGCCTGCTGTTCTGGTCCGGCATACGACCTCCTCGTCGCGGCCACCGAGGCGTGCGGCCCTCACGCGTCGGGCCCTCATGATGCCCAGGGCAGCTGGCTGGGACCAACCGGCGTGCGTGTCCCAATTTGGGACGGCCACGAACTGTGAGACGCCAGCACCTTGGATCTCACCGTCGAGGGCGACGGCCGGGCCGGACGCTTCGGGGGCACCCCGGGGTCACTGACCGCGTCGCTCCCGCAGATCCGTTGCGGTCCGAGTTGCAGCCCAAGGAGTGGCATGGACACCCTCATCAATATCGACAATGGTGGGACGCTCACCGACATCTGCGTCTGGGACGGAACCGGCTTCACCTTCACCAAGACGCTCACGACGCCCCACGACCTCTCCGAGTGCCTCTTCGCCGGAGTGGAGAAGGCATCCGCGGCGCTGTACGGCACGCCCGACATCGAGCGGCTGCTGCACTCGACCCAGCACATCCGGTACTCAACCACACAAGGGACGAACGCGCTCGTCGAGCGCCGCGGCCCGATGATCGGCATCCTCACGACGATGCCGGACCTCGCGGCGGCGTTGCGGACGACCGAAGCCGAGCGGGACCTCTTCGAGGGCCTCGTGGGCGACCGCATCCTCGTGGTCGACATGGAGGCCGACGAGGAGACGGTCGACTTCGAGGTGGTCCAGAAGGTCAACCGGCTGGCGACCCTCGGGGCCGCGCGCGTCGTCGTCGCCGGCGGCGATGTGGAGCAGGAGCGCCGGCTGCGGGCCGTTCTGCTGCGCAAGTTCCCGCGCCATCTGCTCGGGTCCATCCCGCTGATCTACAGCTGGGACCTGGCCGGCGACCGGAGCGACCCCCGCCGGGTCTGGTCGTGCGTCATCAACTCCTTCCTCCACCCGACGATGGAGCGCTTCCTGTACGGCGCGGAGCGGCGCCTGAAGTCCTACAAGGTCGTCAACCCGCTCCTCGTCTACCGCAACGACGGCGCGTCCTCACGGGTCGCCAAGTCCGTCGCTCTCAAGACCTACTCCTCCGGCCCCCGCGGCGGGCTGGAGGGCACGGCGGCCCTGGCCCGCGCCTACGGCTTCGAGCACACCCTCATGATCGACGTCGGGGGCACGACGACGGACGTCGGTGTCGTGGTCGGTGACCGCGTCGACGCGGACGAACGGGGCACGATCAAGGGCGTCCCGATCTCCTACCCGATGAGCAGCGTCCATTCCAGGGGTGTCGGCGGTTCCTCCGTCATCGCCGCCGAGGACGGGCACATCACGGTCGGGCCGCAGTCCGTGGGAGCCGCGCCCGGACCGGCCTGCTTCGGCTTCGGGGGCAAGCAGGCGACGATCACCGACGTCAACCTGCTGCTGGGCGTCCTCGACCCGGACACCTATCTCGACGGCACGTTCCGGCTCGATGCCGAACGTTCCCGGACCGTCATCACCGAGACCGTAGCGAACCCGCTCGGGATCAGCCTGGAGGAGGCACTGATCCGGATGGAGCGGGCCTACTTCGAGGCGCTGTCCTCGGCGTTCGCCCCCCTCGTGCAGGAGGACACGACACTGGCGGCCTTCGGCGGGGCCGGACCGATGAGCGCCACCGGCGCCGCCCGGCCCGCCGGGGTGAACAGGGTCCTGATCCCGCGCACGGCCGCGGTCTTCTCCGCACTCGGCATCGCCTTCTCCGACATCGGCAAGACGTATGAGGCCGGCGTGGACGAGCCGGCGACCGCGGCGACGAGGAAGACGTACGACGAACTCCTCGGCCGGGCCGAGCGCGACATGTTCCAGGAGGGCTACACCCTCGCCGACTGCGACGCCTCGTGGCAGGTGATCGTCGAGGAGGAGGACGGGACGCCGGTGTCCCGCGCCCCCTACCGTCCGGGCGACGCCGCCGACCATCCGGAACGGCGGGTCTCCCTCCAGCTCACCATCGTCGCGCCACTGCCCCACCCGGAACTGACCCCGGACCAGGAGGTCGAGACCCGGCCCGCGCCGTCCGCCGGGACCCGCTCGGTCCGGTCGGCCGCCGACCGTGTCGACGAGGTGCCGGTGCACGTCCTGGCCGATCTCGGCCCCGGAGACGCCGGAGCCGGCCCGGCGATCGTCGAGGGGCCCTTCTTCACCGCGCGCGTCCTGCCCGGCTGGACCTTCCGGGTCACCTCGGCCGGCGATCTCCTCCTCCACGACACCCTCTGACGGCCACGACCCCGCGAAGGAGGGCTCCCATGCGAGTCCCCATGACCGAATACCTCGTCATCGACCTCACCACGGAGCGCTGGGTGTGCCGCGTCTGCGACCAGGACATGGGCAGCGCACACGGCAACTACAAGGAAGGCACCCTCGTCCACGACCGGGACCCCCGGGAGATCCACCAGCCGATCATCGACCCCGAGCGGTACGAGTTCACCTTCTCCCCGGACCCGGGCTACTGCCGGATCCTGGAGTACTACTGCCCCGGCTGCGGCACCCAGATCGAGGCCGAGTACCTCCCACCGGGCCACCCGCCGACCGTCGACATCCTCATCGACGTCGCCGCCCTTCGGGCGCAGTGGGAGGAGCGCGGTGTGGACCCGGAGGAGGTTCACACCTACGGGCCCGGCGAGGACGCCCAGAAGCACACCGCCGCCCTCAAGGCCATCGGCCACGTCCGCTGAAACCGCACCCCGCGAGCCCCCAGGAGAAACCATGAAGCGTATCTCTGTCGACATCGGCGGTACGTTCACCGACTGCTTCTTCGTCTGGGACGACCAGTACGTCGAGGCGAAGGCCCTGACGACCCACCACAACCTCGCCCTCGGCTTCAACGAGGCCCTCGACCTCGCGTGCAAGAGGGCAGGGCTCGACCGGGGCACCGTACTGAAGAAGGTCGACTCCGTCCGCTACGCGACCACGCTCGGTACCAACGCGCTGATCGAGCGCAAGGGCCCCAGGGTCGCCGCGATCGTCACCCACGGCTTCGAGGACACCATCCCGCTGTCCCGGGGCCGTGGCTACGGCGAGGGCCTTGACTACTCGATGCAGCAGAACCTCCCCGCGGCCGAACGGCCGGAGCCGATCGTGCCCCGCCAGATGATCCGTTCGGTCAAGGAGCGCATCAACTCGGCGGGCAGGATCGTCGCTCCCCTCGACCCCGAGGACGTTCGCCTGGTCGTCCGTGAACTCGTCGATGCCGGCGCGGAGGCGATCGTGGTCTCCCTCGTCCATGCGACCGAGAACCCCGTGCACGAACTCGCGATCCAGGAGATCATCCTGGAGGAGTTCCCCGCCCACGAGCTGGGCGCCATCCCCGTCCTCCTCGGCCACCAGGTCTCCGGCCGCAAGGGTGAGTACGTCCGGGCGACATCGACGATCATCGACGGCTTCCTCCACGAGATCATGTTCCACGCGCTCTCGCAGCTGTCCAACAACCTGCGCGACTCGGGCTACGACAAACCGATGCTCGTCATCCACAACTCCGGTGGCATGGCGCAGATGAACTCCACCGACGCCCTCCAGACGATCCACTCCGGTCCGATCGCCGGTGTCGGGGCGGCCGAGCACCTGTCGAACGAGACCGGGCTCGGGCACGTCATCTCGACCGACATGGGCGGCACGTCCTTCGACATCGGACTCGTGCCCGAGGGCGGCGTCAAGCACTACGACTTCCTGCCCACGATCGACCGCTGGCTCGTCTCGGTCCCGATGGTCCACCTCGACACCCTCGGGGCGGGCGGCGGCTCGATCGCCGCTTACGACCGCATCCACGACTCGATCAGGATCGGCCCGGAGTCGGCGGGCTCGAGCCCCGGCCCGGCCTGCTACGACCGCGGTGGTCTGCGCCCGACCGTGACCGACGCCGACCTGCTGCTCGGCTACCTCGATCCGGAGAACTACGCGAACGGCTACATCAAGCTCAACGCCAAACGGTCCCGGTTCGCCATCGAGGAGAACCTGTGCGACCTGCTCGGCATGACCGTCCTGGACGTGGCGCGGGCGATCAAGGACGGCGTGGACGAACAGATGGCGATCGGCATCGGCAAGGAGCTGCGAGTCCGCGGCTATCTGCCGGAGGATTTCACGATGCTCGCCTACGGCGGCAACGGCCCGCTCCACGCGTGCGGCATCGCCCGGCACGCCGGGATCAAGCGGGTACTGGCCCCGCCGTTCTCCTCCGTGTTCTCCGCCTGCGGCGCCGGGAACATGAAGCAGCTCCACTTCCACGAGCGCGGCGTCCACGTGACGATGTACAACCCGACGACACGTCATCTCTACGACGATTACGACGAGTTCAACGCGGTCGTCGAGGAGCTTGAGGCGCGCGGGCGGGAGGACCTGGTCCGACAGGGCTTCCCCGCCGAGGACGTGAAGCACCGGCTCGAACTCGACATGCGCTACGGCAACCAGCTCCTCACCCAGGCGGTGGCGCTGGAGGACATCACCCGGATGAACGGCGTCGGCGACGTCCTCAACATGATCAAGATCTTCGGTGACGTGTACAGCCACCGCTTCGGGGCGTCGAGCGCGGCCCCCGAGGCCGGCATCCGGTGCAACACGGTCCGGGTCGCTTCGTACGTCGACGGGGCCGTCGTCAGCTTCGACACCCTCGACACCGGGGGGAAGCGGACGATCCCGGTCGAGATGTCCCGCCGGGACGCCTTCTTCATCGGCCACGACGAACCGCTCGACACACCCGTCCACGACCAGAGCGCGCTCACACACGAGCACGTCATCCATGGTCCGGCGATCGTCACCACGGAGACCACGACCTACCTCGTCGAGCCCGGCTGGCGGCTGGAGCCCACGCGCCAGGGAGCGGTCTGGTTCCTCCAGGACTGACCCGGCCCGCCCACGCGCAGCAGAAGGAGCCCATTGACATGACCACCATCGACGACAAGCCCTCGACGATCCTGACTCCCCAGGAGCAGGAATGGGTCGACAAGTTCATGGACGAGACAACCCTGTTCCTCGGCCCGGACCCCGACATCATGCGCGACCACAGCATCACGTCGCGGTCCGCGCACGAAGAACGGGCGATCGCTGCCGGTGTCGACCGTCTCCAGGTCGAGCGCATCCGCAAGCGCATCGCCGGCGCGCTCGACGAGGGATACGAGATGTGCGAGGCGCAGGGTGCGGCGCCCGGCGCGAAGTGGGGCGACCTGACGACCGCCCTCTACACCGCGGCCGGGGACGTCTCGTATCTGTCCTGCCACGGTGTCATCGCCTTCAGCGCGATCCTCCACCACCCGATCCGGTACATCATGAAGTACTGGAAGGACGAGCCGACCGTCGGGATCCACGAGGGCGACGGGTTCATCCACAACGACGCGCGGTTCGGGAACGTCCACAACACCGACCAGTCGATGATCATGCCGATCATCAGGGACGGCGAGGTCATCGCCTGGGTCGCCGCCACGATTCACGAGGGCGAGAACGGCGCCTGCGAGCCGGGCGGTATGCCGTCGGGGTCGGAGACGCCCTTCGACGACGGGCTGCGGATGAGCCCGTTCAAGATCGTCGAGCGGGGACACCTCCGTCGCGACCTGCTGACCTTCCTCCAGCACTCGGTGCGTGACCCCAAGCTCCAGCTCGCCGACCTCAAGGTGAAGATCACCGCGGTGCGCAAGATCATGGAACGGGTCGACAAGATCATCGACGAGGTCGGCGTCGACACCTTCGCCGCGGCCCTGCGGACCACGGTCGAGGACGTCGACGCGGAAGTGCGCCGCCGGATCAGCGAACTGCCCGACGGCACCTACCGGTTCGACCAGTTCATGGACTCGACGCTGAAGGAGAACATCCTCATCAAGTTCGCCTGCAAGATCACCGTCAAGGGCGACAAGATGACCGTCGACCTGCGCGGCACCGGCCCGGAGATCCTCAACCGCGCCATCAACAGCCCGCTCTGCTCGGTCAAGTCGATGTTCATGCAGGCCATCCTCGCCTTCTGGTGGCCCGACCTGCCGCGCTGCACCTCGGCCATGAGCTGCATCGAGATCATCTCCGACGAGGGCACCTGGGCCGACGCCTCCTACGACGCGCCGATGGGGCAGTCACTTCAGGCATCCTTCCGCGGGTTCTCGGCGATGCAGGCGCTCTACAGCCGGATGTCCTTCTCCACCCCGAAGAAATACAGCAACGTCGTCGCCAACTGGTTCAACCAGATCAACACATTCCTGTGGGGCGGCGTCACCCAGCACGGCGACATGGTCGGCAACCTCTGCGCCGACCTCAACGGGATGCCGGGCGGCGCCAAGCCCTTCCGCGACGGTGAGGACGCGGTCTCCCCCCTCTTCTGCGCCATGGCCGACACGGCCGAGCAGGAGGTCATGGAGGATGAAGTCCCGTTCATGCAGCTCGTGTCCAAGCGGCTCGTGCGCGACAACATGGGCTTCGGGAAGTTCACCGGCGGCATGGGCTACGAGATGATCGTCGCCGCCGAGGGCACCCCGCAGTGGGGCTTCATGACGGTGACGTCGGGTGCGAAGTTCTCCTCCATCTACGGCATGTACGGCGGTTACGGCTGCGGCACCTACCCGCTCGCCATGGTCAAGGGCACCAATGTCTACGAACACATCCGCCGCGACAGCAAGAAGTTCGACCTGTCGATCGAGAAGGTCATGAACGAGCGTCCCTTCGAGGACGGCCGCTACGCGACCTACCACATGGGCCTGCAATTCGACATCGCCAAGGACGGCGAGCTGTACATGATCAGCCAGGGCGCCGGCGGCGGCTACGGCGACCCGCTGGAGCGGCTGCCCGAATCCGTCGTCAAGGACGCCGAACTGGGCCGCATCAGCCAGAAGGTCGCGGAGGAGATCTTCGGGGTGCGCTACGACCCCGAGACGTTCCGCCTCGACGTCGAGGCCACCGCGGCCGCGCGCGCCGCAGCCCGCACGGCCAGGCTCCGGCGGGGCAGGCCGTACGCCGAATTCTGCGCGGAGTTCGTCAAGCCGGAACCTCCCAAGGACCTGCCCTACTACGGCTCCTGGGGTTCGGACACCGAGGACATCACGGCGACGGTGTTCACGATCGACGGCCCGCAGCGTGTGACGGCTCCGCTGAAGGAACTCCCCATCGTCATGGTCCCCGACCGCCGCGAGGTCAAGATCGCCCGGCTTGAGGAGCGGGTCCGCGAGTTGGAGGAGAAGCACGGCGAAGAAGTGCAGCGCAAGTCCTGACGCGCCCCTGAACCCCTCTGCTCGGCACTGCACAAGGAGAACCGCCATGAAGGCTCTCGTCTACCACGGCGTCGGCCGCACATCGTGGGACACCGTCCCCGACCCGGCGATCGAGGCGCCCACGGACGTGATCGTCAAGATCGACGCCACCACCATCTGCGGCAGCGACCTGCACATCCTCAAGGGCGATGTGCCCTCGGTCACCGAGGGCCGGGTGCTCGGGCACGAGGGCGTCGGGACGGTCGTGGCGACCGGCAGCGCCGTCACCACCCTGACCGCCGGCGACCAAGTGATCATCGCCTGCATCAAGAACTGCGGGCGATGCGCCTACTGCCGTCAAGGGCTGCACTCCCACTGCGCCGGTGACGAGGGGGCGCCGGGCATGGGGTGGATCCTCGGCCACCTCGTCAACGGCACCCAGGCCGAATACGTCCGCGTGCCGTACGCGGAGACCTCGCTGCACAAGCTGCCCGAAGGGGTCACCCCCGCGCAGGGTGTGATGCTCTCGGACATCCTCCCCACCGGCTTCGAGATCGGCGTTCGCTACGGGCGGGTCAAGCCGGGCGACACCGTGGCGGTCATCGGCGCCGGGCCGGTGGGCCTGGCGGTGTCGGCCACGGCCGGGCTCCAGGGCGCCGCGCGCATCATCGCGCTCGACATCGACGGCCACCGCGCACAGCAGGCGCTCTCCTTCGGCGCCACACACGCCGTCGACTCCGGCGGCGACGGCTGGCGGGACGAGGTCCTCGCGCTCACCGACGGGGACGGGGTGGACGTCGCGGTGGAGGCGGTCGGGATACCGCAGACCTTCGCCATGGCGCTCGACCTGGTCCGTCCGGGCGGGAACGTCGCCAACGTCGGAGTCCACGGCAAGCCGGTGGAACTGCCGCTCCAGGACCTGTGGATCAAGAACATCGTGATCTCCATGGGCCTGGTGAACACCGACACCCTGCCGATGCTGCTCCGGCTGGTGCGCGACGGGCAGCTGCCCGTGGACCGGTTCGCCAGCCACCACTTCCCGCTCGACCGGATCCTCGACGCCTACGACACCTTCGCGGACGCGGCCAAGACGAACGCCCTCAAGGTCATCCTCAACGGCTGAGCCGGCCACCCGCACCCGGTGGGGAGCCGCAGCGCGGTTCCCCACCCCTCGTCCGAGCCTCTCCTCGACACCAGGAACACCCATGGCCATGGACTTCGCCTCCCTCCTGTCCGCCCCGCCCTCCGGTCGGCCGACCGCGCTGATCATCGACCACCAGCACTACGCCCCCGCGGTCATCCTGCAAGGCCGCCCCGTGCCGTGGACCGACCCGGTCGCCTTCGCGCAGTACACCGGGCAGGCCCAGGGCCTGCTCGGCCCCGACACCACCCTGCTGGATCTGGGCGCCTACTACGACGACGCCCTCATCCGTCAGGAAGCGCTGCGTGCCAGCCTGTCCTCCCGGCCACGGACCGGGTACGCCCTGCGCACGATGCTGGCCCACGAGCCCACCGCCGTCGCCGCCGTCGAGCTGGCCGAGCTGGTGGCGCGGACCACGGCCGCGCCGCTCGTGCTGCAGATCCCGTCCCCGATGCGGTGGCTGGCGCGCACCCACGAACTCAGCGGCGCCGGTCCGCTCACGGACCTGACCGCCGACCACGCGGAGACCGCCGCGATGTACGTCGCGGACTGGCTGCGGCGGCTGGCAGCGGCACCGGTCTCGATGCTGCTGCTCGACGAACGCGACCCACACGCCGGCCTGTTGCCGCAGATCGACGACAGCGCCTGGGCGCCGGTCAGCAACGTGAGCGACCACTACCGCTGGGCGCTGGGCCATCGGACCGGTCACGGTGTGCGGGTCGCCGGTTCCGGGCTGACCGGACCGCGGATCCCCGAGGCGTTCTGGCACGGTGACGGGGTGGCGCTGCCGTCCGGTGACTTCCTCCTCGCCGACATCCCCGCGGACGCCGCGCCGGAGACCGTTCTCGCCCAGCTCGCCAAGCTCAACTGACCAGGGAGGAACGGACGGTGGACAAAGTGGTCGCCACCGCGGCCGAGGCCGTGGCGGGCATCCGGGACGGAGCGTCGATCGCCTCGGGCGGCTTTGGGCTCTGCGGCATCCCCGCCGTGCTCATCGACGCGGTCGTCGAGGCCGGCGTGGGGCGGCTGGAGATCTTCTCCAACAACTGCGGAACCGACGGCGTGGGCCTCGGCAAGCTGCTCGACCGCGGCCGGATCCGCAGGATCGTCGCCTCCTACGTGGGAGAGAACAAGGAGTTCGCCCGGCAGTACCTCGGCGGCGAACTGGAGGTCGAACTCACCCCGCAGGGCACCCTGGCGGAACGGCTGCGCGCCGCAGGAGTCGGCATCCCCGCCTTCTACACCAGGACCGGCACCGGCACCGCGGTCGCCTCCGGCGGCCTGCCGTGGCGGTACGCCCCCGACGGCACGGTCGCTCTCGCCTCGCCGCCCAAGCCGGCCGCCGAGTTCGACGGTACGTCCTTCGTGCTGGAACGGGCCCTGCCGGCCGACTTCGCGCTGGTGCGCGCATGGAAGGGAGACCGGCACGGCAACCTGGTCTTCCGCAAGGCCGCCCGCAACTTCAATCCGGTCTGCGCCATGGCCGGCCGGATCTCCGTCGCCGAGGTCGAACACCTCGTCGAACCCGGCCGACTCGACCCGGACACGATTCACCTCCCCGGCATCTACATCGACCGCGTTCTCCCGCTCACGCCCGGTCAGGCCGCAGCCAGGGGCATCGAACGACGGACCACCCGCCCCCGCCACGGCGCCGGACGAGGAGCATGACCATGGCACTGACCAGAGACCAGATGGCCGCCCGCGCCGCGCGGGAACTGCGGGACGGCGACTACGTCAACCTGGGGATCGGGCTGCCCACCCTGGTACCCAACCACGTGGCCGCCTCCGTAGAGCTGGTGCTGCAGTCCGAGAACGGCATCCTCGGCACCGGCCCGTACCCGTACGACGGGGACGAGGACCCCGACCTGATCAACGCAGGGAAGGAGACCGTGACGGTACGCCCCGGCGCCAGCTTCTTCGACTCCAGCACCAGCTTCGGGATGATCCGCTCGGGCCGGATCGACGCGGCGATCCTCGGGGCGATGCAGGTGTCGGCCCGGGGCGACATCGCCAACTGGATGATCCCGGGCAAGATGGTCAAGGGGATGGGCGGCGCGATGGACCTGGTCCACGGCGCGCGCAAGGTGATCGTCCTGATGGAGCACGTGGCCAGGGACGGCACCTTCAAGATCGTCGACGACTGCTCGCTGCCGCTCACCGGGGAACGCGTGGTCCACCGGATCATCACCGACCTCGCCGTGCTGGACGTCACGGACCGCGGACTGCGTCTGGTCGAGTGCGCGCCCGGGGTCACCGAAGCCGACGTCCGAGGAGCCACCGAACCCGAACTGATCACGGCGCCCGCGTGAACACCGCCCTGCTGCTCGGCCGCCGTTCGGCGGCGGCCCGGCCCGAGCGGCGGCCACCGGTTCCCCGACCCCACTGCCGTCCGGCGGCCCGTGGTGGACGGCGGCACCGACGCCTATAGCCTGTTCACCACCGCCGTACCGCCGGGCGATCACCAACCGGCGGTGGCCTGCGACGGCTTCCAGCCACACCGCGCCCTTGTCCGGGTGCTCCCGGGAGCGCGGGCCTCGGCCGGGCGATCGACCTGGCCGCCGCCCCGCTGCCGCCGACCCCGCAACCCGGCCACTGGGACATCGACCCGAACCGCACCGCGATCCGGTTCGTCGCCCGGCACCTCGGCCCGGCCGAGATCCACGGCCGGTTCGACCGCTGCTCCGGCGGCCTGGGGATCGCCGAGCGGATGCGCGACTCCTGGATCGGCGTGCCCGTCGAGGCCGACGGTATTGACACCGGCATCTGCATGCGCGACGACCACCGGCGCCCGCCGGACCGCCCACGTCGCCGCCACCCGTATCCGAGCTTCGGCGACGGCGACTTCGTGCACCGCGGGGCCATGCTCGCGGGCGAGTGGGGTGCCCACGCGCATACGCGGTAGGCCCGGCGCCCCGCTCCGTGGTGTGTCAGCCGTGGTTCAGTACGACGCATGACTGGCCGGGAAGGTGGAGGAGGCCGTCCGGGCCGGGGGGTCGGATCGGGGTCCACGTGGCGAGCACCTGGGACCCGCGGGTGCCCAGCGGGATCGCCGCGGGCCCGGAACCGAGGTTCACGGCGACCCGGATGTCCCCGCGGCGGAAGGCGAGCCAGCGTGCCTCCTCGTCGTACGCCACCTTGGTGTCGGCGAGGTCGGGATCGGTGAGGTCCGGCTGTTCCCGGCGCAGCGCGATGAGCCGGCGGTACCAGGCCAGCACGCGCGCGTGGGGCTCGCGTTCCGGTTCCGACCAGTCCAGGCAGGAACGCTCGCGGGTCGCCGGGTCCTGGGGATCGGGCACCTCGTCCTCGGCCCAGCCGTGCGCCGCGAACTCCCGCCGCCTGCCCCGCCGTACGGCCTCAGCCAGGGCGGGATCGGTGTGGTCGGTGAAGAACTGCCACGGCGTGCCCGCCGCCCACTCCTCGCCCATGAACAGCATCGGTGTGAACGGCGCGGTCAGCGTGAGCGTGGCCGCGCAGGCCAGCAGGCCCGGCGGGAGCGTGGCCGACAGCCGGTCGCCCCGGGCCCGGTTGCCGACCTGGTCGTGGTTCTGGGCGTAACCGAGCAGCCGGTGCCCGGCCACGCGGGTGCGGTCCAGCGGCCGGCCGTGGTGCCGGCCCCGGACGCTCGCATACGTGCCGTCATGGAAGAAACCACCCGTCAGGGTCTTGGCGAGGGCGGCGAACGGGGCCCGCGCGAAGTCGGCGTAGTAGCCCTGGGACTCACCGGTCAGCGCGGCGTGCAGGGCGTGGTGGAAGTCGTCGTTCCACTGCGCGTGCACACCGAGCCCGTGCTCAGCGCGCGGGGTGATGAGCCGCGGGTCGTTGCGGTCGGACTCGGCGATCAGGAACAGCGGCCGGCCCACCTCGGCGGCGAGGCCGTCCACGGCCGCCGACAGCTCCTCCAGGAAGTGCAGCGCGCGCGTGTCCCGCAGCGCGTGCACCGCGTCAAGCCGCAGCCCGTCGATCCGGTAGTCGCGCAGCCAGGCCAGCGCGCTGCCCACCAGATAGCCGCGCACCTCGTCGGAGCCGGGAGCGTCGAGGTTCACGGCCGCGCCCCACGGGGTGTGATGGGTCTCGGTGAAGTACGGGCCGAACGCGGGGAGATGGTTGCCGGCCGGGCCCAGATGGTTGTGCACGACGTCCAGGACGACGCCGAGCCCGAGTTCGTGCGCCCGGTCGACGAACCGTTTGAGTGCCTCGGGGCCGCCGTACGGCTCGTGCACCGCCCACGGCGACACTCCCTCGTAACCCCAGCCGTGCCGCCCGGGAAAGGGACACAGCGGCATCAACTCCACGTGGGTCACGCCCAGTTCCGCCAGATGCCCGAGCCGACCGGCCGCCGCGTCCAGGGTGCCCTCGGGGGTGTACGTGCCCACGTGCAGTTCGTACAGCACGGCGCCCGGCAGCGCGCGGCCCGCCCACGGGGCGCGCCACGCGTACCGCGCGTGGTCCACGACGGCGCTCGGCCCGTCCGGTCCCTCCGGCTGGCGGCGGGACCGCGGGTCGGGCAGCACCGGGCCGTCGTCCAGCGCGAACCCGTACCGCGCGCCGTCGTCGGCCGCCGCCTCCACCGACCACCACCCCGCCCGGTCCGGATCGCGTTCCAACGCGCGCGTGGCGCCCTCGCAATGGAGCGTCACCCGGTCTGCCGGCGGTGCCCACACCTCGAACTTCACGGACGGTTCCCCTTCGTCTGCACACCGTGATGTAGCCCGTCCATGGTGCCGTGAGCGGGGTGGATCCGCTTTTGAATCCTGGCTTTTCCCGGTGCATGTCGCCCGGAGTACGCGCGCGTGGCGGGCGATTTCCCATCGCGGGGATCTTCTGGACACCCGGGGTTCACTGACCGACAATCACCAGCGTGACGTCGTCCTTCGAGCACCACACGTATCCCGCGCGGCTGTCCGACGCCGAGCGCGACAAGGCGTTGAAGGTGCTGCGCGACGGCGTCGTCGCGGGCCGGCTGTCGCACGACACGTTCGTGCGCCGCATGGGGCTGGCCCTCGCCGCGCGGCGGCCCGAAGAACTCGTCGCGCTCACCGCCGACCTGCCCCGGGAGGGCCGCCTCACGCGCGGCGTCCTCGGCGCCGTCGAGGCGGTCTCCGGGTTCACCGCACGGCTGCGCAGGGCCTGGCACGCCGAGCGGCTGCCCAAGCTGCTGCTGCCCCACCCGGCGGTCGGCCACCCGCTGCGCATCGGCCGTGACCCGGCCAACGGGCTGCGGCTGAACCATGAGACGGTCTCCCGGGTGCACGCCGAACTCAGCCGCCAGGGCGGCATGTGGGTGCTCAGGGACCTCGGCTCGACCAACGGTACGAGCGTGAACGGGCGCCGGGTGATCGGCGCCGCCGTGGTCCGCGCGGGCGACCAGGTCTCCTTCGGGCGGCTGGCCTTCCGGCTGGCGTCGAGCTGAACACCCCGCCGAACGCCGGCCCTCCTCCCCACGAGGACACGCGCGTGTCCGCGGGGGTCTGGTGGGGGGCGTGCTCGTGTCCGCAGGACCTGGTGGGGGGGCGTGCTCGTGTTCGCGGGGCCTGGTGAGGGGGCGCGCGTGTCCATGGGGCCCGGCGAGGGGCGTGCTCGTGTTCGCGGGGTCCGGCGAGGGGCGTGCTCGTGTTCGCGGGGTCCGGCGAGGGGCGTGCGGGTGGTCGGGGGGCTCCGTCGAAGGCGCGTGGTTGTGGTTGCGCGGGGCGGCGTACGTGTGTGTTCCCGTCCATCGGGGGGTCGGGGCGGGCTCACGCGGCCCGGTCGCGTGCGTGGTGGGCCGCGGCCAGCACCGTGCGCGACTGGTGCTCCACCTGGTGCTCCAGGGGCACCCAACGAGCGCGGAAACGTGTCGCGAAGGCGTCGCACCAGCCCGCGACGAGGTGTTCAAGGCCGGGCGCGGCACGGTCGTCCGCGGCCCGGAGCACCCGCAGCAGCATGGCCGCGGCCCGCAGCGGCAGCCGCCGCCCGAACGCGTCCACGCTCCCGACGTACGCCATCGTCGTGTCGACGGGCGGCGTGTCGATCCAGTCCGCGGCCAGCCCCGGGATCAGCTCCAGCGCCCACCGGGCGGCCCGCAGCAGCGGACCCCCGGTGCCGTCCAGCCGCGGCAGCGCCTCGGCCAGCACCCGCTCCACCTGGAGCGCGTCCCGCTGCAACCGGTGCGCCAGCCGGCGTATCGCCGCCGCCGGGGCGGGATGCGGCGCCGGATCGTCCACCAGGTCGCTCGCCCACATCGGCACCTCCACCACAGCCGTCAGACCGCCGTACCGGTGCGCGTGGTACCAGGTGCTGCGCCGCGCGTCGTCCGGCATGCTCGGGTACGCGGCGCCGGTGTCCGGCCCCGGCATCACCCGTACCCCGGGTCCCGAGGCGGGCCATCCGGCCGCGTCCGAGGCGCCCGTCTCCACCGGTATGCGCAGCTCGGCCGCAGACTTGGCGAACGGCTCGGCGAGCCCGGGCACGTCCCTGGTCAACTGCACCCAGCTGCCGCCCAGATCGGTGCCGTGCAGCGTCACCTGGAGGTAGGGCCGCAACTCGTCGATCACCCCGGTCAGGGTCCGGGTCTCGGGCGGCAGCCGGTCCGGCGGCAGCGCGGCGGGCGACCACTCCGGCTGTTCGGGCCCGGCGGGGCGGTAGAAGCCGAGGTGGTAGTCGAGCAGGCTGCGTGGCGCGGGCGCCACATGCAGACTGGCCCCGTCCGGGTCCGCGCACAGCAGGAAGTGCCAGGAGGTGGCGGACCGCAACTCCCGCTCGTACAGCACCCGTTCGGCGAGGGTGAGCAGGGTGGAGCCACCGGTCGGCTCGTTGGCGTGGGCACCCGCCACCACCAGGACGGCCCGTGGGGCGTGCCCCACGGACAGCAGGTGCAGAGGTCTGCCCGCGCTGGAGACACCCACCTGCCGCAGTGCGCACAGGCCCGGTCGATCCCTGGCCAACGTCCGTGCGACCGCGGTGAGTTCGGAAACGCTGGGGTAATGCAGCTCCGGCAGCAGACCCACCCCCGATTTGTCCGCCTGACTTCGCCATCCCCAGTGCCGCATGCCGGGAAGCAACTGTCAAGCGGGATGCGGCGGAGCCACCAAGTCCGCGGTCACCGCCGCCGGTGCGGGCCGCGCCCACCGAGTGCCGGGAGCCGGACACGGACCGCCTCCGTCCGGCACCGGCGCCGGCACGGTACGCGTCTCGCCGCGCGGAGGCGAGGGGGTGGACCCACTGCCGCAGCGGCAGCCGCGCCGAGCGCTCCGCGGTCCTCGGTGCCCATACCCGCGAACCGAGCCGACCCGGCCGCATATGACCGGGGTCCGCTATGACCGGTGTCCGCCCGCCGTCGGCGCTCGGGTCAGACCGTCGCCGCGCCCCGCTCCAACAGGGCCACCGGGCACGGTCCGAACAACTCGGCCACGCGCGCGTGCCCGTCGAACGTGCGCTCCGGGTCCAGCACGTCCACCCAGCGGCCCGGCGGAAGCGCCAGCCGCGTGTCGCGCCAGCCGCCCGCCTCCGCGAGCCGCAGCGACAGCCGCGTCACCGCGGTCACCACCTCCCCGGACCGCGTGAACGCCAGGCAGTGTGCCGCGGCCGGACCCTCCGCGGCCAGCGGCGCGTACGTCCCCGCGGCTCCGAAGACGTGCGGCCTGCGTGCGCGCAGCCGCAGCGCCGCCGCGGTCACCGCGGCCTTCTCCCCGGACCGCCCCGGCTCCGGGGGCGCCCCGGACCCGTCGGCCGCCCCGGTCGGGAACCGCACCGGCCGGCGGTTGTCCGGGTCCACCAGCGCCCGGTACTCGTCCTGCGTGCCCTGGTACAGGTCCGGCACGCCTGGCATCGTCAGATGGACCAGGGCGGTGCCGAGGACGTTGGCCCGTACATGCGCCGCCAGCGCGTCCCGGAAGGCGGCCACGCGCTCGCCGGGCGGCCCGCACGGCCCGGCCGCGACGAACCGGGTGACCGCCTCCTCGTACGGCGTCTCCCGCTGCGTCCAGCTCGTGTGCAGACCCGCCTCGCGTACGTGCTTCAGCAGCGCCTGCCCGACCCGCTCCGGGTCCGCCGGGCCCAGCCCGAACACCGTCTGCCAGGCCGCCCAGGCGAGCTGCGCGTCCGGCGCGACCGCGCCGTCGCGGCTCACCTCGGTGAGGAGGTCCGCCCACCGCGACGGGCACTCGGTGAGCACGGCCAGCGCGGCGCGCACATCGGCGCTGCGCTTGGTGTCGTGGGTCGACACCACGGTCCCGGTGCCCGGCCAGTCGCGCTGCACGCGCGCGCAGTGCGCGTGGAAGTCCTGCGGGGACACGGCCGGGCTGCCCGGGTCGCCGCCGACCTCGGTCGCGGACAGCAGCGGAAGATACCGGTAGAACGCGGTGTCCTCCACGGACTTGGCGCGCAGCGCCGACGCGGTCTGTGCGAACCGGGCCCGGAACTCCGCGAGGGCCGGACCGGCACCGGGCGCCCCGTCCCCGCCCGGCCCCAGCAGGCCGCGCACGACGTCCACCGCCTCGCCCTCCTCGGGCACGGCGAAGGCGCGCCGGGCCTCGGCGGCGGCCTCCTCGGTGACCACGCGGGCCGCGTCCTCGGAGCCGTACGGCCGGTACACCCGCAGCCGGACCAGCAGCTCCCGCAGCGCGGTGCGCAGCGCCCAGGGCGCGCGGTCGCGCAGGGCCAGGTCCGGCGAGGCGGCGCACAGCCGGCTCACCACCCGGGTCAGCCGGTCCGTCTCGGCGGCCAGTTCGTGCGTGAGCACCTGGTGGGCGGCCCGCCGCACCGTGGCCTCCCAGTCGCCGCCCCGGTCCGTGTGCGGCGCCGCGAACCGCCGGTAGTGCCCGAGCAGTTGCCGCGCACCCGCCGGATCCGTGAACACGCCGTCGACGTGCCGGAGGGCGTCGTAGCCGGTGGTGCCGGCGACGGGCCAGGCGGCGGGCAGGCGTTCCCCGTCGGCCAGGATCTTCTCCACGACGGTCCAGCGCCCGCCGGTCGCCTCGTGCAGCCGCCGCAGATAGCCGTCGGGGTCGGCGAGGCCGTCGGGGTGGTCGACGCGCAGCCCGTCGATCACGCCCTCGCGCAGCAGCTGGAGGATCTTCGCATGGGTGGCCGCGAACACCTCCGGTTCCTCCACCCGTACGCCGATGAGTTCGGAGATGCTGAAGAAGCGCCGGTAGTTGAGTTCCGTACGGGCCAGCCGCCACCACACCGGCCGGTACCACTGGGCGTCCAGCAGCAGGGGCAGCGGCAGGTCTTCCGTGCCCTCGCGCAGCGGGAAGGCATGGTCGTGGTAGCGCAGCACGTCGCCGTCGACCACCAGGTGCTCGGCCTCCGCGCCCAGCGGACCGCCGAGGACCGGCAGCAGCAACTGCCCGCCCCGCGCCTCCCATTCGATGTCGAACCAGCGCGCGTACGGCGACTTGGGGCCCTTGCGCAGCACCTCCCACAGGGCGCGGTTGTGCCGCGGGGCCATCGCCATGTGGTTGGGCACGATGTCCACCACGAGCCCGAGGCCGTGCTCCCGCGCGGTCCGTGCGAGCGCCCGCAGGCCCCGCTCACCGCCCAGCTCGTCCCGTACACGCGCGTGGTCCACCACGTCGTAGCCGTGCGTGGAGCCCGGCACGGCCTCGAGTACGGGGGACAGATGCAGATGCGACACGCCGAGCGAGGCCAGCTGGGGCACGGCGGCCGCGGCCGCCGCGAACGGGAACTCGGGCTGCACCTGGAGCCGGTAGGTGGCCGTGGGCACCACCGGCGCGGGACGCTCGTCTGCCATGCGGACATCCGTCATGCAGACCTATGTACCCATCCCACCCCTTTTCGCGTCACGGTCCCCCGCACGCACGCATCCACGCGCGCGTGAAAGACGGCCGGGTGCCCGGCCTGAGCAGGGCGTGGCAGCACCGCCGGGCTTCGGTCCCGGAGGGTGAGGCAGACGCCCGCGGCCACCTTCGGGCCGGGCCTCGGCCGTCCGGACGGGACGTGCCGACGGTGATCGGGTCGAGCAGCAGCTTCGCCGAGTCGCAGCGCAGCCCGCGCCCCGGCTCGTACGGTCCCTGCACCCGGAACCCTCCGTACCGCAGGGGGCGCCTTGGCCCCGAGTATCGGCGGAAAGTAAGGGAACCCGCCGTCACTTGACTCCCTCTTACCGAGCGACCAGTGCTCACGGCGAACGCATGCATGCGACGCCGTGGGCCGAACCAGTGGGGCAGACACGTACTCCCGGGACCACAGGGGGAGTTGGGGGAAGAAGTGCGCGAGACAGTGCACCGACATCTGGGCAAGGTGGTGGCCGGTGCGGCCATAGCGGTGGCGGCGACCGCCGTGATGATCGGGATCACCCTGCCGGGCACGGCGGGAGCAGAGGGGGCGGGCGGTGGCGCGGCCGGCGGCCGGTCCACGGGGCAGACCGCGTCCGGGCAGACCGCGTCCGGGCAGACCGCGTCCGGGCAGGACGCGGCGGTCGCGCCGGGCGTGGTCGAGCAGGCGCCCGCGGAGGGCGCGCGGGGCAGGGGAACCGACCCGCTCACCGACGACGAGATCGCCCGGGTCGAACAGATCGCCCTGGGCGGGCAGCGGTTCGGCGCCGCGCAGGACGTCGAGGGCGAGCGCGGCCCGCAGCGCCTCACCGTCGACCTCGCCGAACCGGACGCCGGCGAGGTCGACGACCCGGCCGCGCCGCGCCGCGCGGACGTGACGTTCTACGACTACCGGGACGACACCCTCGTCACCAGGACCGTCGACCTGGACGCCGGGAAGGTGGTGCGCACCGGCGTCCAGCACGGCGTCCAGCCGCCGCTGAGCCGTGCCGAGAACGCCGAGGCGGCCCGGCTGCTGATCGCCGACCCGCTGGGCGCGGGCCTGCGCGCCGACTACCGCGACGCCACCGGCCGGGACCTCACCTCCCCGGACCAGTTGCTGCTCAACGGGGCGGTCTACCGTGCCGCGCCGGGCGCCCAGCCCGCGGCCCTGGACCGGTGCGGCGAGCACCGCTGCGTACGGCTGTTCCCGAAGGTCGTCAACGGGCCCTGGGTCGACACCCGTTACCTGGTGGTCGACCTGAGCGCGGGCAAGGTCGCCGCGCTCGACCGCGGCTGAGCCGCGGCCCGCCCGCCGCTCCGGACGCCTCCGTGAATCCCGGTACCGCCGTGAATCCCGGTACCGCCTGAATCCCAGTACCTCCTGGATCCCGGTGCCTCCCGCACCTTCCTGCAAGGGAGTCATTCCTTCATGCGTGTGAACAGAATCAGCCGTGCCCGCACACGGGCGGCCGTCGGACTGTCCGTGGCCGCGCTGGCCGCCGGTGCGACCACCGGCACGGGCCCGGCCGTCGCCCAGCCGCGCGCCGCCGCGCCGGCCGCCGCCGAGTGCAGCGCCGCCTACCGCATCGAGCAGAAACTCGCCGGCGGCACCACCTGGCGGATGTGCTGGCGCTACGACAGCAAGGCCGGGCTGGTCCTCGACGACGTCTCCTACCAGCCCAAGGGCGAGGCCAAGCCGATCAAGGTGCTGAACAGCGCCCGGCTGGGACAGATCCATGTCCCCTACGACGACGGCAGCGTCGAGTACGACGACCTGACGGGCTTCGGCTTCGCCCAGGGCCTGATGAACCTGGCGCCTGGCGAATGCCCCGGCGGCACCATCAAGACCGTCAAGGTGCCGGACGCCTGGGACCCGCAGCACCCGAACGTCAAGGGTTTGTGCACCACCACCCGCACCCGCGGCCACGCCTACCGGATGCAGGGCGACAGCGCTGCCAAGGTCTACCAGACCCAGGGCAAGGACCTGCTGGTCTACACGGTCAACCAGGTCGGCTGGTACGAATACATCTCCGAGTGGCGCTTCCAGGACGACGGCACCATCGCCATGAACGTCGGCGCGACCGGCAGCCTCTCCTACGAGGACTACGACGCGGGCGACGGCCGCGGCTGGCCGATCGGCAAGGGCGCCAAGGCCTACGCCACCAGCCACAGCCACAACGTCTTCTGGCGGCTGGACTTCGGCCTCGACGGCTCGTCCAAGACGAAGATCGAGCAGTACGACTCGACCGTCACCGCCCCGGCCCGCGGCCAGGAGGCCCCGACCGCGAAGACCACCCGCACCAAGGTCACCAAGGAACTCGCCGGGGACCACAAGACCTACCGCTGGTGGCGGGTGGTCAGCGCCACCGGCAAGAACAAGGACGGGCACGCCCGTTCGTACGAGATCGTCCCCGGGGCCACGACCAGGTACCCCGGGCGCAGCTACACCCGGCACGACGTCTACTTCACCCAGTACGACAAGTGCGAGCAGTTCGCCAGCAACAACACCGGCAACTGCCCCGCCGGAGCGGGCAAGTCCGTCGACAAGTGGGTCAACGGCCAGACCCTCACCCACCCCGTGGTCTGGATGAATGTGGGCTTCCACCACATAGCGCGGGACGAGGACCAGCAGCCCATGCCCGTCCACTGGCAGGGCTTCTCCATCGCGCCCCGGGACGTCACCGCCATGAATCCGCTCACCCCCGACCAGCTCTCCTGGCAGAACGGACACTGGCAGCCTCGCAGTTGAGCAACGACCCTGTCCATCCGGCTGCACCGCCGACCGCTCCCGGAGTACCCTTCCTTGATCGTTGGGACGGGGATGCCCGGGGGAGCGGAAGGCGGTGCACGGGTGGGCTCGGGAGGGTTGGAGCTGCCGCCTGGTGACGAGAGTCACGAGGGGAACTCCACAGACGTCCCGCCCGGCGCGGTGTCCCTGGCCCGGCCGATGGACGCGGCGGGCTCCATCGGACCGGAGCTGGACTGGGACACCGACGCCTGGCTGGAGGTGCGCACCCGGGCCCAGCGGGCCGGGCGGGCCTACATCTGGCTGAACCTGGTCGAACAGCGGCTGCGCGCGGTGGTGGCCGCGGTCCTGCGGCCCGTCTACGAACCGGTCCACGGCGACGACTGGGTGGTCGCGGCGGCCGGACCCGCCGGACAGGAGTGGGTGCAGCGCGCGGTCGCCGTGCGCGAGGTCAGCCGCCGCAAGGGCTACTTGCTCGACCCGGCCGACGACAACGTGCTCAGCTTCCTCACCCTGCCGCAGCTGCGCGAGCTGATGGTGCAGCACTGGCCGTGCTTCGAGCCCTACTTCGACGAGCGCCGGGACGTCGAACTCGCCCTGGACGAGCTGGAGGTCACCCGCAACGTCGTCTCCCGCAACCGGGCGCTGTCCGAGGCCGTCCTGGGCCAGGCCGAACGGGCCTCCGCCCGGCTGCTGGAGACGCTCGGCACGGGCGGTGACGTGCCCTCGGCGCGACGGCTGCCCGTCGACGCGGTGGAGGACCTGGTCGGCGACCGGTACGCGGACGTGGTCGCCGTGCACCCCGACCGGGTGCGGCTGCTGCGCCAGTTCCCCGCCGAGGACATCTTCGGCGGCGCCCGCCGACTGGACGCCATCGGGATCAGCCTCAACCTGCTCGTGCAGAACTTCTCCGGGCGGCGTCTGGTGCGGATGGCCGAGTCCGGCGGCCGGGCCCGGCTGCTCTTCCTCAACCCGGCCTCCAGCGCGGTGAAGCGGCGGGAGCGCGAACTGGGGATGAAGCGGGGCGAGCTGAGCCGGTCGGTGGAGATGAACATCCTGCACATGCGCCGGGTGCGGTCCCGGCTGCGTGACCCGGGCGCCTTCGAGATCCAGGTGTACGACGAGACGCCGCGCTTCACGGCGTATCTCGTGGACGGCGACGGCGCGGACGGGGTCGCCGTGGTGCAGTCCTATCTGCGCGGGGCGCGGGGGATGGAGTCGCCGGTGCTGGTGCTGCGGGGCGGCAGCCGTCTGGTCAAGCCGGACGATGTGGTCGAAGCCGGGCTCTTCCCGACCTATCGCGAGGAGTTCGAGCTGGCTTGGGCGGATTCGCGCCCGGTGTCCTGAACCGTCCCCGGGCACAAGCGGAATGCGGTCCTCGGATTGTCAGTGGCGCATGCGATCGTAAGAACCACTGGGGGAACGCACCATCAGGAAGGGGGGCCGCCCATGGGCCGGCACCGGGAGCCGCTGATCGGCTCCGACCTGGAGACGACCGGGAGAAGGCCGCGCGAGTGGCGCGCCGTCACTGCCGTCGCAGCCGTCAACACGGCCTGTCGTCCTCGCGCTTCGGCAGGGCCCCGGGCCCTCCGGGCCGCGGCGGCGAGCGGGGTCCTGCGATGAGCTGGCTCAGCGGACCGCTGGTCGCCTTCGACCTGGAAACCACGGGGACCGACATCGAGACCGACCGGATCGTCACCGCAGCGGTCGTGGCCGTGGACGCGGACGGACGCCCGCCCGAACCCCGGACCTGGCTGCTCGACCCGGGGGTCACCATCCCGCACCAGGCGTCCGCCATCCACGGCATCTCCACGGAACACGCCCGCAGACACGGCGTGTCGGCGGCTCCCGCGATAGAGGAGATCACCTCGACGGTGGCCGAAGTGCTCAACTCGGGGACCCCGCTGGTGGTGATGAACGCGCGCTACGACCTCTCGCTCCTGGACCGCGAATGCCGACGCCACGGCATGCGGCCGCTGGCGGCCCGGCTGCGGGCAGGCGCGTCGCCCGTCATCGACCCCCTGGTCCTGGACAAACACGTGGACCGCTACCGGAAGGGGTCGCGCAACCTCCGCGCGCTCTGCGAGCACTACGGGGTGCCGCTCGACGACGCGCACAACGCGGTCGCGGACGCGGTGGCCGCGGCGCGCGCGGCGCGCTCCATGGGCGCAAGACACGCGGTCATAGGCACGCTGGCCCCGACGGAGCTGCACGACCTCCAGGTCCGTGCGGCGGCCGAACAGGCGGCCTCGCTCCAGCGCTATCTGCGCCGCACCTCGAACCCCGCGGCGACCGTCGAGCCCGCCTGGCCGCTCGTGCCCTACGTCCACTGACACCCGCGTCGGCCGAGGGCGGGGCGAGGTCCGGTCGGCGGCGGTTCAGAAGGAGTGCCAGCGCACCGTTTCGTCGCCGTCGCGCAGCGAGGCCACCCGGCGGCGGAACTCCGCCAGGGCCTTGGGGTTGGCCGGGGCGTGCTGGGCGACCCAGGCACAGCTGGCCGTCTCCCGGGCTCCGCGCAGCACCGAGCAGCCCTCCCAGGCGCGCACGTCCCAGCCGTACGCCTCGGTGAAGGAGTCGTAGGCCGCGGCGGGCAGGCCGTAGCGGTCGTGGGAGAGGGCCATGACCACCAGGTCGTGCTCGCGCAGGTCGGCGGAGAAGGTCTCCAGGTCGACCAGGACCGGACCGTCCGGGCCGATGTGCACATTGCGGGGGAGCGCGTCCCCGTGGATGGGGCCCGGCCGCAGCCGAGGGGTCAACGCGGCGGCGGCCACCGCGAAACCGTCGCGCCGCGCGCGCAGATACGCCGCGTCCGCCGGGTCGATCGTGTCGCCCGCGAGCCGCAGCCAGCGCTCCACGCCGGCCAGCAGCTCACGCGGCGGCAGCTCGAAGGGAGCGGCGGGCAGGGCGTGCACGAGCCGCAACACCTCGGCCAGGTCCCGTGGTTCGGCAGGGCGCAGGGCCGCGGGCAGCCGGTGCCACACGGTGACCGGGTGCCCGTCCACCAGCCGGGCCTCCGGGTCGGCCGCACGCACCGCCGGAACGCCCGCCTCGGCCAGCCATCCGGCGATCCGCAGCTCGCGCCGCGCCCGGTCCAGCAGGTCGGCGTCCCGGCCCACCTTGACCACCAGATCACCGGCGGCGAACACCGCGTTCTCGCCCAGGGCGAGAATCCGCGCGCCCCGGGCCGGCCCCGGCAGCACCCCTGCCGTGGCCAGTACGTCCCGTGCGCGTGCCTCGTCCATCGTCCGCCTCCGTGTCCGTGTGCGTGTCCGTGCCCATGGCGTCGCCCGGTGGCGTCGCCCGTCGGCCAGTCTCGCATCCGTACAGGTCGCGGCCTGGACGCGATGCCTTGACGCGGCCCGCCGCCATCACGACCATGACGGGGCCCGCACGGGCCGCGCAGAGGGGGGAGACGCCGTGGCAGTGCTGACCGAGGCGAGAGGGCGACCGGAGGCGCGGTCCACGGGGCGGGCCACCGGGCACGGCGCCTGGTTCCTGGTGCTGCCCGCCCTGATCCCCATCCTGGTGCTGAGCGTGGGGCCGCTGCTGTACGGCATCCTGCTGGCGTTCACCGACGCCCAGTCCGGCCGCACCGCGCCCACGCGGTGGATCGGCGGGCTCAACTTCCGGGACCTGCTCCAGGACACCCTGTTCTGGGAGTCGTTCCGGATCGGGCTGGTGTGGGCCGTCGCGGTGACCGTCCCGCAGTTTCTGCTCGCGCTGGGCCTGGCTCTGCTGCTCGATCAGGACCTGCGGCTGCGCTGGCTCGCCCGCGCGCTGGCGATCGTCCCCTGGGCCATGCCGGAGGTCGTCGTCGGCCTGATGTGGCGGCTCGTCTACCACCCGGACGCAGGCGTCCTCAACGAGACCCTGCGCGGCCTGGGCCTCGGCGACGGCCGGGACTGGCTCGGCGGGCTCGGCACCGCCCTGCCCGCGGTGGTCGTCGTCGGGGTCTGGGCCGGCCTGCCGCAGACCACGGTCGCCCTGCTCGCCGGGCTGCAGAACACCCCGCGCGAACTGCACGAGGCGGCGGCGGTGGACGGCGCGGGCGCCTGGCGCCGGTTCCGCACGGTCACCTGGCCCGCCCTCAGACCGGTCGCCCTGGCCATCACCGCCCTCAACCTCATCTGGAACTTCAACTCCTTCGCCCTGGTCTATGTGCTGACCAACGGCGGCCCCGGCGGACGCACCCGGCTGCCCATGCTGTTCGCCTACGAAGAGGCCTTCCGCTACGGGCAGTTCGGCTACGCGGCGGCGATGGGATGCGTGATGGTCGCGGTGATCTCGGTACTCCTGGCCGTCTTCCTGGCAGGGCGGCTGCGGGGAGGTGACGAGGCGTGAGGACCCGTACCGGCGCACGGCTCGGCCAGTACGCGGCGCTGCTCGGCTATCTCGCCTTCCTCGCCCTGCCGTTCCTCTGGCTGGTCTCCACCGCGTTCAAGTCGCCGCGGGAACTGGGCGGCGCGCACCCCACCTGGATCCCGCGGGATCCCACACTGGCCAACTTCCGGCAGGCCTTCGACGAGCAGCCGCTGCTGCACGCGGCACTCAACTCCCTGCTCGCCGCGCTCGGGGCCGCGGTGATCGCCGTACTGATCGGGACTCCGATGGCGTACGTGGTCGCCCGCCGCCGCACGGCGCTGTCCCGGGCGGCCACCGGATGGGTGGTGGTCAGCCAGGCGTTCCCCTTCGTCCTGGTCATCATCCCGCTGTTCCTCGTGCTGAAGAGCCTGCGGCTGATCGACTCCCTGGCCGGGCTGATCCTGGTCTACGTCGTGTGGGCGCTGCCGTTCGCCCTGTGGATGCTCACCGGCTATGTGCGGGCGGTGCCGGCCGAACTGGAGGAGGCCGCGGCGGTCGACGGGGCCGGGCGGCTGCGGACCCTGGTGTCGGTGACCGCGCCGCTGCTGGCGCCGGGGATCGTGGCGACGGCGCTGTTCGCGTTCGTCACCGCGTGGAACGAGTTCTTCTTCGCGCTGGTGCTGCTGAAGACCCCGGAGAAACAGACCCTGCCCGTCGTCCTCACCCACTTCATCGGCGCGGAGGGCGCCCTGGACCTGGGGCCGCTGGCCGCCGCCGCGTCCCTCGCGACCCTGCCGTCCCTGCTGGTGTTCGCCCTCATCCAGCGACGGATCACCGGCGGCATGCTCGCCGGGGCGGTGAAGAGCTGATGCGCACCCGCACGGCGACGCTGCTCGTCGCACTGCTGCTGCTCCTCGCGGGCTGCTCCTTCGAAGACGGGGACGGCACCGGCCCGATCCGGCTGCGGTTCCAGTCCCTGGCCTGGCAACAGGAGTCCGTGGCCGCCACCAGGGAACTGGTACGGGAGTGGAACGCCACGCATCCCGGTGTCCGGGTCGAGTACGTCCAGGGAAGCTGGGACAGCGTCCATGACCAACTGCTCACCGCCTTCGAGGGCGGCGAGGCCCCGGACATCGTCCACGACTCCTCCGACGACCTCGCGGACTTCGCCTACGGCGGCTATCTCGCCGATCTCACCGACCTGCTGTCCGACCGGCTCACGTCGGACATACCTCACCGGAGCTGGCGGACCACCACGTTCGGGGACGGCATCTATGGCGTGCCGTTCCTTCAGGAGCCGCGGGTGCTGATCGCGAACGCGGACTGGCTGCGGGCGTCCGGCGTGCGCATACCGACGCCCGAACGCCCGTGGAGCTGGGCCGAGTTCCGGCAGGTGACCGCGCGGCTGAGCGGAGCCGGGAAGTACGGCGTGGCCTGGCCGCTCAAGGAGCCCGTCTCCGCCACGCTCAATCTGTCCCTGTCCGCGGGCGGCCGGCTGTTCCATCGGGGCGCGGACGGCCGGGTGACGGTGCGGTTCGAAGCGGGCGACGCGGTGGTGCCGCGCACCGTCCGCGATCAGGTCGCCGATCGCAGCGCGCCCGGATCGACGCTGGGCAGCGGCGGCTCCGACACGCTGCCCGGGTTCTTCGGCGGCCGGTACGCGATGGTCCCGCTGGGCTTCTCCTACCGGCAGCAGGTCGCGCAGCAGGCACCCGAGGGCTTCGAGTGGCAGGTGCTGCCCGCCCCGGCCGGCGCCGACGGGCTCACCCAGGGGGTCAGCCCGCAGACCCTGTCCATCGCCGAGGACAGCCCGCACAAGAAGGAGGCCGCCGCGTTCGTCGACTTCCTGCTGCGGCCCGGGAACATGGTGCGGCTCGCCCTCGGCGACTGGATGCTGCCCACCGGCGCCAGGGCCCTGCGGGACCCGGCGCTGCACACCGCCGAGGACGGCTGGGCGGTCGGGGCCGCCCTGGCCGCCCACCTCAGCCCGGCACCCGCCCAGTCCGTGCGCGGCTACCCGGAATGGAAGGACAAGGTCGCCACCCCGGCCCTCCAGGAGTACTACAGCGGAGCCGTCGGCCTGGACGAACTCCGCCACCGCCTGGAACACGACGGAAACCTGATCCTCTCCCGCTACCAACGCTGACCCGCACCCCAAGACCCCGGGCCGGCGGCCCCGCACCCCCGCGAGCCCCGGGCTCGCGGGCATGTGTCTCGGCGCGGCGCCACCTCGGGGCGTCCCGTGCGCGCGGGGCCGGTTTCGCGCGCGGGGGTTGGACCAAGCTGACCCGCGCCACCGGCGGTGACGTGCAGCACCAACGCTGACCCGCGGCACCAACGCTCAGCCGGCGGTGGGCTGCTGGGTGTCGGCTGCTGGGCAGGGGGTCGGAAACCTCGTTGCACGAGACGTATCGTCTTGTCTAGCCTCACGGTATGACCACTCCCGCGCATATCGCCATGTTCTCCATCGCCGCGCACGGCCATGTGAACCCCAGCCTGGAGGTGATCCGCGAACTCGTCGCGCGGGGGCACCGGGTGACGTACGCGATCCCGCCGGCCTTCGCCGAGAAGGTGGCCGCGACCGGGGCCCAGCCGGTGCGCTACACCTCCACGCTGCCCGGCCCGGACGCCGACCCCGAAGCCTGGGGGAGCACCCTGCTGGACAACGTGGAGCCCTTCCTGAACGACGCGATCCAGGCACTGCCCCAGCTGATCGAGGCCTACGAGCACGGCGGGCACGGCGTGCCCGACCTCGTCCTGCACGACATCGCCTCCTACCCGGCCAGGGTCCTCGCCCACCGGTGGGGCGTGCCCGCGATCTCCCTCTCGCCGAACCTGGTCGCCTGGGACGGCTACGAGGAGGAGGTCGCCGAGCCGCTGTGGGCCGAGCCGCGGAAGACCGAGCGCGGCCGGGCCTACTACGCCCGCTTCGAGTCCTGGCTCGCGCAGAACGGGATCACCCAGCACCCCGATCCGTTCGCCGGCCGCCCCGCACGCTCCATCGTCCTGATCCCGAAGGCGCTCCAGCCGCATGCCGACCGGGTCGACGAGCGCGTCCACACGTTCGTCGGCGCCTGCCAGGGCGACCGCTTTGCCGAGGGCGACTGGCGGCGCCCGGCCGACGCCGAGAAGGTGGCGCTGGTGTCGCTCGGCTCGGCGTTCACCAAGCAGCCCGCGTTCTACCGGGAGTGCGTCGCCGCGTTCGGGGACCTGCCCGGCTGGCACCTGGTGCTCCAGATCGGCCGGCACGTCGACCTCGGCGACCTGGGCGTCGTACCCGCCAATGTGGAGGTGCGCACCTGGGTTCCGCAGCTGGCGATCCTGAGGCAGGCCGACCTGTTCGTCACGCACGCCGGCGCGGGCGGCAGCCAGGAGGGACTGGCCACGGCCACGCCGATGATCGCCGTACCGCAGGCCGCGGACCAGTTCGGCAACGCCGATGTGCTCCAGGGGCTCGGGGTGGCCCGACGCCTCGACACCGAGCAGGCGGACGCCGCGACGCTGCGGGCCACGGCGCTCGCCCTGGTCGACGACCCCGAGGTGGCCCGGCGGCTCAAGCGCATCCAGTCCGACATGGCCCAGGAGGGCGGCACCCCACGAGCGGCCGACCTCATCGAGGCCGAACTCCCGACCCACCGCCACTGACCCGGCCCCCGCGGCGCGCGAGCGGGACCGCATCCCAGCACGGACTCCGGCCGGGGCACGGCGCACGGGGCACAGGGGGCGGGGGCGGGGGCGGGGGGCAGGGGACGACGAGGGCACGGGTGCGTGTCGGCGTCGCGCCCAACTGGGGCGGGAGACGGGGCTCGTGTGGCTTTCGCGGGCTGGGGTTGGAAACCGCGGGCTCGCGCTCCGGGGTCGGCGCCCCCGGGCCCTGGGCGGGACGGCGTACGGATCCCGTGGCCCGGGCGGGACGGCGCATGGTCTCGTGGCCCGGGCGGGACGGCGCATGGTCTCGTGGCCCGGGCGGGACGGCGCATGGTCTCGTGGCCCGGGCGGGACGGCGCATGGTCTCGTGATCCGGGCGGAACGACGTATGGATCCCGTGATCCGGGCGGGAGGGCGTATGGGTCCCGTGCCTCGGACGGGACGGCGCATGGGGCCCATGGCCAAGGGTGGGTGTCGGGGGCGTGGCTTCGGTGGCGGGATGGGTGAGGGCCCGCCGTTTCCCGGGGGGAACGGCGGGCCCTCGTGGAGGGGGTGGGGCGGGGTCAGACTCGTACGGGTTCGCCCTCGGCACGGTGCGTCGGGGCCGGGGGCTCCGGGGACTCGTCGTGGGTGAGGTCGGGCAGCCGGTGCAGCCACTTCGGCAGATACCAGTTCCGCTCGCCCAGCAGCGCCATCACGGCCGGCAGCAGCACACCGCGGATGACGGTCGCGTCGATCAGCACCGCCGCCGCGAGGCCCACGCCCATCTGCTTCATGGACTGCATGGACAGCGTGCCGAAGATCGCGAACACGGCGACCATGATGACCGCGGCACTGGTGACGACCCCCGCCGTGGTGACCACCCCGTGCTGGATCGCCTCCTTCGTGCCGCGCCCGCGCAGCCGTGCCTCGCGGATCCGGGAGACCACGAACACGTGGTAGTCCATGGACAGCCCGAACAGGATCACGAAGAGGAACAGCGGCAGCCAGGTGACGATCGCGCCGACACCCTCCGCCCCCACCAGTGAGGCACCCCAGCCGTGCTGGAAGACGGCGACGAGAATGCCGTAGGCCGCGCCCACCGACAGCAGGTTCAGCACGATCGACGTGATCGCGACGGTCAGCGAGCGGAACGACAGCAGCATCAGCAGGAAGGCGAAGACGACCACGAACGCGAAGACCGGGACGACGGAGCTGGCCATCTGGTCGTTGAAGTCCTTGGAACCGGCGACCTGACCGGTGATCGGCGCCTTGAGACCGTCGACCTTGCCGAGCGTGGCCGGCCGCACGTCGTCGCGCAGTTTCTCCAGGCTCTTGCCCGCCTTGTCCATGTCGGAGCCGCCGACCAGCGGCACGGACACCAGGGCGACGTTCTGCGCGTCGTGCAGCGTGATGCCCACCGGACCGCGCGAGGCGCCCGAGTCGACCGCCTGCTGCTTGAAGTCGGCCAGCGCCTGCTTGACCTCGGGCGCGTTGATGTCCCGCGCCTTCACGACCACCTCGGCCGGCTCGGAGCCTCCTGGGAACGCCTCGTTGACCCGGTTGTACGTCTGCACGATGGGCAGCCCGTCCCCGAACTCCTGGTCCAGTGTGAGCTGCGAGGTCTTCATGCCCAGCGCGGGCGCCGCGAGGGTCAGCAGCGCGCCCGCCGCGACGACGACGGACACCATGGGCCGGGCGAGCACGCCCCGCAGCACGGCGGTCCAGAACCGGCTCTCGGCGGGAACGCCACGGCTGCGCCGGCGCAGGAACGGGATCCGCCCCTTCTCGACCCGCTCGCCCAGCAGCGACAGGAGCGCGGGCAGCACCGTCACCGACCCGACCATGGCGACCGCCACGACCATCAGCGAGGCCAGGCCCATCGCCTCGAACTCGGCGATCCCGGTGAAGAGCATGCCCGCCATCGCCACGCACACCGTGACACCGGAGACGATGATCGCGCGCCCGCTGGTCGCGGCGGCGATCCTGAGGGCCGTGCCCGCGTCCCGCCCGGCGTCCCGTTCCTCGCGCTCCCGGCGCAGATAGAACAGGCAGTAGTCGACACCGACCGCCAAACCGACCAGCAGCATCACGGAGTTGGCGGTGTCGCTCATCGGCTGGAGGTGGCTGACGAGGCCCATCAGACCCATCGTCGCCATGATCGCGGTGAGCGCGAGCGCCACCGGCAGCAGCGCGGCCACCAGCGTGCCGAAGGCGATCAGCAGAATGCCGAGGGCGACCGGCACGGCGGAGTACTCGGCCTGCTGGAAGTCGGACCCGAAGGCGTCCTGGTACTGCTTGTTCATGCTGGCGCCGCCGATCTCCTCGATCCGCAGCGACCCATGGTCCTTCTGCACACCCTCGACGGCCTTCAGCACCGGCTCGACCCGGTCGGCGGCGGTCTCCGCGTCGCCGCGCATGTCGAACTGCACCAGCGCGCTGCGACCGTCCTTCGAGATCGTCCCCGAGTCGTACGGGGACGTCACACCGGTGACCCTGCCGGTGGCCCCGACCGCCTCGACGACATCGGCGACGGCTGCCTTGAACGCGGCGTCGGTGGACTTGACCGAGCCGTCCCGGGCCTGGACCAGCACGGTCTCGCCGGCCGGTTCCTTGATCCCCGCGTCATCGATGATCTTCGCCGCGGTGTGTGTCTCGCCTCCCATCTGATCGCTGGCGTTGACATCGACCCGTCCCGCGGCCGAACCGAGCCCCGTGGCCAGGACGACGAACAGCACCCAGATGCCGACGGCAGCCCATCGGTGGCGTGCGCTCCAGCCGCCGGCCCGGGCGGCCAGGCCCCGCACCCGCGAATCTCCGTTCCCCATGACGGGCTTGCCCCCTCGTATGCGGTGACGGCTTCGGCCGCCACACGTTCGCTGCGTGTCGCTTCGAAGGTAGGTGCGGAACAAGCGCGTCTCGTCGTGCTGCCCGGTGAACTGCGGCCGGCCCGGGTCATTCCGTGGGACTCCGGGGGCTCATCGCCCAGGAGTACGGTTGCCCCCTACACCTGTCCGGGGCCGCGGGGAGCGGGATCAGGGTCGCCGAACGCGCCGCGTCCGATCCGGGCCAAGAATCCGCTTTGTGCCGGCGCAAGCTTGTTGAACGGCTCACAGGCGCGTGGAGGGGTTGCTCCCTCCCCCGCGATCGGCGAGAGTTTCGCCCAGCCCGCGACCACGGGCACGGCCGTCGTGCCCGCCCCCACGGGGCACGACGGCCGCTCGTGGCTATCGTGTGCGGATGACGACGTACGCGGCGCTGCTGCGCGCAATCAACGTGGGCGGCAGAAAACTCCCGATGGCCGAGCTGCGCGGGCTTCTGGAGGGCCTGGGCCATGACCGCGTGCGCACCTATCTGCAGAGCGGACAGGCGGTCTTCGCCGCGGACCACGGCGACGAGGAGTCCCTGGCCGCGGAGATCAGCCGGGCGTCGAGGGAGCGGTTCGGTTTCGACGTGGACGTGATCGTGCGCGACCACGCCTATCTGAAGGCGGTCGCCGACGCCTGCCCCTTCCCGGCCGCCGACCTCGAAGGACGACAGCTCCACGCCACCTACTTCTCCGCCCCGGTCGACGCGGCCCGCTACGCCGACATCGACACGGCCGCCCACCGCCCCGAGGAGTTCCGGCTCGGCGACCGCGTCCTGTACCTGTACGCGCCGGACGGCCTCGGCCGCTCCAAGCTGGCGGAGGCCCTGTCCCGGCCCCGCCGGACCAGGGACGTGATCGCCACCAGCCGCAACTGGAACACCGTCCTCAAACTCGTGGAGCTGACCGCCACGGCACAGTGACCCTGCGCGGCCCGAGGCACGGCGCCCGGAAAAGGATCACGCGCGGGCTGTCGCATTTGTTCAAGAGGCCGCGCCGGGTGCTCCCTAGGGCGTGTTTCGAAAGTGGCGTCGTCCGCCCGGAGGGCGGGGCCCGCGGCGTCAGGTGCGGTGTGGCCGCGACCCGCGGCAAAGGGCGCCCGGCCACCGCGTTGCGAGGAGAACCGGCCGCATCTGACCCCCGTGTCACGCCGACTGCTCGGGACCCGCGGCTGGTCTGCGCCTTTAGATATAGGGGCGCGGGGAACTGCGCGCCCAGCCACGACGCACCCGCACCGGAGAGACGACGTCTGCGCCCTATAGGGGCGCGGGGAACTGCGCGAGAGGCCTCCACGCACCCGCACCCGCACCCGCCCCCAGCAGCCGACGCCCCCCGGCGAATCCGGCTGACCCGGCGGAGTCGTACCGTTCCAGCACCACCCGCGCCACCTCCGCACCCGCACCCGCACCCAGCACATCGGCCAGCACGTCCGCCCCGGCGTCCCGCGCGCCCCGCGCGATACGGTCCGGCAGGAAACCGGGCGCGAGGACGTACGGCGCGACCGCCACCCGGGCGCAGCCCAGACCGCGGAGTTCCCGCACCGCCTCCTCGGTGGGCGGAAACCCCGCGGGCGATCCGGCGGAGGCGAACGCGGGCCGCACGGCGCGCCATCCGGTGCGCCGCCACTCCCGTGCGATGCCGGCGATCACCGCGATCGCCTCCGGGTCCGTGGACCCCGCGGAGGCCAGCACGACCCCGGTCGACGGCTTGTCGGCCGGTGTCACCCCGGCCTCCCGCAGCCGCCGCTCCAGCGCCGTCAGCAGCAGCGGCGACGGCCCGAGCACATTGGCCTGCCGGATCCGCAGCCGCGGCGGGGCGTCCCGCAGCACCGCGGGCACGTCCGCCTTCGCGTGGTAGGCGCGGGTGAGCAGCAGCGGCAGCGCCACCACGTCCCGTACGCCCTCCGCCGCCAGGGACTCCAGCGCCGTGTGCACGGACGGCACGTCGAAGTCCAGGAAACCGGTCGCCACCCGCAGCCCCGGCCGCAGCGACCGCACCCGCCGCACCAGGGCGTGCACGGTCGCGGCATGCCGCGGATCGCGGCTGCCGTGGGCGATCACCACGAGCGCGGGGCGGACCGGTGTGCGCATGCCGTCTCTCAGCCCTTCACCAGCAGCCCGCGGCTGCGCAGCACCCACCGCTCCAGCGGGCTGAAGATCAGCAGGTCGATGGCGATGCCGACGAACAGGATGAGCAGGATGGCCTCGAACACCATGGCCATGTCGCTGGCGTTGCGGCCGTTCTCCAGCAGTTGGCCGAGGCCCACGCCGAGGTCGGGGAACGACGCGATGATCTCGGCGGCCATCAGCGAGCGCCACGAGAAGGCCCAGCCCTGCTTCATGCCGGCCACATAGCCGGGGAGCGCGGCGGGCAGCGTGACGTGCCAGGTGCCCTTGAGACCCGTCGCGCCCATCGTGCGGCCCGCGCGCAGGAACAGCGGCGGCACCTGGTCCACGCCGGACACCAGCCCGTTGGCGATGGACGGCACCGCGCCGAGCAGGATCACCGCGTACATCATCGAGTTGTTCAGGCCCAGCCAGATCACGGCCGGCGGCACCCATGCCACGGACGGCAGCGACTGGAGCCCGGACAGGATCGGACCGATGGCCGCGCGCACGAACCGCACCCGTGCCACCAGCAGTCCGAGCGGGGTGCCGATGAGCAGCGCGAAGCCGAAGCCGAGCAGACCGCGCGAGACGCTGGTCCAGATGTACTCCAGCAGCGTGCCCTGCAGCCAGGCGTTCTGGATCTCGTGCCACACCGCCGTCGGGGAGGGCAGCTTGGTGGGGTCGTCGACGATGCCGAGGGATATCAGGCCCTGCCAGACCACGAGGACCACGACGATCGCGGTGACCGGCGGCACGACCTTGTCGACGAGGGTCTTGCGCAGCGGCGTGCGGCCCGCGGTGGAGGTCTCCAGCGCGTCCAGGCCCGCCTCGATGCCGGGCAGTTCGGCGGAGTCCGCCGTCTTCGTCTCAGTGCTGGCCATGGCGGCGGATCTCCCCACGCAGTACTTCGGTGATCTCGACGGACAGTTCCGCCACGGGAGCGTCCTCGATGCGCCGCGGCTGCGGGATGTCGACGGTCCACTGCCGGGCCACCCGGCCCGGCCGGGAGGACAGCAGGACGACGCGCTGGGCGAGCCGTACGGCCTCGCGCACGTTGTGCGTCACGAACAGCACGGACACGCCGGTCTCGGCCCAGATGCGGGTCAGCTCGTCGTGCAGCACGTCCCGGGTGATGGCGTCGAGCGCGGCGAACGGCTCGTCCATCAGCAGCAGTCTGCCTTCCTGGGCGAGCGCGCGGGCCAGCGCCACACGCTGCCGCATACCGCCCGACAGTTCGTGCACGCGCTTGCCGTGCGCGCCCTTCAGACGGACGAGTTCGAGCAGTTCCTCGGCCCTGGTGCGACGCTCGGGCTTGGCGACGCCACGGAGCTTGAGGGCGAGTTCGATGTTCTTGCCCGCGGTCAGCCACGGGAAGAGGGCGTGCTCCTGGAACATCAGGGCCGGGCGGCCGTCCGTCGTGATCGAACCCGCGGTGGGCTCGTCGAGGCCCGCCACCAGGTTCAGCAGCGTTGACTTGCCGCAGCCGGAGGCCCCCAGGAGGGTGACGAACTCGCCCGGCGCGACATCGAGGCTGATGTCGTCCAGGACGAGTTGCTGCCCGCCCGGCCCCGCGAAGGACTTGGAGACATGCTCAAGGCGTGCCGCGTGCTCGACGGCCTCGGCGGCCTCGGCGTACGTCGTGGCCATGGTCGTCACCTCCTGGGAACTCGTAGGAGCGGGTCAGCTGGTGCCGAGACCGGCGGCGTCGACGGGGCTCTCGCCCGCGGCCTTGAGCACCTTGTTGAGGATCGTCAGGTCGTAGATGCCGGCCAGGTCGGGCTTCTCCAGCAGTCCGGCCTTGACCGCGTGCTCCGCCTCGGTGTGGAGCGTGGCGGCCAGCGGGTCGTCGGTGATCTGGATCGACTTCCACGCCGGGTCCAGCACCTCGGCCGACAGCGCCTTGCCGGAGTCCTGCTCCAACTGCTTGTTGGCCGCCGCCTTCGCCTGCTCCGGATTGGCGTTGATCCACTTGTTGGTCTCGACGGACGCCTTCAGCACCGCCTCGACGGCCTTCGGGTGCTGTGCGAGGAACTTCTGCGACACGATGATGTTCGTGATCACGAACTTCTTGTCCGGCCAGAGCGTGGCCTCGTCGAGCAGCACCTTGCCGCCCTCGGCGACCAGCTTCGACGCCGTCGGCTCCGGCACCCAGGCGCCGTCGATCGAGCCGGCCTTGAACGCGTCCGGGGTCACCTTGTTGTCGCTGCGGACGACCGTGACGTCGCCCTTGCCGCTCTGCGCGTCGACCTTCCAGCCCTGGTCCGCGATCCAGTTGAGGAACGCCACGTCCTGTGTGTTGCCGAGCTGAGGGGTGGCGATCCGCTTGCCCTTGACGTCCTTCAGAGACTTGATCTTGTCCGGGTCGACCACGAGCTTCACTCCGCCCGAGGCCGAACCGCCGATGATCTTCAGGCTCTTGCCCTTGGACTTGGTGTAGCCGTTGATCGACGGGGACGGGCCGATCCAGCCGATGTCGATGGAACCGGCGTTCAGCGCCTCGATCTCGGAGGGCCCGGCGTTGAAGGTCGCGTACTGGGCCTTGGTGGCCCCCAACTCCTTCTGGAAGAAGCCCTTCTGGTTGCCGACCAGCGCGGTCGCGTGGGTCAGGTTCCCGAAGTAGCCGATTCGTACGGAGTCCAGGCCGTCGATCTTCTCGGATCCTGCGGCGACCTTCTGGTCGGACGAGCTGTCCTTGGACTCGGAGCCGTAACCGCAGGCGGCGAGTGCGAGGAGGGGGAGCGCGGCGGCCGCGGCGAGCCCGCGGCGGAGTGCGAAGGAGCGGTTGGCAGGCACGGGAGGTGTTCCTCTCGTTGGCCCGGCGGTCACGGTCTCTCAGGGCGTGGCCGGGAGTTCGGCAGGTCTTCGGTCAGGGGCATGGGGGGTGAGGGCGCGCCGGCAGTGCGCGTACGTCAGCGCACACATCGCGCCACTCCGCCCTGCCCGCTGCCGAGGGCACCGCTGCCCACACGGCCGCCCTCCTTGGCGAACGTCGAGAAGAAATCGGTCGTGGTCATGCTCAGAAGTCCCAGCCGTCGTTGTCGTCGTCGTCCTTGACCGGCTCGGGCGCGGCGAAGGACTCGCCGACCATGCCGGCGGTGAGGGTCGTGCCGTCACCCGGGTCGATCAGGATGAACGAGCCGGTGCGGCGCGAGTCGGCGTACGAGTCGAGCGGCAGCGGTTCGGCGGTGCGGATCTTGACCCGGCCGATGTCGTTGGCGACGAGCCGGCCCGGGTGCGGGTGCAGGGAGAGGTCGTCCAGGGTGAGCCGGGACGGGATGTCCTTGACGATCGCCTTGACGGTGCGGGTGCCGTGCTTGAGCAGCACCCGGTGGCCGATGGTCAGCGGCTGGTCGGCGACATGGCAGACGGTCGCCTCGACATCCTGCGTGGTGGCCGGGGCGTCCTTGCTGGGCACGATCAGGTCGCCGCGCGAGATGTCGATGTCGTCCTCCAGCAGGATCGTCACCGACTGGGTGGTCCAGGCCGTCTCGACGGGGGTGCCGAGCAGGTCGATGCCGCTGATCCTGGAGGTCCGGCCGGCGGGCAGGATCGTCACGTCATCGCCGACGCGGAAGGTGCCGGCCGCGATCTGTCCGGCGTAGCCGCGGTAGTCGGGGTGTTCGGCGGTCTGCGGGCGGATGACGTACTGGACGGGCAGCCGGGCGTGGCAGTGCGCCAGGTCGTGGCTGACCGGGACGGTCTCCAGGTGCTCCAGGACGGTCGGGCCGCCGTACCAGTCCATGGTGGCGGAGGGCTCCACCACGTTGTCGCCGGCCAGCGCCGAGATCGGGATGGCGGTGACCTCGGGGACGCCCAGTTCCTTCGCGTACGCGGTGAACTCCTCGGCGATCGCGGCGAAGGCGGGCTCGCGGTAGTCGACGAGGTCCATCTTGTTGACGGCGAGGACGACATGGGGGACGCGCAGAAGGGCGGCGATGGCGGCGTGACGGCGGGTCTGTTCGACGACGCCGTTGCGGGCGTCGACGAGGATGACGGTGAGTTCGGCGGTGGAGGCGCCGGTGACCATGTTGCGGGTGTACTGCACATGGCCGGGGGTGTCGGCGAGGATGAAGCGGCGACGGGGGGTGGCGAAGTAGCGGTAGGCGACATCGATGGTGATGCCCTGTTCGCGTTCTGCGCGCAGTCCGTCGGTGAGCAGGGCGAGGTCGGGGGCGTCCTTGCCGCGGCTGAGGGAGGCGTGCTCGACGGCTTCGAGCTGGTCGGCGAGGACCGACTTGGAGTCGTGCAGCAGGCGGCCGACGAGGGTGGACTTGCCGTCGTCGACGGAGCCGGCGGTGGCGAACCGGAGCAGGGTGGTGGCTTGACGGTCCTCGGTGGTCGTCGTCGTCATGCTAGAAGTACCCCTCGCGCTTGCGGTCTTCCATCGCGGCTTCGGAGAGCTTGTCGTCGGCGCGGGTGGCGCCGCGTTCGGTGAGCCGGGAGGCGGCGATCTCGGCGATCACCTTGTCGATGGTGTCGGCGTCGGAGTCGACGGCGCCGGTGCAGGACATGTCGCCGACGGTGCGGTAGCGGACCTGTCGTTTCTCCACTTTCTCGCCGTCCTTCGGCCCGCCCCACGCACCGGCCGTCAGCCACATGCCGTTGCGCTGGAACACCTCGCGCTCATGGGCGTAGTAGATCTCGGGCAGGTGGATGTCCTCGCGGGCGATGTACTGCCAGACGTCGAGTTCGGTCCAGTTGGACAGTGGGAAGACACGGACGTGTTCGCCGGGTGCGTGGCGGCCGTTGTAGAGGTTCCACAGTTCGGGGCGCTGGCGGCGGGGGTCCCACTGGGAGAAGGCGTCGCGGAGGGAGAAGACGCGTTCTTTGGCGCGGGCCTTTTCTTCGTCGCGGCGTCCGCCGCCGAAGACGGCGTCGAACCTCTGGTGCTGGATCGTCTCGGTGAGGGGGAGGGTCTGGAGCGGGTTGCGGGTGCCGTCCGGGCGTTCTTTGAGCACACCGCGGTCGATGTAGTCCTGTACTGAGGCCACATGGAGGCGGAGGCTGTGTGTGGCGGCCACATGGTCGCGGTAGTCCAGGACTTCGGGGAAGTTGTGTCCGGTGTCCACATGGAGGAGGGCGAAGGGTATGGGCGCGGGGGTGAAGGCTTTCAGCGCGAGGTGGAGCATGACGATGGAGTCCTTGCCGCCGGAGAAGAGGATCACCGGTCGTTCGAACTCGCCCGCGACCTCGCGGAAGATATGCACCGCCTCCGACTCCAGCGCGTCCAGATGCGACAGCGAGTACGGCGTGCCCGTGCCCTCGCCGGCCTTCGCGACGGTCGTCATGCCAGTCCCCTCTCGCTGAGCAGGGCGTACACCGACGCCGCGGACTCCTGCACGCTCTGGTGCTGCGACTCGATCCGCAGATCGGGCGCCTCGGGCTCCTCGTACGGGTCGTCGACGCCCGTCAGACCGGTCAGTTCGCCCGCCGCCTGCCGGGCGTACAGGCCCTTCACATCCCGCTCGGAGCACACCTCGACCGGGGTCGCCACATGCACCTCGACATACGACGTGCCGTTCTCCTCGTGGCGCTTGCGGACCGCCTCGCGGCTGTCGGCGTAGGGCGCGATCACCGGGACGAGCGCCGTGACGCCGTTACGGGCCAGCAGTTCGGCGACGAAGCCGATGCGCTGCACATTGGTGTGCCGGTCCTCGCGGCCGAAGCCGAGCCCCGCCGAGATGAACTCGCGGATCTCGTCGCCGTCGAGCACCTCGACGAGGTGTCCCGCCGCGCGCAGCCGGCCGGCCAGTTCGTACGCGATGGTGGTCTTGCCGGCACTCGGCAGACCCGTGAGCCAGACGGTGGCTCCGTTCGTCACGTGCGTCTCCTGGGTCTCGGTGATCGTCATTCGTGCAGCCCGCACTCGGTCTTGGCGCGCCCGGCCCAGCGGCCGGCACGCGCGTCCTCGCCCGCCAGGACCCGCCGGGTGCAGGGCGCGCAGCCGACGGAGGCGTAGCCGTCCATCAGCAGCGGGTTGGTGAGCACGCCGTGCTCGGCGACATACGCGTCCACGTCGTCCTGGGTCCAGCGGGCGATCGGGGAGACCTTGACCTTCTGCCGCTTCTCGTCCCAGCCGACGACCGGAGTGCCCGCCCGGGTCGGGGACTCGTCGCGGCGCAGCCCGGTCGCCCAGGCCTGATAGCCCTTCAGACCCTCCTCCAGAGGCCGCACCTTGCGCAGCCGGCAGCACAGGTCCGGGTCGCGGTCGTGCAGCCTCGGGCCGTACTCGGCGTCCTGTTCGGCGACCGACCGGCGCGGGGTCAGGGTGATGACGTTGACGTCCATCACCGCCTCGACCGCGTCGCGGGTGCCGATGGTCTCGGGGAAGTGGTAGCCGGTGTCGAGGAAGACCACGTCGACGCCCTTCATGACCCGCGAGGCCAGATGGGCGACCACCGCGTCCTCCATGGAGGACGTCACACAGAAGCGGCGGCCGAACGTGTCCGCCGCCCACTGGAGGATCCGGAGCGCGGACGCGCCTTCCAACTCGTGTCCCGCCTGCTCGGCGAGCGCCCGCAACTCATCACTCGTACGGTCTTGTTGAGCGGTCGTCATCTGCGATCGTGCCCTCCGTCGTCGGCAGGCCGAAGGCCGCCCGCGTCCGGGACGTGCGCCCGCGGAGAGCCGGCGCCGGCGCTCCTGCTCACGCCCCGGGCGAGCAGCCCGAGGAACTTCAGCTGGAAGGCGCGGTTGCACGCCGCGCATTCCCAGGCGCCGTGGGTCTGCTCGCTCGGACGCAGGTCCTCGTCGCCGCAGTACGGGCAGTAGAAGGGGGCGGCCCGCTCGCTCATGACAGGGCCTCCTCGTCGGCCCGGGCGGCCCAGGCGGCGAACCGCTCGCCGTCCTCGCGTTCGGCCGCGAAGCGCTTGAGGACCCGCTCCACATAGTCCGGCAGTTCCTCGGCGGTCACCTTGAGGCCGCGCACCTTGCGGCCGAACCCGGCCTCCAGGCCGAGCGCGCCGCCCAGGTGCACCTGGTAGCCCTCGACCTGGTTGCCGTCGCCGTCGAGGACCAGCTGGCCCTTGAGACCGATGTCCGCGACCTGGATGCGGGCGCAGGCGTTCGGGCAGCCGTTCAGATTGATGGTGATCGGCTCGTCGAAGTCGGGGAGGCGGCGCTCCAGTTCGTCGATGAGCGAGCTGCCGCGCGCCTTGGTCTCGACGATCGCCAGCTTGCAGTACTCGATGCCGGTGCAGGCCATGGTGCCGCGCCGGAACGGGGACGGCTGCACGGTGAGGTCCAGCGACTCCAGGCCCGCGACCAGCGAGTCGACCTGCTCCTCGGTGACGTCCAGCACGATCATCTTCTGCTCGACGGTGGTCCGCACCCGGCCCGAGCCGTGCGCCTCGGCGAGGTCGGCGATCTTGGCCAGGGTGGCGCCGTCCACCCGGCCGACCCGCGGGGCGAAGCCGACGTAGAAGCGGCCGTCCCGCTGCCGGTGCACCCCGACGTGGTCGCGCCAGCGCTCCACGGGCTGGGCGGGCGCGGGGCCGTCGGCCAGCCGCCGCTTCAGATACTCGTACTCCAGCACCCGCCGGAACTTCTCCGCGCCCCAGTCGGCGACCAGGAACTTCAGCCGCGCCCTCGTGCGAAGGCGCCGGTAGCCGTGGTCACGGAAGATCGACAGGACACCCTCGAAGACGTCCGGCACCTCGTCGAGCGGGACCCAGGCACCCAGCCGCTGCCCGATCTTCGGGTTGGTGGACAGGCCGCCGCCGACCCACAGGTCGAAACCGGGTCCGTGCTCGGGGTGCTCGACGCCGACGAACGCGACGTCGTTGATCTCGTGCGCCACATCCAGCAGCGGCGAACCGGAGATCGCGGTCTTGAACTTGCGGGGCAGGTTCGAGAAGGCCGGGTTGCCGATGACCCGGCGGTGGATCTCCTCGATGGCCGGGGTGCCGTCGATGATCTCGTCCTCGGCGATGCCGGCGACGGGCGAGCCGATGATGACGCGGGGCGTGTCGCCGCAGGCCTCGGTGGTGGACAGCCCGACGGCCTCCAGCCGGTTCCAGATCTCGGGGACGTCCTCGATCCGGATCCAGTGCAGCTGGATGTTCTGCCGGTCGGTGATGTCCGCGGTGCCCCGCGCGAACTCCTGCGAGATCTCGCCGATGACCCGCAGCTGCCGGGTGGTGAGGCGTCCGCCGTCGATCCGCACCCGGAGCATGAAGTAGGAGTCGTCCAGCTCCTCCGGCTCCAGGATCGCGGTCTTGCCGCCGTCGATCCCGGGGCGGCGCTGGGTGTACAGCCCCCACCAGCGCATCCGGCCGCGCAGGTCGTTGGGGTCGATCGAGTCGAAACCGCGCTTCGCATAGATCGTCTCAATGCGCGTCCGCACATTGAGACCGTCGTCGTCCTTCTTGAACTGCTCGTTGCCGTTGAGCGGGGTGAAGTGCCCCGCGGCCCACTGACCCTCTCCGCGGTGACGGCTCACCTTGCGGCGGGGCGCGGAGGCAGCAGGGTTCGGCGGAGTGGCGGCCATGGTGAGTACGTCCTTCGGGACAGGCGGAAACGGCTCTGACCTGCGCTGCGGGCGCGTAGATGCATTCCTGCGCACCATTGCGCAAGAAGCGGGGGAAAGCGGGGAATGTCGGCTTCGCTGGGATGCTCAGCTCGCCGGACAGATGGCGCTGGACATGCGGCCGAGGTCGACGTGCCGCCGACTCACCAAGGCAATTCCAGTTCCAGACATGACGGAAGCGTGTCACGGCGTTCTGGACACAGTCCAGCTTCGTCCGTGATGCGGACACCCTGGTCTCGACATGCGAGACGAGGGTGTCATCGGTCACACGTTCCGCAGGGCACCTTGTCGACGCAGGTCAGGCAGGGTATGCGCCGGGCCAGGGGCCGGGCGTGGGGACCTCCCGTTCCTCCTCGACCTTGGTGTCGAACAACCGGAACCCGCGGCGCAGGTAGTTGTCCATCGCGTACGCCCCGTCCTTGCTGCATGTGTGCAGCCACACCCGCTTCGTCGGGGTCCGCTCGGGCCACCGCTCCACGAGGTCCCAGGCCCGGCCCGCGCCGTACGACAGCAGATGGCCGCCGATCCCGCGCCCCCGGAACGCCGGGATCAGACCGAACTGGACGATCTCCACGACACCGTCGTCCTGCGGGGCCAGTTCCAGATAGCCGGCGGGGGTGCCCCGGTCGAGGGCGACCCAGGTCTCCACGCCGGGCCGGTCCAGATGCTCCAGCCAGCGGGCGTGGCTCCAGCCGAGCCGGTCGGTCCAGCGGATGTCACCGCCGACCGACGCGTAGAGGAAGCGACTGAACTCGGGGGAGGGGACCTCGGCGCGGACGATCCGGACATCGCTGTCGGGTGCGGCGGCGGGCAGCAGGTCGGCCGGGGACGTCTGTTCCAGGGACCAGGTGGTCACGGTGACGTTGCTCATGCGGGTCAGCGAATCATCTAACCCAGCGACCTGTCGATGGAGGCGAGCGGGACGGCGAAGAGCATCCGGTCGGTCACCGACCACACCTCGCCGGTCGGCTGCGCGTAGGACAGCGACCCGGCGTGCTCCGCCCAGCAGTGGTGCGCCGCGTCCGAGCCGCAGCGCGCCGCGCGCGCCCCCGTGATGTCCTGGCGCCACAGGCTGCCGTGGCCGTCCAGGTCGCCGGGCGGGTGTCCGAGGTACCAGGCGGTGCGGGCCGAGCCCGGCGGCCGGTAGGACAGCACCCCGCGGATACCGGCGGCCCGAGTCGTGTACGCCTCCACCGCGTCCGCGTGTCCCGCGGCATCGGTGGCGAGCAGTCCGCTGCGGGCCGGGGCGGAACTGAACGAGTAGCGCCACAGCCGGGCCCGCCGGTCGCCGCCGGCGGCGGTCTCCTCGCCGACGACCAGACTGTCCGGCGCCGTGCCGCGGTCCAGGGAGATCGTGCCCGGGCACGGGGAGCCGGTAGCGGTGCACCGCCCCGCCGGGTAGCGGTAGGCGGCGACGGCGGGCATCACATACCGGTGGCCGTCGGCCGACCAGCCGCCCGGTACGCGGCCGATCGCCGTGCCGTCGACCGTGCTGCGCTGGATCCGGTTCAGGTCGTACACATAGAGCGCTTCGGTGCTGTCGGTGGCCGTGGTGACCAGCAGTTTGTCCTGGTACCAGACCATGCCGGAGACCCGCGAGGACAGGCCCCGGTAGTCGCGGCCGTCGGCGGTGGGCACCACGAGCAGCACCCAGCGGTAGGCGGGCCGGGCCGGGTCGTCGGCGTCCACGAAGGCGACCCGGGCCAGGCCCCGGTCGGCGGCCGGCCCATCCGTGGTGCTGTGCGTCGCGCCCGCGAGCAGTACGCGGTGCTTGCCCCACCGCCCGTCGTCGTCCGTGTCCGCCGAGGTGGTCACCGAAGCGGTCCGCCAGTCCCGTACGGCGGTGTCGGCGGGATCCCAGCAGTACGCGTGCCGGGGTGACGGCGCGACCGGCAGCGTGTCCCGGTCGTCGGCCGGGCACTCGGCCGCGGTGCGCAGCCTGCGGTCCGCGCTCCTGAGGACGGCGTCGACGCCGACCGGGCGGCCCATCGCGGAGGCCAGCCGGTCCAGGGTCCGGCGCGGCACCGGGCGCTCCTGGAGCCGCAGCTTCGCGGTGTCGGCGGCGGAGGCCAGCGGCTTGAGCGCGCCCGGGTCGCCGGCGACCGTGGCCTGCGAGGCGCTGATCAGGGTGGCGGCCGCGGTGAGGGCGAGCGCGGCCCCGGCCAGGACCCCGCGCAGCGCCTGGCCCCGCCTGCGTCGGCGATGTCTGCCGCGATGCTTCATAGTTCCTCCCGAGACGGGCCAACTGCGCCTGATGGTCCGTACGTTGACCGAGGAGCAGGTGGGGAAGCCCGTAGGGGGATGCTACGGCAGGAGCGGGCCGCTGCGGCCGAAGACCCTGCAAATATGCGGAAGATACCGCCGGATCTGCCGAATCGGATGCGCCGCATATGCCACTGGCCGTACCCTTTCACCGCCCGCGCCCGCGTTCACCGCCCGCGCCCGCGTTCACCGCCCGCGCCCGCGTTCACCGCCCGCGTGCCGCCGTGACCGCCGGGGCCGTGGAGTGCGGCAGCAGGTCGCGGCTCTGGTCCGGGAGTAGCAGCTCGACCTCGGTGTCCTCGCAGAAACGATACGGCCGATGGCACAGGAGCGCCCCGAGATAGCGTCGTATCCGCGACAGCTCCGCGCGCACCGTCACCGTGCGGGACGGATCGCCGAACACGTCCTCGGCCAGGTCCGCCGCGCTGCGCCCGTCCCGGCGCACCGCCAGCAGATAGAGCAACTCGGCGTGCCGCAGACTCAGTTCCCGCGACCAGGAGGAAGCACCCGCGGACACCGTCACCGACCGGCGGTGCGGCCGCGCCAGATCCAGCACCACCCGGGTCGCCGCGGGCGACGGCTGCTCGTCGACCGTGCGCACCAGCCAGCCCCCGGCCAGCGGTTCCACCAGGCAGGCGCCGAGCCCCGGCAGCCAGCGCCGCCCCGCCGTCAGTGACTTGGGCAGCGCCACCCGCCGGGTGTACGGCATCCCCGTGACCGCCGCCGTCCAGCCGTTCCCGTCCACTACCAGGGCCCGCTCGGCCAGCCGCGCGAGCACCGGCGCCGCCACCGCGCGCAGCCGCTCCAGCGACCCGTGATGCTGCTCCCGCAGCCGTGCCTCGGCCAGCTTCGCCACCGAGGCGACCCACGCCAGCGTGGCCGGATGCATGGTCTCCAGCGGGCCGCTGACATCCACCACCCCGAGCAGCCGGCCGTCCCGCGGATCGGTGATCGGGGCACCCGCACAGGTCCAGGAGGTATGCGTGCGGACGAAGTGCTCGGCGGCGAACACCTGCACGGGCCGGCCCACCACCGCCGGGGTGCCCACGCCGTTGGTGCCGACGACGTCCTCCCGCCAGTCGGCACCCAGGTCGAAACCGAGACCGTCGGCCTTGCGCAGCACCGACGCGGACCCCTCGCGCCACAGCACCCGGCCGTCCGCGTCCGCGACCACCATGATGTGCTGGGCGTTGTCCACGGCCGAAAGCAGCCCCTCGCGCAGCACCGGCAGGACCTGCGCGAGCGGTGACCCCTCCCGTCGGGACCGCACCTCGTCGCGGCTGAGCGGCTCCGGCCTGAAGCCGATCTCCGGGTCGACACCGCCGCGCAGCATCCGCCCCCAGGACTGCTCGATCACCGGCCGGGGCGCGAGCCGCGCACGCCGGCCCGTCAGCGTGGCCTCGCGCACCTCGTTGAGCAACCGCGCAGCCTGCGCGGCGTCCACGGCGGCGAGCTGGGCCACGGTCATCGGCGGGTGCGCCACTGGGATCCTCCCGCAAGCATCGAGCGATCGTCGGCAGGTCATCCGGGCGTTCGTCTCCGATCCGGCTGCCGTTTCCCATACTGCCGGTTCGCTCGTGCCGGACGCATACCCTCCGCGCACAGCCGCCGACGAGTTGCAACCCCCTGCAACCCTGGTGATCGGCCGGAGGGTGGCCAAAACTTGAGGTGCGTCGCCCGGAGCGGCGCTCGTGGCCCCTGACGGGCCCGAGACGGGGGTGGTGCCGTGTCGGCGCAGCACCACCCCCGCGTCGCGTGCCCGCCGCTCAGGACCGCGGCCGCGCCCGGTCCACCACCGCCGCCAGGTCCAGCGAGGGCGGCAGGGTCCCGAAGGCGGAGCCCCAGTCGCCGCCCAGCCGCGACGCGCAGAACGTGTCGGCGACCTCGGGCGGCGCGTACCGGACCAGCAGCGACCCCTGGAGCACCAGCGCCATCCGCTCCACCAGCCGCCGCGCCCGCCCCTCCGCGCTCTCCAGGTCGCCGAGTTCGGTCAGCAGGTCCTTCACCGCCCCGTCCAGCCGCTGGTCCGCGCCGCGCGCCCGGCCCACCTCCAGCAGGAAGGCGTCCAGCGCCTGCGGTTCGCGGGCGAGCGCCCGCAGCACGTCCAGCGCCTGCACGTTCCCGGCGCCCTCCCACACGGAGTTGAGCGGCGACTCGCGCACCAGCCGGGGCAGCCCCGACTCCTCGACATAGCCGTTGCCGCCCAGGCACTCGGCCGCCTCCACCACCACCGGCGCACACCGCTTGGTCACCCAGTACTTGGCGGCCGGCACCGCGAGCCGCAGCAGCGCCCGCTCCTGCTCGCCCCCGTCGTCACAGGCGGCGGCCAGCCGCAGCCCGAGCGCCGTCGCCGCCTCCGACTCCAGGGCGAGGTCGGCCAGCACATTGCGCATCAGCGGCTTGTCGACCAGCTTGCCGCCGAAGGCCTCGCGGTGCGCGCAGTGGTGCACCGCCTGGGCCACCGCCTGCCGCATCAGCCCCGCCGAGCCGAGCACGCAGTCGATCCGGGTCGCGGCGACCATCTCGATGATCGTCGCCACCCCCCGCCCCTCCTCGCCCACCCGGCGCGCCCAGGTCCCCGCGAACTCGACCTCCGCGGACGCGTTCGACCGGTTGCCGAGCTTGTCCTTGAGTCGCTGGAGGAGGAAGACGTTGCGGCCGCCGTCCGCCAGCACCCGCGGGACGAGGAAGCAGGTCGGACCCTGCGGGGCCTGCGCCAGCACCAGGAAGCCGTCGGACATGGGCGCCGAGCAGAACCACTTGTGCCCGGTCAGCTCGTACGTCCCGGCCTCGGCGAGCGGCCGGGCCCGCGTCGTGTTGGCCCGTACGTCGCTGCCGCCCTGCTTCTCGGTCATCCCCATGCCGAAGACGGCGCCGGGCTTCTCCCCGGCCGGCCGCAGCTCGCGCTCGTAGACCGTGCACGTCAGCCGGGGTTCCCACTCCGCCGCGAGCGCGGGATCGGCGCGCAGCGCGGGCACCGCGGCATGGGTCATGGACAGCGGACAGCAGGTGCCGGCCTCCGCCTGGGTCCAGACCAGGAACCCGGCGGCCCGTCGTACATGTCCGGCCGGGCGGACCCAGGCGGTGGTCAGCCCCGCGGAGATCCCCTTGCCCAGCAGCCGGTGCCAGGCCGGGTGGAAGTCGACCTCGTCGATCCGGTGGCCGTAGCGGTCGTGGGTGCGCAGCCGCGGCGGGTTCTCGTTCGCCTGCGTCGCCCACTCCTGCACCTGGACCGAGCCGGCGGACCGGCCGAGCGCGGACAGTTCGGCGCGCACCTCGTCGAGCAGGGCGGGGTCGGTGTGCCGCTCGACCGCCTCCGTGAGGGCGCGGTCCGCGGTGAACAGGTCGTAGCCGACCAGCGGCGGAGGCTGGTTCGTCACGGTGTGGGTGGTAGTGCCTGCCATGTCTGCGAACCTATCCGGGACGACGGCGGAGGGCACCACAGTGACACAAGGACGGCGCCCGAGGTCCTGCCCGGCCGTCGGCCGCCCCGGCCGGACCCCGGAAGGTGAGTGCGACGCGGCACGGCGGATACCTTTGGCTCGTGCAGCCAGCAAGTGATATCTCCGAGCGGCCTTCTGGGCGCCTCCACCGGGCACGCGCCCTCTACCGGAACGTCTCCAAGCGGAGGACCGCCTGGCTGCTGCTCAAGGACACCGTCAACTCATGCCTGGAGTACCGCATCCTGGGCCTGGCGGCCGAGGCGGCGTTCTTCACGCTGCTGTCGGTGCCGCCGCTGCTGCTGAGCCTGATCGGACTGCTCGGCTACGTCGACGACTGGACCGGCGCCGACACCATCCAGAGCCTGGAGACCAATCTGCTGGACGCCTCCCGCACGGTCCTGTCGGACAAGGGCGTCAAGGAGATCGCCGAGCCGATCCTGCACGACGTGATGCAGGGCGGCCGGCCCGACGTCATCTCCATCGGCTTCCTGTTCGCGCTGTGGTCCGGCTCCCGCGCGGTGAACGTCTTCATCGACACGATCACCGTGATGTACGGCCTCGACGGCGTCCGGGGCATCGTCCGGACCCGGCTGATGGCGTTCCTGCTGTTCATCGTCGCGCTGCTGATCGGCTCGGTGGCGCTGCCGCTGATGGTGGCCGGGCCGGACGCGGTGGTGCGGATCGTGCCCTGGTCGGAGACGGTGGTGCAGGTCCTGTACTGGCCCGTCGTGATCGTGCTGTCGATCGCCTTCCTGACGACCCTGTACCACGTCTCCGTGCCCGTGCGCTCGCCGTGGATCGAGGATGTGCCCGGTGCGCTGGTGGCCCTCGCGATGTGGGTCCTCGGCAGCTTCCTGCTGCGCATCTATCTGACGCACACGATCGAGGGCGCCACCATCTACGGCTCCCTGGCCGCCGCGGTGGCGGTCCTGTTGTGGGTCGGGGTGTCGGCGTTCGCGGTGCTCGTCGGCGCCGCCGTGAACGCCGCGATCGACCGGGTCTGGCCGGCCGCCGCCACGGCCGCGGCCCGCGCCGCCAACGAGCGGCAGCGCGAGGCCCAGGTCGCCGAGTACGTGGCCAGGGCCGCCGCCGTCGGGGATCCCGACGACCCGGACGACCCCGACATGCCGTCCGAGTTCCCCGAACGCTGGTCCCGCTTCCTGCCCCCGGAAGACGTGACCGCGCGCCTGCGCACCCACCCCAAGAACACCCCCCAGACAAAGCCGAACGAGCCCACCTCCCCGCCGGACAAGTAACGCGCCCCCCACGCCACGGACTTCGCCCCCGGCTACCCCTACGTCCGGTGACCTCCCCGACCCCGGCGGGGCCGTTCAGGCCCGGTCCCGGTGCCGGTGACCGGCCCTGATCCCCTCCACGCCTGGGCCTGGGGCCGCGCCGCCACCGCAGTTTCATCACGCCCTGAACGCCCCCACCCCCGAATCTCGTCCTGGCTGCCCCGCGGCTGGGGTTTTCCCGAGCCTGGCGGTGTCACGCGGGTGGCGCCCCGTTCAGGCCCGGTCCCGGTGTCGGTGACCGGCCCTGGATACCCCTGGGGATGGCGTGCGGCTGGGAAGTTTCTCCGTGCCCGGGGGTGTCGCGGGCGGCGGGTCGTGCTGGAAGCGGTGCCCGGCGTCGGGGGCTTCGCCCCCCTGGCCACCGCCTTCGAACGGGCGTACGGGGTCGGCCCGTAGGGGCGCCGGGGGCGGGCGGCGTAATCTGACCCGCGTGTACGAGGAGCGGGCGGCCCGGCTGACCGGCGCGGTGGTGTGGCACATCACCCCGGACGGCGCCGCCGGCCGGCCTGTGCTGCCGGACGGCTGCATGGACCTGCTGTGGAACGAGGGCCGGCTGCTGGTCGCGGGCCCGGACACCCGTGCGTACCTGTCCCATGGCCCGGCCCGCCGCTGGGCCGGCCTCCGCTTCCGGCCGGGCACGGCGCCCGCGTTCTTCGGTGTGCCCGCACACGAACTGCGCGACCAGCGGATGGAGTTGGCCGACCTGTGGCCCGCCGCGCAGGTGCGCCGCCTGACCGCCCGCGTCGACGCGGCGGCCGACCCGGTGACGGCGCTGGAGGACCTCGCCCTGGAACGGGCGGCGGACCTGGCGCCCCCCGAGCACTGGGTGACCCGCCTGGTCGAGGCGCTGGAAGCGGGCCGTCCGGTGGCCGCCACCGCCGACGAACTCGGCATCGGCGCCCGCCAGTTGCACCGCCGCAGCCGCAACGCCTTCGGCTACGGACCGAAGACGCTGGCCCGCGTGCTGCGCCTGCAACGGGCCCTGCGGCTGGCCCGGTCCGGGGTGCCGCTCGCCGAGACCGCGATCCGGGCCGGCTATGCCGACCAGCCCCATCTGTCCCGGGACGTACGGGAGTTGGCGGGGATGCCGCTGGGGCGGCTACTCGGCGGCGGGTAGCGGCGCGAACAGGTCGACACCGTTGCCGTCGGGGTCGTGCACGGTGGCGTACCGCTGTCCCCAGAAGGCGTCCCACGGCTTCAACTCTCCGTGGTACCCGGCGTCCACCAGGTCCTGGTACACGGCGTCCACCTCGGCCGGCGAGGCGCACCGGAAGGCGAGCGCGACCCGGCCCCCGTCGGCCGGCGGGCGCCATCCGGGGTGGAAGGAGCGGACGGTCTCCTCGGTGTCCAGGGCGAGGGCCAGTCCGCCGGGCAGCTCCGCCTCGACGTGCGGCTGCTCCTCGGCTCCCGCGGGGAAGTCAAGACCGAGACGGCGGTAGAAGGCGAGCGAGGCGGCCAGGTCGGAGGCGACCACGCCGATCACGGCGAATCGTGGAGTCATGCCGTCACCGTAGGCGGGGCGCGGCCCCCGGTCTTGAACGAATCGGACACCTCTCCGGGCGCCGGGGCCGAGACGGGACGAGAGCGGCGGGCCGTGCGGTGGCCCGTGCCGATGGTGACCAGTGACGTTTCTCCGGTGAACCGCTTACGCCGATGGAGTGAGTAAAGCGCGTGCACGGTGAAGGTCACGTGAACCCATAGACATCCTCTTGTCCTGGTAAAGGAACCACCCCCTACGGGAAGAAGTCAGACCGTGACCCATGGGAAGAAACTGCGCGAGCGGATCGCCGCGCCGGAGACCACTCCACTGATCGGCGTGTACGACATGTACTCGGCGTCGATCGCGGCGAAGCACTACGACGGGATGTTCGTCTCCGGCTTCGGCTTCGCGGCCTCGTACTACGGCCTGCCGGACATCGGGTTCATCGCCTGGCCCGACATGGTCGCGTTCGTCCAGCGGCTGCGGGGCGCGTTCCCGCACCACCACCTGCTGGTGGACATCGACGACGGCTACGTCGACCCCGAGGTCGCCTGCCACGTCGTCGAGGGTCTGGAGCGGATCGGCGCCTCCGGGGTGATCCTCGAGGACCAGAAGCGCCCGCGGCGCTGCGGCCACGCCGACGGCAAGCAGGTACTGCCCCTGGAGGAGTACCTGGAGAAGCTGGAGAAGGTGCTGGCGACCCGCCAGGACCTGGTCGTGGTGGCCCGTACGGACGCCACCGACGAGCACGACATCCTGCACCGGGCCGAGCGGCTCGCCGCCACCGACGCCGACGTGGTGCTGGTCGACGGGGTGCGCAGCGTGGCGTGGATCCGCCGGATCCGCGAGGTCGTCGGCGACAAGCCGCTGCTGTTCAACCAGATCGCGGGCGGCAAGTCGCCCCGGCTGTCGCTGGGCGAGCTGACCGACCTCGGCGTGGACGTCGCGATCTACAGCACGCCGTGTCTGTTCGCGGCCCACGAGGCGATGGACGCCGCGCTCACCGAACTCAAGGCGGCGGACGGCCGGTTGGCCGAGGTGGACGCGGCGAGCGGGGTCGGCGTCAAGGCGTCCACCCGGCTGCTGGAGCAGAACATCGCCCGGGACCGGCTGATGCCCGAGAGCGTGGGCGTATGACGCCTGCCCTGCCCGTGCTGCGCGCGGCGACGGTGGTCGCCGCGGCGCTGCTCGGGGCCGCGGCCACGCCCGCGGTCGCGGACGGGGGCCTGATCACCGTCCTCGACAACTCGCGGTCCGACTCGATCCTGGAGGTCGACCGCACGGGGAACCTCCAGACCGGCCACGGCACCGCGGGCAGCGATCATGACGGCAGCGCCGTCGACGCCATCCAGGCCCTCATGGGCGAGGGCGACGCGGACGACGAGGACTGACCCGCCCCCGCCCGAGCCGACGGCCGGACGTCCGAGGGCCCCCGCCCGAGGGCGCCCGGCCGCAGCTGCGCAGCGGACCGTTCTCCGAGCGGCCGGCGGCGAGCCGCTGCCCGCTCCCGTCCGCAGAGCGATTCGCCCACGGCTTGCCGCCCCGACCGGCCACCGAGACACCACGGGCGCGTGGCCGGGCCCCGACCGGCGAGGAGCCCGGGGCCCCGGCCGTACCGACATCGGTCGCGCCGCCGAGTGGACCGCCGGGCGCGCGGGGCGGTGCGGGGAACGGCCCGGCCGGGGAGCCGAGCCGGTCCAGGGCCTCGCTCACCCGGCGGCGGGTCTCCGGCGCCACGTCCTCGCGGCCGTCGACCACCGCCGACGCGGTCGGCACCGGCACGCCCGCCTCGCGCGCCACCCTCCACCCCGGCGTACGCCGAACAGCCCTCCGGGCACTGCGCGGCCCCGGAATACCGGCGGACGATGGAGTGCTCTGATGTCACCGGTGCAAGCGCGCGGCGGGAGGAGCTGGTGGGCGGATGACAGCAGACCAGGCGGGCCCCGTGGTCACCACGCCGTACGGGGCGGTACGCGGCAGATACGAGCGCGGCGTCGCGGTGTTCCGCGGCATCCCGTACGCGGCCCCGCCCTTCGGGCCCCGCCGGTTCCGCCCGCCCGAGCCGCCCGCACCCTGGGACGGCGTGCGGGACGCGGGAGCCTTCGGGCCGACCGCGCCGAAACCGCCGTACTCGGAGGCGTTCGCGCACTACCTGTCCGACCCGGAGGTGCCCGGCGACGACTGCCTCAACCTCAACGTATGGACCCCCGAGCCCGGCCCCGGCGCCCGTCTCCCGGTCCTGGTGTGGCTGCACGGCGGCGCCCTGACCAGGGGCTCCGCCGCCGTGCCCGTCTACGACGGACACACCTTCGCCCGCGACGGCATCGTCCTCGTCTCCCTCAACTACCGGCTCGGCGTCGAAGGGTACGGACTGTTCCCGGACGCGCCCGCCAACGCCGGACTGCGCGACCAACTGGCCGCGCTGCAATGGGTGCACGCCTCGATCGCGGCCTTCGGCGGCGACCCCGACCGGATCACCCTGGCCGGACAGTCGGCGGGGGCGATCAGCATCGGCGCGCTGATCGCCGCGCCGCAGACCCAGGGTCTGGTGCGGCGGGCGGTCCTGCAGAGCGGGCCGCCGGAGGCCGCCGAGCGGGACAAGGTACGGCGCATGGTGCGCCGCATGGCCACCCGGCTGAAGATCCCCGCCACGGCCGAGGCCTTCGCCGCCGTCGACCGGGACCTGCTGCTGCGTACCCAGGCCGAGGTGGGCCGGCTGAGCAGCCCCGTCCTGGGCGGCCCCGCCTTCGGCATCGTCGTCGACGGCGACCTCGTGCCGCGTGACCCGCTGGAGGCGCTGACCGAGGGGCACGCCGCGCGCGACATCGACCTGCTCCTCGGCTGGACCCGCGACGAGTACCGGCTGTGGCTGGTCCCCGGCGGACTGATGGACCACGTGGACCGGCTCGGACCGGTCGCGCTGGCCGGCGCGATGGCCCGCTGCCACTGCGGCCACGAGGTGCCGCGCGGCTACCGCGCCCTGCACCCCGAGGCCCGCACCGCCGAGATCGTCGGCCAGTTGGTCACCGACCACCTGCTGCGCCGCCCGCTGCACCGGCTGGCCGACTCCCGTCCCGGCTCCTGCCACGTCTACGAGTTCGCCTGGCCCTCCAACCTGCCCGACCTCGGCGCCTGCCACGCCCTCGAACTGGGCTTCGTCTTCGACACCGGGGACAACCCCGAGTCACGGAAGCTGGCGGGCGAGGGCGGCCCGCGGGAACTGTGCGACGCGATGCACGGAGCCTGGGTACGGTTCGCCGCCGGCGGTGATCCCGGGTGGCGGGCCTGGGACGACCGTCACCCGGTGCGGGTCTTCGGGGACGGCGATCCGTACACCGCGTACGGTCCCCGTGATCGCGAACTGGCCCTGTGGACGGCCGGTGACGTCCGTGAGTCCGTCCCCGTCGGTGGTGCGGCGTCCGTGCGCGGCACGGAAGTGGCCTCCGCGGTACGCCGACTGCGCCGCACGATGCGCGCACACCCGCGCTGAGCCCGACGCCGACCGGGTGCGCGTGGCTGCGCTGGGACCGGCGGGGGGGAGTGTGCGGGGTTGCGCTGGATCTGATGGCGGACGGGGTGTGCAGTGGGGCTGGGACTGGCCGGGATGGGTGCGCGTGGTTGTGCTGGGACCGGCAGGGGGGAGTGTGCGGGGTTGCGCTGGATCTGATGGCGGACCGGGGTGTGCAGTGGGGCTGGGACTGGCCGGGATGGGTGCGTGTGGTTGTGCTGGGACCGGCGGGGTGGGCTGCGTGTCGCGGTGGGGGATCGGCGGGGCGGCGTGTGCGGGGTGGTGCTGGGACTGGCGGGGCGAGGTGTGCGGGATGGTGCTGGGACTGGCGGGGCGACGTGCGCGGGATGGCGCTGGGACTGGCGGGCGCGCCTGTGGTGGTGTGCTTGCTGAGACTGGCGGAGGCGAGGTGTGCGGCGTTGTGCTGGATCTGATGGCGGACCGGGGTGTGCAGTGGGGCTGGGACTGGCCGGGATGGGTGCGTGTGGTTGTGCTGGGACCGGCGGGGTGGGCTGCGTGTCGCGGTGGGGGATCGGCGGGGCGGCGTGTGCGGGGTGGTGCTGGGACTGGCGGGGCGAGGTGTGCGGGATGGTGCTGGGACTGGCGGGGCGACGTGTGCGGGATGGCGCTGGGACTGGCGGGGGCGGGGTGTGCGGGGTTGCGCTGGATCTGATGGCGGACAGGGTGCGCAGTGGTGCTGGAACTGGCGGGGGTGATGTGTGCGGGTGGGGCTGGGACTGGCCGGGATGGGTGCGCGTGGTTGTGCTGGGACTGGCGGGGTGGCGTGTGTCGCGGCGGAGGGATCGGCGGGGCGGGGTGTGCGCAGTGGTGCTGGAACTGGCGGGGGCGCCTGTGGTGGTGTGATGGGACTGGCGGGGGTGGGGCGGGTACAGGTTGCGCCTGAGTCCGTCGGTGGGTGGGTGTGTGTGGGGGGCTCAGGCGGGGGTGAGGGTGCGGGCGATCGTCGTGATGGTCCGTGGTCCCACCCGGCAGCAGCCGCCGATCAGCCGGGCGCCCTCCTCCCGCCACTCCGCGACCTGCTCGGCCCGGAAGCCGGCGCGGCCGTCCCAGGCGTGGGCCGCGGCGTCCCAGGACTCGCCGCTGTTGGGGTAGGCGACGACCGGCTTGCCGGTGACCCGCGCGGCGATCCGGACCGCCCGGCCGACGTCCTTGGGGGCGCAGCAGTTCACGCCGACCGCGATCACCTCGTCGGCGTCCGCGGCCGGGGCGAACGCCTCCGCCAACGGCTGCCCGGCCCGGGTGCGGTCCCCGTCCACGGTGTACGACAGCCAGGCGGGCACGCCGAGCCCGCGCACCGCCCGCAGCAGGGCGGCCGCCTCATCGGCGTCCGGAACGGTCTCCAGGGCCAGCACGTCGGGGGCGGCGCCGGCCAGCACCTCCAGGCGTGCCCGGTGGAAGCGCTCCAGCTCCGCCACGCTCAGCCCGTACCGGCCCCGGTACTCGGAGCCGTCCGCGAGCATCGCGCCGTACGGCCCCGCCGACGCGGCCACCCACAGCGGACGCGTGATCCCCTCGGCGCGGGCGCGCCGCGCGGCGTCCCGGGCCAGCTCCACGCTCAGCGCGAGCAGCCGGGCCGCCTCCTCCCGGCCGATCCCACGCCGTGCGAAGCCCTCGAAGGTGGCCTGGTAGGAGGCGGTGATCGCCACGTTCGCGCCCGCCCTGAAGTAGGCGAGGTGCGCCTCGGTGACCGCCTCGGGCCGCTCGGCCAGCAGCCGCGCCGACCACAGCGCGTCCCCCAGGTCGTGCCCCGCGGACTCCAGCTGATTGGACATGCCGCCGTCGAGCACGACCGCTCCGGCGCGCAGCGCCGCGGCGAGCGGGGGTGTGCTGTCGCTGCTCATGCCCCGACGCTAACCGATGCCGCACACCAGCCGGCAGCGGCGTTTCAGGGAGCAGGCCGGGCCGCCCGTCGGGCACATGACCGACGACGTAGTCTAGAAAGCGCTTGTCGAGAGCGGTACGGTCCAGCCGCCGGACCTGTCGCCGTGACGGAGGGGAGTGCAGTGAGACGCATCAGCGGTCTGCGCATCGCCGTACCGGCCGTACACACCCCGAGCACGCCCTGTCGGCGGCGCCCGCCCACGCGAGCGACGGGCAGGCACGGCGCGACCGGCTGCGCCGGCCTTGGTCCGCGATGAGCTTCTCGCCCGGCGTCTGGTGCCCGGGGGCGCCGCGCGGGCGGGATGAAGCCCTGGGGCGCCCCGACCGGAACCGGGGCGTCCCAGGCCGGCGACCCCGGTTTCCTCCCGCACCGTTTCAATGCACGTAGCGGCTTATGGATTCCGGGTGGATGGTGAGACGTACCTGGTCCGCGGCCAGGATTGCGGCGAGTTCATCGGCGCGGACCGGGTCGGTGAGGTCCCAGTAGCGGGCGGCAAGGCGGGCGCATAGATCGTGGGCTCCGTCGCCGTCCAGCGTGGTGCGGCCCGCGACCGACAGCCAGCGCTCGCGTTCGCCCACCGGGGCGGCGACGACGAGCGAGGCGCGGGGGTCGCGGCGCAGACGCCGCACCTTGACCGAGTCCGGGGCCGTGAACAACTGGATCGTGCCCTCGGCCGTGGCCTCGAACCACACCGGGCGGGGCTGTGGCGGCAGCGGCCCCGCGGCCACCGACAGGAAGCCGTACAGGGGGCGTCGGAGGAATTCGAGGTCCTGGGCGGTCAGCGAACCGGCGTCGGTGCTCATCACAGTCCTTCCGATGATGGGGGAAACGGTTCCGCGGACGGTCATCGCCGCCAGGCTTTTGCCGCCGCGACCCGCACGGCGTAGTCCTCGAAGGCCCGGGGCGCCCGTCCCAGCACGATGGCGAGACCATCCGTCGTAGCGGCAAGCAACCCCCGTCGCGCCGAGGACGACAGCGGTGTCGTTGCTCATGACGCCGATTGAACCCGGTCCGCTCGGACGATCCCATAGGTGAGAAGCCGGATCGCCTGTGTGTGCGTCTAACCTCGCTGAGGTGGACGTGTTCAGTGATCTGATCCGTGGGGTGCGGGCCCACGGCTCGTTGTTCGGCAGTTCGACCCTGTCCCCGCCCTGGGCACTGCACTTCGTGGACGGCGCGCCGCTGACCCTGTGCACCGTGCCGACCGGAGCGGGCTGGATCGTGCCGGAGCACGGTCCGCCCGAGCCGCTGCGCGCCCGCGAGACGATCGTCGTGCGCGGCCCCGCGACGTTCACCTTCGTCGACGAGGTCGGCACCCGGGCCGAACCGGTCGCGTGCGGCGAGCACTGCGCGACGCCCGAGCAGGGCGGGACCCGGCACCGACGCGGCTGGCACGACCCCGGTGGGGACGCCGCTGCCGGCCCCGGTGCGACGACCCTGATCGTCGGCGCCTATCCGGTGCGCGGCGAGATCAGCCGCCGACTGCTGGACGCGCTGCCCGTCGTGCTGCGCGTGGACGCCGGGGGCACGGCCGACCCCGTGCTGGACCATCTCGCCGCCGAGGTCGCCGTCGACGCACCGGGCCGGCAGGTCGTACTCGACCGGTTGCTGGACTGGATGCTGGTCTGCACACTGCGGGAGTGGTTCGACCGGCCCGGCGGTGAGCCCCCGGTCTGGTGGGCCGCCCAGCGGGACCCGGTGGTCGGCGACGCGCTGCGTCTGCTGCACGCCGAACCGGCGGCACCATGGACGGTCACCGCGCTGGCCGAGCGCACCGGGGTGTCGCGTTCGACGCTGGCCAAGCGGTTCGCCGACCTGGTGGGCGAACCGCCGCTGACCTATCTCACCCGCTGGCGCATGACGCTCGCGGCCGATCTTCTGGTCGAGCGGGAGGCCGCGACCGTCGCGGACATCGCCCGCACCGTGGGCTACTCCGACCCGTTCGGGTTCAGCGCGGCCTTCAAACGGGTCCGGGGCATCAACCCGAGCGAGTTCCGCCGCACCGCGACCACCGTCTACCCGGCGGCCGGGCGCCCTGCGACTACCGTCTCCCCGCCGGCCGGGCGCCCTGCGACCACCGTCTCCCCGGCGGCCGGGCGCGCCGCGACCACCGCCTCTTCGGCGGCCGGGCGCCCTGCGACCACCGTCTCCCCGGCGGCCGGGCGCGCCGCGCGGAGCTGACCGATGTCGCCGCACCGGGCGCGGCCGGTGTCAGCGGGCGAACTTCTCGACGGCTGCCGGGGTGACGGGGGTGAAGAAGTTGACGAGGTTGCCGTCGGGGTCGCGGAACAGCAGTGAGCGGTTGCCCCAGGGCATCGTGGTGGGCTCGGTGACGACGTCGGCGACGACGTCGCCCAGGTTCCGGTACACGCGGTCCACGTCGTCGACGAGGAACTCGGTGATCACGCTGTTGTTGTCCGCCGGGCGGGCCGAGCCCGGCGCGAACAGCGGGACGGTGCGGGTGCTCGCGATCGCGAGGGTGGCCTTCGGGGTCCGCAGTTCGGCGAAGTCCTCCGTGGCCCATGCCGCTCGCACCCCCGTGGCCCGCTCGTAGAAGGCGACGAGGCGCGCCACGTCGCCGGTGATGATGCGGATCGAGACGAAATCCATGGTGATCTCCTCGGCTGATGAAGTTCTCGGGCCTCGCAGGCTAGAAGAAATAGGGGACAGAACCAGTCCGGTATCCGCGTTAGGGTGCGTAAATGCCTCGACCCACCGGACGCGTGCTGACGCTCCTGGAACTGCTGCAGTCCGGCGGTACCCGGACGGTGGCCGAACTCGCCGATCGGCTCGGCGTCGACGGGCGCACCGTGCGGCGGTACGTGAACCAGCTGACCGAACTCGACGTGCCCGTGGAGTCGGTGCGCGGCCGCTACGGCGGATACCGTCTCGCCCCCGGGTACCGGCTGCCGCCGCTCATGCTCAGCGACGACGAGGCGCTGGCCGTGCTGCTCGGCCTGGTCGCCGGCCGCCGGGCGGGGCTGACGACGACACAGCGCACAGCGAGCGAGACGGCTTCGGCCAAGATCCGGCGGGTGCTGCCCAAGCACCTGGCGGGCCGGCTCGACACGCTCCTGGAATCCCTCGACTTCACGGATCGGCCCGGCCCGGACGTCGGCCCGGACGCCGGGGTCCTGCTCACCCTCGCCGACGCGGTGCGCCACCGCAGGCCGGTTTCGCTCAGATACACCGACGGCCACGGCCGGCGCACCGAGCGCACGCTGCACGCGTACGGCATCGTCGCCCACGCGGGCCGGTGGTACGTCACGGGCACGGACCCCGGGATCGGCGAGGACCGGACCTTCCGCCTCGATCGCATCGCGGACGCGCGAACCCTGCCCGGCTCGTTCGAGGCGCCCACGGGCCCCGGTCCGGCGCAGCGCATGCTGTCGGGGTTCGCCACGGCCGAGTACCGACACGAGGTGACCCTGCGGATCCACGGCACGGTCGAGCAGATCCGCGCCCGCCTCCCAGCCGGCGTCGCACGCCTCGTGGAGCAGGCGCCCGCGGCGTGCGAGGACCGAGCGGCCGAGCGCTGGCGACGCGTCGAGGTGCGGGCGGAGCGCCTCGACTGGCTGCCGCCGGTGCTCGCCGCGCTCGACCGGCCGTTCGTCATCGAGCGCCCCGCCGAACTGCGCGACCTCGTCGGCGCGTTCGCCGACCGCCTCGCCCGCCACGCCCGCGGCGACGGCGGACGACCACCGGCCTGACCGGGCCGGACAGCCGCCGACCAGACCCGTGCGGCACGGCACATGGTCCGGACCCGTGCGGCGGTCGAGCCGGCGTCCGGCACCCCTACCGCGATCAGCGGCAGGGCCTCCCCGATGATGCTGTCGCCCACCCCGCTCACGGTCCCGCCCGCCCGGAGAGCTGGACGACCTTTCGGCCGGTGCCGAAGAGACACGGGTCTAGCGTCGGCCGTATGAGCGACATCGCACGGGAAACGGCACAGAACGCCGGACGGGAAGCGGCACAGGACGCCGGACGGGAAGCGGCACAGGACGCCGGACGGGAAGCGGCACAGGACGCCGGACGGGAAGCGGCACCGGTGACCGCACCGGACACGGTGCCGGCAGTGGCCCGGTCCTTCGGCGAGCTGCACCGTCGTCCGGGTGCGCCCCTGCTGCTGCCCAACGCCTGGGACCACGCCTCCGCCGCCGCCCTCGCCGCACGCGGGTTCGCGGCGATCGGCACGACGAGCCTCGGTGTCGCCGCGGCGGCCGGGCTGCCCGACGGCGCGGCGGCGACCCGCGACCACACCCTCCGACTCGCCCTGACGCTCGGTACCGAGCCGTTTCTGCTCTCCGTCGACGCGGAGGGCGGCTTCAGCGACGACCCCGACGAAGTGGCCGAGCTGGCACGGCAGTTGTGGGCCGTGGGGGCCGTCGGCATCAACCTGGAGGACGGGCTCGGACCCATGGACCGGCACGCCGCGAAGATCACCGCCGTCAAGTCCGCCGCCCCCGGCCTCTTCGTCAACGCACGGACCGACACCTACTGGCTGGGCGACGGGCAGGGAACAGGAAAGCGGCTGGATGTCTACCAACGGGCGGGCGCGGACGGCGTGTTCGTGCCCGGCCTGAGCGACGCTGACGAGATCGCCGCCCTGGTACGGCACCTCGACGTCCCCCTGAACATCCTGTACTCGCCCACCGGACCCACCGTCCCCCACCTCGCCGACCTGGGCGTACGCCGGATCAGCCTCGGTTCGCTGCTGTACCGCAGGGCGCTGGGCGCAGCCCTGGACGCCATGGCCGACATCGCGGGCGGGCGCGCCCCGCGCGGTACGACGCCCTCGTACGACGACGTACAGGCGCTGGAGCGGGGACCGGAATGAGACGCGACGGCCCGCTCCGCAGCCGCGGCCGGATGAGAGCGAGGGCACTGAACCGCCCGGCGCGCGCTGGTACGGTGGGTGCTTTGCTGGGTATCAGACCCTTTGGACTCAGCACCGGCGAGGGACCGAGGAACCATGGACCTGGAGATCCCCGGCGAGAGGCGACTGGCGGCCGCCGTCGTGTTGGACGAGCGGGAGCGGGTGCTCCTGGTGCGGCGCAGCGAACGCGAACGGTTCCTGCCCCGGGTGTGGGGCGTGCCGTGCGGGAAGCTGGAGCCGGGGGAGACCCCCGCGGACGGCGCGCTGCGGGAACTGAAGGAGGAGACCGGCCTGCTCGGCGAGGTCGTCCGCCGGGTCGGCGAATCCTCCTTCGTCAGCGACTACCGCGGGCACGAGGTCAAGAACTGGCAGGACAACTTCCTGGTCCGGCCACTGACCCGGGTCATCACCCTGCCCGAGCCGGACCAGGACTACGCCTGGCTGGCCCTCGACGAACTGTCCCGCGTCGACATCGACGACTACAACCTGGACGTCGTGCGCCAGGCCGTCACACACATGAGTTCCTGAGCAGTTCCGCCAGATCGTCCAGCGCGGCCAGATAGTCCGCTACGTCCAGCGGCACCTTGGCCACCGCCCCCAGAAGGCGCTCCCTGCCACTGTTCCGCCGGGGGCCCGGTGGGGCGGGCTGGCCTTCAGGGGCCGGCAGGAGGCGCAGGCCGGGGGAGTCCGGGTCGGCGCAGGTGCGCGTGGTGTGACTGGTGTCACAGGGTGGCCGGGCGGCCCTCTTCCGGGGTGGTGAGGGCGCGGGGCCCCCGGGCGTCCCCCGTCTCGGCACGGGGCGCGGGACCCTGGCCGTTCCCGTCTCGGCGCGGGGCGCGGGGCAGCCGGCCGGTTTCTTCTCCGCGGGGCGCGGGGCGCCCGGTCGGTTTCTTCTCGGTGCGGCGCGCGGGGGACCCGGCACGTCGGGCGTGCGGGCGGGGGCATACCGTGAGGAGTCGAACGCCTGAGCCGGGAGGAGACACGGGATGGGCAGCCGTACCGCGCTGGTCGAGGATCTGATGGAGCGGTTCCCGCATGTACCGCGGGAAGCCGTCATCAAGGAGGACCTGCTCCGGGGCGGTGTCGCCTTCGACGCGTCCGCCCTGTCCGACAACGAGGACGGCGAGGTCAAACCGAAGTCGTACTTCATCTTCTCCTTCGACCACGGCACCCTGCCGGAACTGGGCGAGGCCGCGCTGCGCCGCCCACCGGAGGAGATCATCCTCACCGGCGGCCCCTACGACCTGCGCCGGACCGTGGTCTCCGTGCGGGTGAACCCGTCCTCGCCGTACCGGGTCGCCGCCGACGACGAGGGGCTGCTCGGCCTCTACCTCGACGGGAAGCGGATCGCCGACGTCGGCGTCCCGCCGATGCCCGAGTACTACCGGCACACCCTGTCCAACGGGAAGTCCGTGATGGAGGTGGCCCCCACCATCCAGTGGGGCTACCTGATCTACCTGACCGTCTTCCGGGTCTGCCAGTACTTCGGCGCGAAGGAGGAGTGCCAGTACTGCGACATCAACCACAACTGGCGCCAGCACAAGGCGGCCGGGCGGCCCTACACCGGCGTGAAGGACGTCGAGGAGGTCCTGGAGGCGCTGGAGATCATCGACCGGTACGACACCCAGAAGGCGTCCACCGCCTACACGCTCACCGGCGGCGCCATCACCAAGACGGTCGCCGGGCGCGACGAGGCCGACTTCTACGGCCACTACGCCAAGGCCATCGAGGAGCGCTTCCCGGGCCGCTGGATCGGCAAGGTCGTCGCGCAGGCGCTGCCCAAGGACGACGTGCAGCGCTTCAAGGACTACGGCGTGCAGATCTACCACCCCAACTTCGAGGTGTGGGACCGCAGGCTGTTCGAGCTGTACTGCCCGGGCAAGGAACGCTACGTCGGCCGCGACGAGTGGCACCGGCGCATCCTCGACTCGGCGGAGATCTTCGGCGCGCGCAACGTCATCCCGAACTTCGTGGCGGGCGTTGAGATGGCCGAGCCGTTCGGCTTCACCAGCGTCGACGAGGCCATCGCGTCCACCACCGAGGGCCTGCGCTTCTTCATGTCGCACGGGATCACGCCCCGCTTCACCACCTGGTGCCCGGAGCCCACCACCCCGCTCGGCAAGGCCAACCCGCAGGGGGCCCCGCTGGAGTACCACATCCGGCTCCTTGAGGCCTACCGCGCCACCATGGACGACTTCGGCCTGTCCTCCCCGCCCGGCTACGGCCCGCCCGGACCCGGCCGTGCCGTTTTCTCCGTCAGCTCCTTCATGGACAGCCTCCCCGCGCAGGAACCGGCCGAACTCTGACCGCGCCCGCCTGCCGGTTAGGGGCCCGGTGCGGACAGACAGACGCGGTGCCACGACGCGGGCGCGGCCGGCGGCGTGCCACGGTGAGTCAAAACCCGGTCGCCGTCCGTACAGAAGGCCGGAGTTGTGGCTCGCGGCGGACCGCGCCGCACGGCACCGTACGACGGAACGACCCGCCGTACCCTGCCCGCAGCCAGAATTGAATAGGCCGCTTGTCAGTTGTGTCGAAAGCGTGAAAAGCTCGGGCCCTTCCGCGAGGTTCCCCCCAACTCCATTGCCGATATGGTGAGTTGACCTCGTTCGTGGATGCAGGAGACCCATGCCCGACCTGCCGACCCCCCAGGACGCCACCGAGGCCGCGCTGTTCGCCGAGTACTGGGATGCCGTGCTCTCCTATGCCGACCTGTGTACGTCCGGCGCCCAGACGGCCAACCAGCTGGCCACCGAGGCGTTCGCGACGGGCCTGCGCGAGGCGCGCGCCGTGGGGTCCTCGCCGGTGCGGGCGGGCCGGCGCGCACCGCGGCTGCCCATGATCCCGCTGCTGCTGACCGCCGTCCGCAGCACCGCCGCCGGCTGGGAGGCCGACGGGCTCGGCCACCGGCTCGACCCCGACCTCCGGCTGTGGCTCAACTCGGACAAGGCCGCCCGCTACACCGGGCCGCCCCTGCTGCGCCCGATCGCCCTGCGCGCTCTCAGGGACCTCCAGGAAGCGGACGCCTCGCTGCTGTGGCTGGTCGAGGTGGAGGCGCTGCCGCTGCCCGTCGTCGCCCGCCGGCTCGGTCTCGACCCGGATGTCGCGAGCCAGGAACTCGACCAGGTCCAGGCCCTGTTCCGGGACCGCTGCCACCGCGCCCACCTCGACACCCCGATGGACGCGCAGTGCCGCAGCTACGCCCGGCTGCTCGACGCGGTCACCCGCTCGCCCGCCACCGACACCCCCGACGACCTCTCCCGGCACCTGGCCACCTGTGTCCAGTGCGCGGAGGCCGCCGCCTGCCTGCGACTGCACGGCGGCGGGCTGCCCGCGGCGCTGACCGGCGGGATCATCGGCTGGGGCGGCCTCGCCTATCTGGAGCGCCGCCGCCGGGCCGCCGAGGTGAGGCTCGGCGTCGGCCGCCCGGGGGCACCGGCGGACCGGGAGGGCGAGGACCCGAAGGAGGGCACCGGCCGTGGCCGTCTGCTGCGCGGCGGCCTGCTCGCCGCGGCCGTCCTGCTGTCCCTGCTGGCGCTCGGTGTGTCGATGATGCCCTTCGGCGGCTCGGCCGAGGACCGGACCGCACGCCCCGACGACCGGCAGCCGGTCGCCGATCCCGGCGTGCCGCTCCCTTCCGCGGACCCCTCGCGCGCCGTGCCCACCGCCCGCTCCACCGCGCCCTCCGCGTCCGGTACCGCGATGGGCGGCCCGACCGGGTCGGCCGGCCACGCCCCCGACCCGGAACCCCAGGGCACCTCCGCGGCCACCGCCCGCGGCTCGGATGCCGCGACTTGGCCGGGGACCGCCTGCCGGTTCGCGTACGAGCAGGTCAACGAGTGGCCCGACGGCTTCCAGGCCACTGTCACCATCAGCACCGCGAAGGCCCTCGCCGACTGGCGCGTCTCCTGGTCCTTCCGGGACGGCCAGCAGGTGAGCCAGATGTGGGACGCGAGCCTCAGCCAGCACGGCGCCCGGGTCACCGCCACCGCCGCCGACTACAACAAGTCAGTCGCCGCGGGCGGCCACCTCAGCTTCGGCTTCCTCGCCTCATGGCACGGCAGGAACTCGACGCCGTCCGCCTTCACCCTCAACGGACATGCCTGCACGGCCCATTGACCCACATCCGGCACCGCCCACCGATCACCCAGGGAGAGCGGGTTGACGGGGCAGGCCCAGGGCGGGACACATGCAGCCTGCCACCGGCCGACCACCACTCACCTCACCGCGCCTGTCCGCGCGGCACAGCCGGGGCGACCTTGTGAAGTCCACCCCACACGCGGCCGGCGTACTGCCGCCCGGCCGGGGGCGCCCGTGTCGACGGCGGCAGTGCGACGTGATCACCCCCGCCGGTGCGCTGCGCGCCGACACCGCGTTCGTCACCCCACGACCCGCTGTGGTCGTGTGCACCGGTGACTGCGTCGCCGTCGACCCCGGCGGCACCCCGCGCTACGTACGGGCGTAGCTGCCGCGCCGTACCGCCTTCGTGCGCTCCGTCTCGTCCAAGCGGTCCGAGGGGCAGATCCTCGCCGCCGACGTCGACCACGCGACCGTCGCCGTGTCGCCCGCCCTCGACCTCGACCTCGGCCGCATCGAACGGTTCCTGGCCCTGGCCCGGCGTGTCAACCCGCAGGCCGAGAACGGCATCCTCGACATGGACCGGCCGCCGACTCTCTCGCCTTTCTGCCCGCACTATGGGGAGTCTTTGGAGGGAGGTGCCGGTATCGAGACGGCGATTCGCCGGTGTGCCTGCTGAAGACTCGGCTGAAGTAGAAGGCGCTTCGGAAGCCGCAACGCTCGGCGATCACTTGCAGAGTGTCGTTCGACTCGGTCAGGAGGCGCTGTGCCGTCCGCAGTCGAACGGTACGGAGATAGGCGATCGGTGTGACGCCGTGCACGGCCCGGAAACGCCGGGAGAGCTGTGCAGGGCTGATGCCGAGTGCGAAGGCCAGATGAGCGAGTGAAAGGTCCGCAGAGGCGAAGTGGGTCCGGAGGTACGCAGTGGCCTGCCGCACCAACTCGTCCTCGGGTGCGTCGCGTTGCCGGCACAGCATCAGGACGATGTCGGCAACGACATGAGCAGCGACCATGTCGGCGTGCCGCTGAGCCGCTTCGAGCATCGCGAAGTCGGTGCGGAGCCGGTCGTGGTCCTCCACCCGCGAGCGACCGATGGGTGGTTCGAGATCGGTACTGAAGCGCGCGTGGAAGAACGACGTCGGAGCCTGCATCCGGCGCCAGAGAGACCCTCCCGGCGGGCACATCACGATGTCGTCGAGGCGTGCCACCTCTTGCCCGCCGCCGGAGACGGCGAAGGCGAAGGACCCCGTCCGGGGGATCAGCAGACACCAGTCCTCGTAGGTGTCGATACTGCGGCTGAACCGTTCCTGGGGCGGCGCGAGCAGATAGCCGTCCAGCGTCACCATGGCAAGAAAGTACATGTCCGTGATCGGATTTGCCATGCCCTCACGGGGCCTCACAGCGCCACAGTGGGTGGCTATGAAGACAGCAGCCAGTATCTGTGTCTATGGGGGAACGCCGGCGGGTTGTGCGGCCGCTATCACGGCGCATCAGGAGGGCGCGTCCGTCATTCTGATCGAGCCGAGTCGATGGCTCGGCGGCATGCTGGGCTCGGGCATCAAGCCCGAGCAGGACTGCCCTGTTCCCGCAGCGGCCGGCGGGTTGACGGGCGAGGTGATCCTCGGGTTCGGCACCGACCCTCGCGCCATCATGCTCGCGTTCCAGGAGTGGATCGAGAGCAACGACATCGAAGTGATCTACGAGCGCCGCGTCCGTGCGGTGCACAGGGAAGGCAACCGCATCACCGCCGTCCAGTTGGAGACGTCGGGGCCGGACCGGTGGGGAGTGCCGTTGCCGGCTTCGCTGGCGGCGCCCGATGCTCTCGTAGAGGCGTCGGTCTTCATCGACGCGTCGTACGAGGGCGATCTGATGGCGCTGGCCGGCGTTCCCTATCGCACGGGACGGGAAGCACAAGACGCCTACGGCGAAGACGTCGCCGGCGTGCGAACCGTCACCAACTGGGCACCTGTCGATCCGTATGTCGTTCCAGGCGACAGGACGAGCGGACTGCTGCCTCTGCTCGATCCGGATCACGGCTTGCCCGTCGGGGCCGCGGACGACTACACACAGGCGTACAACTTCCGCTTCTACATCACGGCGGACCCCTCGCGCGGGGCTGAGATCACTGCGCCCGACGGTTACACAGCCGAGGACTTCGCGTTGGTGAAGCGGTATGTGGAACACCTGGGGCCGGACATGGAATCGCTGCGAGGAATTTTTCCCGGCTGGCTCAACTCGGGGGAGTACAACTACCAGCGGGCGTCACTGATCACCAATGCTCCCCTCGGGGTGAGCCGTTGGTACCAGGACGGCGACTGGAATGTCCGATCGCGGCTGTGGCGTCACCACATCGACTATCTCCGTGGGCTCCACCATTTCCTTTCGACGGATCCAGCCGTGCCCGAGGAGTTCAGGAAGGAGACGGCGAAGTACGGACTGGACACGAGTGTCTTCCCCGACACCGACGGCTGGCCACCGCAGTTGTATGTGCGGGTGGCGCGACGGCTGGACGGGAGATACACCCTCACACATGCGGACGTGCTCAACAAGACCGACCCCAGTGACGGTGTCGGGCTCGCACTCTTCGGCGTGGACGTCTATCCGACGCGACGGATACCGCGTGCTCATCCGGAGACCGGGCAGCTTGGTGTGGCGACCGAAGGGGACATGTTCATCGGTGGGCACCTGGGTACCGGCCGGCCGTACCCGGTCCCGTACCGCGCCATCACCCCGCAGCGGTCCGACTGCGGCAACCTGCTGATACCGGTATGCCTGTCGGCCACGCACATAGCCTATGCGGCCACTCGGATGGAACCCGTCTTCTGCGTCCTGGCCGAATCCGCCGCGGTTGCCGCGGTGCAGGCGTTGCGTGAACGGACCGACGTGCAAGGCATCGACGTCGGCACGTTGCAGACTCGGCTCGTCGAGCGCGGTCAGGTGATTGCCTGGGCAGGACGGTAGCGCTTCACCGACGCTGCCCAGGGTGTCCGGTAGGGGCACAGTGGTCGACGTGGTAGATGACGGACTGGTCAGGGTGCAGGCGCGGCATGGCCACTCCTACCTGCTGCAGCACCTGCCCGGACAGTACCGCCCCGTCGAAGGAAACGTGGTCGCGAGGGCGGGCGTGCGAGGGGGCTCCGGTGAACACCGTGCCGTCCTGGTGGCCTTGCCCCCACCACAGTGGGGGAATCAGACCTGAGGGTGTGGGTCCTGGGAAGACGGGACGTATCCGGTAGGCCCGGGAGGCGTCGAGGCCGCGGAGCTTGAGGCGCGCCGGAGGATCGGGATAGCTGGAATCCAGGGTTGCCACGGCGAAGATCGCACGGGAGCGGTCATCGTTGACGACACCGTGGGCGGACACGCGCGTGTCGGGGGTGTCGATGCGTACGAGGGTGCCGGCGAGCAGAAGGTGTCGTTCGTTCTTGTAGTACGCGAGCCAGCGGCGCAGGGCGTCGAGTTCCTCGTCGGTCGCCCGGGTGAGGTCCCACTCGATACCCAGATGACCGAAGACGGCCGTCGCGGCCCGGAAGGCCAGGTCGTGGTGGCGGCCGGTGACGTGGGAGCGTCCGGAGGCGATATGCGAGCCGATGTATTCGGGTGGGAGCAGTTGTGTGGTCCAGCGCAGCACGGACTGGCGGTCGTGGGGGTCGATGTTGTCGGATGCCCAGACGCGGTCGGTTCTCTCCAGGACCTCCAGGTCCACGCGTGCGCCGCCGGAGGAGCAGGACTCGATCTCCAGTCCCGGGTGCGCGGCACGGACGTCATCGAGGAGCCGGTAGAAGGCTCGGGTCTGGGCGTGGACGGCTGGTCGCCCCTCGTCGTGCTGGGACCCGGCCTCGATGAGGTCGCGGTTGTGGTCCCACTTGATGTAGTCGATGGGGTATTCATCCAGCAGGGCGAGGATCCGGGAGCGGATGTGTTCGTACGCTGCCGGGACGGTGAGGTTGAGAACCTGCTGGTTCCGGGCTTCGAGCGGCAGGTGTGCTCGCGCGGACATGATCCAGTCCGGGTGTGCACGGGCAAGATCACTGTCGGGACTGATCATCTCCGGTTCGAACCAGAGACCGAACTGCATGCCGAGCCTGCGCACCCGGTTGACCAGGGGGTGCAGGCCATCGGGCCACACGTCCTCGGAGACGACCCAATCGCCAAGTCCCGACGTGTCGTCGCGGCGCGAGCCGAACCAGCCGTCGTCGAGGACGAAGCGCTCGACGCCGAGCGCCGCCGCGCGTTCGGCGAGTTCGGTCAGATGGCCGAGGTCGTGGTCGAAGTAGACCGCTTCCCAGACATTGAGCGTCACCGGCCGGTCGGCCGAGACGTTCCCGGCGCGGCTTCGGACGTGACGATGGAAGCGGTGGGCGACCGCGTCCAGCCCCACTCCGTGGGCGGCGTACAGCCAGGGGCTGTGGTAGGTCTCGCCTTGGCCGAGTTGTACCTCGCCGGGCCACAGTAGTTCACCCCCTCCGATCAACTGCTCACCGGTGAAGACCTGTTCGGCGTAGTGGCGATGGTTGCCGCTCCAGGCGGTGTGCACGGCCCAGATGTGTCCGTCTGCGAAACCGAAGCCGGGGGTGCCGGCGCCGCCGGTTCTCCGATACTCGGCCCAGTTTCCTCCACAGGCCGGCGGGGCCGGGTGCTTCGATGTGGTGAGCACGCAGCAGCGTCGGGACCGTCTCGAACGGCGTCCTGTGACGGTGCGGGTTGATCAGGTCCTCGTCGACGTCGTCGTCCGCGATGACATCGACGCGGCGCAGGCTCATCGGCCGCGGCCACGACGACTTCAGCCAGGTCTCCGGGGCGTCGGCTTCCAACGGCTCCGACACCCACATGTGCGGGCCCGGGTACAGCGGTGTGACCGTCCATGGCCCTGACCAGGGCTAAAGCGGAGGTTGCCGGTGCCCGGAGGCAGAAGCCGCGGCGCAGCAGACGGCTTCGGCCAGGCCGCCTTCGACGACAGTGATGTCGTGTCGGGCGTTTCGTTTCTCATGGCGAGTAGACCTTCAGTCGTGGGAGCGGCGAGGCCGAAGCCGGCGTGCGCCGCCGCAGAGGGTGAAATCGGGCCGAAGAAGCGAGTTCTTGCGCCGGGGTAGCTCAGCGCATGCGTGCGGGACCGGTGGAGGCGCGCGGAACCAGGCGGGAATCGATCTCCGCGCAGGGGCTCACGGTGCCGTTCGTACGGCCGTTGACTGCTTCCAGGAGCAGTTCGACGGCGCTCGCCACCTCGCGGATCGTGACTGGCACTGATGGCTCCTCATTGCCGCACCGCGGCCGGAGGTCGACTCCGGACCGTCGGCGCTGAGGATCCTTGCGAACGTTCCCGGACGTGTCAAGAGCACTCCTCGCACACAACGTCCCTTCGGTAGAAAGAAGTTCGCGGGGTCTGGATGGCGTCGACGCTGCTCGGACGCCGACCTTGCTGCAATCACGGGAACGTTTTCATGATGCTGGGCCTCCCGCTGTACATGTCACACCCGCCATGGCCGTCGACTCCGGTGGGGCTCAGGTGCCCGGCGCGGTGGTCTCTCCCACGATCAGCTCGCCCGGCACGGGCTGTGGGCCGCGGGGGAGCGGCGCGGTCCCTGCCGCTGCCGCCACCAGGGCCTCGACGGCGCGGCGGCCGATCTCGCCGAGCCGTGGTTCGACCGTAGTCAGGTGCTGGCGGCGCGGGTACCTCGCGCCGGGCCAGCTGTTCCCCTCTGTGTTGTCGTACCCGACGAGGGCGATGTCGTCCGGCACTCGGACTCCGTGACGGGTGAGTGCGGACTCCACCCCCAGCGCGATCGCGTCGTTGCCGCAGAAGATCGCATCCAGTTGACCCATGCGTGGCAGCAGGCGTCGGGCTGCCTCCTCGCCCCAACCACGGCTCCAGTCGCCGTGCAGGGACCGGCGGACCACCATCTGAGTGCCCCGTTCACGCAACCGGTCGACGAAGCCCTGCTGTCGCTGTCGGGCGGCCAATGAAGCGCTGGTGGTCACATGGGCGAAGCGGCTACGCCCGAGGTCGAGCAGGTGGTCGGCCACCATGCGTCCGGCGCCGATGCCGTCGGTGACAAAGCTGGCGTCCGTCCGGTTCGCGGAGATCGCGTAGGCGAACGCGACCGGTACACGAAGGCCGCTCGTCACCACCTTGAGCGGCTGCTCAGGGCCCTTGCCGAGGACGAGCAGTGCCTCGATCTTGCGGGATCGCATGCGCGCCGTGATGCGTTCCAGGGCCGAGAGATCCCCGTCGGCGTCGTAGTGCAGCATGGCGATGTCATGCGCCCCGAGAGCGAGCGAGGCGCCGCCGAAGGTCGGCAACGCGAAGGTCTCCGCGGCATCCTGCGTCAGGACGCCAAAGGTGCGACTGGTTCCGCGAGCGAAGAAGAGCGCTTGGGTATTGGGCACGAAGTCCAGGTCACGAGCGGCTTTGAGGATCCGTTCCCGGGTCGCCGGTGACACATTGCCCTGACCGTTGAGCACCCGGGAAGCGGTCGAGTAGTGCACCCCGGCACGGGCCGCGACATCGTGCAATGTCACTGATGGAGCCATGGACCCCCCAGGAATGGGAGTGAGTGAACCGCTGCTGCCAGCACAGACATCGGACGAGGTTACCACCGCGCAAACCCTTGACAGCGCTGCTCCGCCCGCCGCAACATCCTCAGGCAAACGTTTGCCTCTGGCTTTGAGCCGTTCAACTTCCCATCCGGTCTCACGTTCTGAGGGCCATTCATGAGGAGATCCGTCCGCTCCGTACGTTCGTCATCACCGAAGACCGTGCGCCTCGCAACGGCGGCCTGCGCCGCCCTGGCCGCATCCGTCGTATACGTCACCGCGCCGACGAGCCTTGCCGCAGGCGCTTCAGCAGCCGACGCCGCCACCCTCACGCTGAAGCAGACGGTGAAGGGCAACATCTTCGCGCCGTCCGTCCCCCGCACCGTCGTGGCCAACACCACTGACCCGCTGGTCCGTTGGACCCTCAGCGACACGGACGGGGTCACCGTCAAGAGCGGGTCCGTCGCCCCGTCGGGCGGTTCCGCAGCCATCACCGTCCCCGCGAGCGTGCCCCACGGCTGGTACTCGCTCACGGCGACCGACACGTCCGGTGACAAGGCCACCACCACGCTGGCCACGGTGTCCGCCTCGCCCTCCGGCGCAGGCCGCTTCGGCGTCGGGACGCACTACGCGTTCGGCCGGGACACCTCGACCCAGGCGCTCATCCTGCCCAGCGGCGCGGTGACCGTACGGGACGAGGCCATGTGGGGCACAGCCGAAACCACCAAGGGCGTGCTGGACTGGACCGCCGCGCACAAGTATCTCGACCCGCTCTTCGCGAAGGGCATCCGGCCGCTGCTGGTCGCCGACTACGGCAACAACTTCTACGACGGCGGTCAGGGCCCCACCACGGACGCGGGACGCGCCGCGTTCGCGAAGTACGCGGCCGGTATGGCCAAGGAGTTCGGTGCGCATATCGCCGGCATCGAGGTCTGGAACGAGTGGGATGTGGGCACCGGACACAACGCCACCAGGGACCCCGAGAACTATGTCGCGCTGCTGAAGGCGGCGTCGAGCGCGATCAAGGCCGCCGACCCGTCGGTACCGGTGCTCGGCCCGGCAGTGGCGAACCTGTCGACGTCCTGGCTGGAGACGACGTTCCAGAAGGGCGCGCTGGCCTACGTCGACGCGGTCATCGCCCACCCCTACAACTGGCCCGCGTCCGCTGACGGGTTGGGGCCGCGGATCACCGCGGTGCAGTCACTCGTGCGCAAGTACAACAACGGTGCCGACAAACCCTTGTGGATCACCGAGAACGGTTGGCCCACCGGGACCGATGTACGGGCCGTGAGCGAGGTCGACCAGGCCCGCAACACGGCCAAGGCGGCCGCGATCGCGACCTTCCACGGCGTGGCGAAGTACTACGTCTACGACCTCATCGACGACGGTGACGACCCGTCGAACACCGAGCACAACTTCGGACTGATCCACAGCGGAACCAATACGCTCGGCGCCTACACGCCGAAGCCGGCCTTCGCTGCCTGGGCCACGGCGACGCGTCAACTGGCAGGGGCCGAGCCCCTCGCGCCGGTCACCACCCCCAGCGGCGTCACGGATCTGCGCTACCGGACCGCCGACGGCCAAAGGGTGCAGGCGGTGTGGGCAGACAAGGCCACCACCCTGGCCTTTCCTGGCGCCACCGGGAACGTCCTGGTCACCGACATGAGCGGTGCCTCCCATGTGGTGAGTCCGATCGACGGAAAGATCACCGTGCAGGCAGGCGTGTCGCCCCTCTGGATCCGGGGAGCCCTCGGCGCGCCCACCGCGACCGCGGACAAGTTCGTCGTCGAGCCGACCATCACCCATGAGAGCGCCAGGGCACAGTGGACGGTGCAGAATCCCGACACCTCCCGGTCGCACGAGTTCCGGCTGACGGTGGGGCACACATCTGCCACCGCTCGCGTCCCGGCCGGTGCCAGCCGCGACGTCACCATCTCCCTGCCCGCACAGTCGAGCCCCTCGACGGTTGTCTACCGGGCGGCGGTCACGATGGACGGCAAGCCGTTCGTGCGCCTGTCGGCAGAGGGTAAGGTACGGGACCCCGTCACGTTCGACGGCGTCCGCTCCGTCACGGACGACGGGAAACAGTCCCTGCGCCTGAGTGTGGCCAACGCCGCATCCACCCCCGTCACGATCCAGAGCGTGACCTGGAAGATCGGCAGCGCCACGGGTTCCGGCCTGGAAGGGGCGTCCGTGGCCGCGAAGGGAACCGCCGTGCTCTCCGCGCCGCTGCCCACCCTCGTCTCGGACACCAAGTGGTCGGCCACCGCCACGACAAGCGGCGGCGCGACCTACCAAGTCGGCGGCACACTGCGTCAGTTGGAGAGCGATGCCATCCAGTCCGTGCCGTCCACGACCGTGCACGTCGACGGCAGCGCCGACTTGGCCGTGACGGCGCGGCCCGGCATCGATCTGGACGCCGCTGCGTTTGTCCCGGTGACATCGGGCGCCGGCCGGCCGAGCGGCTTCGGCGGCAAAGCCTGGTACACCACGGACACCTCCCATCTCTACGTCACGGCCGTCGTCGCGGACCGGGTCCAGCACCAGGCACACTCCGGCGCGGAGATCTGGCAGGGCGACTCGGTGCAGTTCACAGTGGCCCGCGGCGGCCCCGGTGAGCAGGCCTCGTGGAACGAGATCGGGGCAGCCCTCACCTCGTCCGGGCCGCAGCTCTACCGATGGCTCGACCCGGTTGATCCCGCGCGCACTTCGGTCGACGGTGCCAAGGTCGCCATAGCCCGGGACGAGAACGCCCACACCACCACCTACGAGATCGCGCTGCCGTGGACCTCGCTCGGGGGACCGCAGGCATCCGACGGACTGTTCTCCTCGTCCCTCGTGGTCAACGACGCCGACGGCGCCGGCCGACTCGGTTGGATCGCCTGGGGCGGCGGCATCGCGGACGGCAAGGACTCCGCCAAGTTCCACGCCCTGCACCCGCAGACCTCCTGACCCCGCCACCGGTACCGAACGAGCGGGCGGGGCCCGCCGTTCAGGTTCGCAGGGGGCCCCGCCCACACCAGGACGCACCAAGCCCGGTTCCTCGCCCTTCGCTCCGCCGTCAAAAGCGCTCACCGACCACCACCTACGTATGGAGCACCACATGAACGCACATCGGACACCGTCCGCCCCTGAACGGCAATTCGGCGGCTCGGCGTACCCGCTGTATCCGCGTGACGGTGGAAGCAAGCCCAAGCAACGCAATTCCTTCGCCCGAGCCGTCGTTGTCGCGATGGCCTGCGCACTGACGAGTTCCCTCGCGGCTTGTTCATCCGGCGACGGCGACAGGGGCGACGGGAAGGTCACCATCACGGTGCAGGGGCTGCCGCCCAAGTCCGCCCCCGCGGCGAGGAAGTCCTTCCAGACACAGATCGCCGCATTCGAGAAGGCCAACCCGGCCATCACGGTCAAGGCCACCGACGCCGCGTGGGACGCGCAGACCTTCGCGGCGAAACTGGCCGGCGGCAACGCGGAGACCGTGATCACGGTACCGCTCACCGAGCCTCAGGGACTGATCGCCCGGCGACAGGTCAAGGACCTCACCTCCGACCTCAAGTCCTGGCCGCAGTACAACGAGTACAACCCGAAGCTGCTGACACCCAACAAGGACGCGGCCACCGGCAAGGTCTACGGCCTCACCGCTCCCGTGGGGGCGTACAGCGTGGGGCTGGTCTACAACCGCTCCCTCTTCGCCAAGGCCGGTCTTGATCCCGACAAGCCGCCCACCACCTGGGAGGAGGTGCGCCGGGCGGCCAAAGCCGTCCACGACAAGACGGGCAAGGCCGGCTACGCCGAGACCACCACCAACAACACCGGTGGATGGCACCTGACCTCACAGACCTACTCCCGCGGCGGCACGATGGAGAAGAAGCAGGACGGCAAGTACGTTCCCGCCTTCACCGGGCAGCCGACCCGGGACGCTCTCCGACTCCTCCACGACATGCGCTTCGTGGACAACTCGATGGGAACCAACCAGCTCCAGAACCAGCAGGACGTCTGGCGCCGTTTCGGCGCCGGCGAGGTCGGCATGTTCCTCGACGGGCCCAGCGCGGTCACCCCGATCGTGCAGCAGTACGGCGGCACATTGAAGGACTTCGGCGCCGCCGCGCTGCCGCAAGGCGGCGGCAACGCCACCCAACTGGGCGGCTCGGTGTTCATGGTCAACGCCCGCGCCACGCAGGCTCAGACCGCAGCCGCCGTCAAGTGGATCCTCTTCAAGTACGTGAAGCCGTACTACGACCCCAAGGCGGCCGCAGAGCAGGCCAAGGCGCTGTCCGCCGATCCGAAGAATCTCATCGGAGTGCCGGAGGTGGCCGGCTTCTCCGACGATGTGCAGAAGAAGGTCGCCGCGGCCCGCAAGCCGTACGTAAACGTGCCGCAGGGCAACTTCCGGCCCTACACCGAAGGAAACGCCAAGCTGAAGCTGCTGCCCGAGCCGCCGGTGGCAGCCCAGAAGGTCTACGCCGCTCTCGACCCCGTGGTCCAGGCCGTACTCACCAAGAAGGACGCCGATCCGGCAGCGCTCCTGGACAAGGCCGCACAGCAGGTGGCAGCAGACCTGGAGCGCGGACAGTGACGTCGCTCGACGTGCGGAGCCGCGTACCGAGGCAGATGAGCAAGACGGCCGACGAGACGAAGAACGCCCCGTCACGCACGGTGCGCCGTCGGCTGCACAACGACGTGGTGGCGCTGGCGTTCCTGCTGCCCGCGTTGTTCTGCTTCGGATACTTCGCCTGGTGGCCGGTGGCCAGAGGACTTGAACTGTCCTTTCAGCAGACCAACCTCGTCGATCCGGCCCAGTGGGTGGGGCTGCGCAACTTCCAGCGCATCCTTGATGATCCGCTGCTGGCGACGGCGGTGCAGAACACGCTGCTGTTCGCCGGACTCGCCCTGGTCATCGGGTTCCCGCTGCCCTTGTTGCTCGCGGTGCAGATGTCGACGCTGCGCCGTCTCGCGGGGTTGTACAGGTATCTCGTGTACCTGCCGGTGATGCTGCCGCCGGTAGTGGGTGTGCTGCTGTGGCAGATGTTCTACGAGCCGGACCATGGCCTGTTCAACACGGTGCTGGGGATGGTGGGCCTCGGCCCCTACCCGTGGCTGCAGTCCACACACTCGGCCATGTTCAGCCTGGTCCTCGAAGCGACGTGGGCCGGCATGGGATCGGCCACCCTGATCTACCTCGCCGCGATCACGCGCGTGCCGCCAGAGCTGTATGAGGCCGCAGAGACCGACGGAGCGCGGATCTGGCGCAGGATCTGGCACATCACGTTCCCTCAGCTACGGGGCACCGTGCTCCTGCTCCTGTTGCTGCAACTCATCGGCACGTTGCAGGTGTTCGCCGAGCCGTACCTGATGACGGACGGCGGCCCGGAGAACGCCACCGTCACCGTGCTTCTTCTGATCTACCGCTACGCCTTCGTCGACGGCGACTACGGCGCCGCAAGCGCCATGTCCATGCTGCTGGCGGTGGCGCTGTCCCTGCTGTCCGCCGTGTACCTCTGGACCACCCGCCGCTGGAGCACCTCATGAGCCTCATCACCGACGGCAGCGTGCGGCAGACGTCCGAGCGGCCCGCCAAGGGCGCGGCGAGGGAGCCGGTGAGCCGACTGATCTCGCCGCACGACCGGCGAAGGCCGCTGATGCGGGTCGGCCTGCGGGCCACCGAGATCGTCGTCCTCGTGTTGCTGCTGCTCTTCTGCGCCGGGCCGATCCTCTGGATGATCAAGGCGGCCGTCTCCCCGTCGGGCGACATCGTGGCGCACCCGCTGTCACTGTGGCCCTCCGAGACTCGTTTCGGCAATCTGAGCGAGGCACTGACCAGTCTGGAGATCGGCCGCTATCTGCTCAACAGCGTGTATCTCGCCGCGGGTTGCCTGGTCGTACAGCTGATCGTGTCGACCAGTGCCGGTTTCGCGCTGTCCGTGCTCAAGCCCCGCTACGGCAAGGTGCTGTACGCCATGGTGCTGGCCACGCTGCTGGTCCCCGCAACGGTCAGCCTGGTCCCGCTCTACCTCACCGCGCAGCACATGCCGGGCCTCGGGGTGAATCTCATCAACTCGTTCTGGGCCGTCTGGCTGCCCGCCGGTGCCAACGCGTTCAACGTGCTGCTGGTCAAGCGTTTCTTCGACGGCATCCCCGCCGAACTGTACGAGGCGGCACGAGTGGACGGCGCCGGCCCGCTGACTCTGCTGTGGCGCATCGTGCTGCCGATGTCCCGGCCGGTCCTGGCCGTCGTGTCGCTGTTCACCCTCATCGCGTCCTGGAAGGAGTTCATCTGGCCACTGATCGCCCTGACCGACCCGCAGAAGCAGCCCATCGCAGTGGCCCTGCCCATGATCGCCAAGACATCCGATCAAGGGCTGCTCATCGCCGGTCTGCTCCTGGCGAGCGTGCCGCCGTTGCTGTTGTTCGTCGTCTTCCAGCGGCAAGTGGTCAACGGCGTCGGCGGTGACACCGGTACCAAGGGCTGAGCCGACGAACCCCGGGCAACGCACACGCCTTCAGCCGCACCCGAAGAGTCCGCAAGGGGCTCCAACCTCACGCGGACACAGAACCCACCGAACTTAGGACACACATGACAGGGCACCACCCGGACCGTCTGCTGGATGCCACGGGCGCTCTCCCGCAGGCCGGTCCACCGTGGACGCACCGTGACCGCCTGCGCATCACCCGAGTGAGGGCGATCGTCACGGCCCCCGAGGGGCTGCCGCTGGTCGTCGTACGGGTAGACACCTCCGACGACGGCCTCCACGGGCTCGGCTGCGCCACCTTCACGCAGCGCTACGAGGCCGTGGTCGCCGCGGTGGAGAAACATGTCGCGCCGCTGGTGATCGGCCGTCACCCGGCCGACATCGAGGACATCACCAGGCTGGTGCACTACTCGTCGTACTGGCGCAACGGGCCGGTGCTGAACAACGCGCTCTCCGGCGTCGACCAGGCACTGTGGGACATCGCGGGCAAGCGTGCCGGCCTGCCGGTGCACGAGTTGCTCGGTGGGCGTACCCGGGCGGCGGTCGAGGTCTACACCCATGCCGCGGCTCCCACCGTCGAGGCCACCTTGGACCAGGCCGAGGAGTTCATCGCCCGCGGCTACCGCAACGTCCGCCTGCAGACGGGCCAGCCGGGTGTGGGCGCCTACGGCGCTCCGGGGCAGCCGGGCGGCTATCCCCGTTCTCCGTACCCCGACGGCTGGGACGTGGAGCGCTATGTGCGCAGCACACCTGCGTTGTTCGCGGCCGCGCGTGAGCGGCTCGGGCAGGGCATCAACCTGATGCACGACGTGCACAGCCGCCTCACACCGAAGCAGGCGGTGGTGCTGGCAAGGGCACTGGAACCGTACGGGCTGTCGTTCCTGGAGGACGTCATCGCGCCCGAGCACTACGACCGGCTGCCGGAAGTCCGTGCTGCCTCGCCGGTACCCATCGCGGTGGGGGAGCAGATCGGATCGGTGACCGACGCCGCCCGCCTGGTGAAGGACGGCGGTGTGGATCTGCTGCGGCTGCACACCTCCTCGGTGGGCGGCCTGACCCCCACCCGCAAGTTGGTGGCACTGGCGGAACTGTGCGGGGTGAGGACCGCCTTCCACTCGCCCGGCGACATCTCCCCGGTGGGGGTGGCGGCGAACCTCGCCGTTGACATCTCCACCCCTGCCTTCGGGTTCCAGGAGTCGCACGAGTACAACGACGCCACGCACGAGGTCTTCACCGGCACGCCGGTTGTGCAGGACGGCCACCTGACCCCGTCCGAGGAGCCTGGTTGGGGTGTGGGCCTGGACGAGAAGGCAGCGGCGCAGTTCCCGCCGACGAAGTTCCTGCACGAGTCCTGGGCGGCGCGCGTGCGCCGCCCCGACGGCGGACTCGAGGCCCCGTGATGCGCGACGTCGCCAACGGCGAGGCACATCGGCCGCAGCGGGTCCTGGTGACCGGTGCCGCCGGGATGGTCGGTCGTTCCGTCATCGATCTGCTGCACGCGCGGGGCGTCGAAGCCACCGCGCTCGTTCTCGACGACCCCGGTGACCTGCCCGTGGACCGCGTGGTCACCGGCGACGCCGGTGATCCGGCGAGTGTGCGCCTGGCTCTGGACGGTGTGGATGCCGTCATTCATCTCGCGGCCCGGCCGTCTCCGCACCACGGCACTCCCCTGGAGGTGTTCGCGGGCAACAGTCGCGCCACCTTCGTCGTCCTTGAGGAGGCGGGGCAGGCGGGCGTGGGCCGGGCGATGATCGCCAGCAGTTACTCGATCCTCGGTATCCCCTGGGCCCCGACGACACTGCACCCCGCGTACTACCCGATCGACGAACAACTGCCGCTTCAGATCACCGACGCGTACGCGCTGTCGAAGCTGGCCGATGAGGGCACCGCGCAGATGATGTGCCGTCGGCACGGCATGAGCGTCGTCGCCATCCGGTATCCCTTCATATCCAACCAGGCCAGGCTCGCCGACCGGCTGGCGATGACCCTCGACGATCCCGGTGCGGCAGCCGCGGACTCCTGGGCCTACCTCGACGTGGACGACGCCGCCAAGGCCGCGTGGCATGCCGTCACCGAGCCGCTGACGGGCTTCCACGCCGTGTTCGCCGCGGCACCGGACATCCTCGCCCCCTACCCGACGGAGGAGTTGATCGCTACATACCACCCCAACACTCCGGTGCGCCGTCCGATCCCCGGCCGTCGCACGCCGATCGACACCAGTGCGGCGACCAGACTGCTCGGCTTCACTCCACGAGCGACGACCGATCTCGAAGAACGCCCCCTCGGCGCGGCCGCCGGCTGACGCCGCCCGGCACGGCTCGCGCGGCTCCCGAGCGCCAAGGGGCCGCTCGGGCCATGCGCAGTCCTGCCCTCACGGTTCACCGGAGCCATCAGTGGCTCCCGCGAAAGCGAAGCCGGCCCGGGACAACTCACGGAGCCGCCACCCACATGTGCTCCGGCCGAGGCAGCGGGCCCATGTCTTGGGCCCGCCGCCACCCCAGCGAAAGAGTCCTTCCATGTTTGTCGACAAACCCCTGGCCGAACTGCGTTCCTACCGGCCTGAACCCACGGAGCCCGCCGATTTCGATGCCTTCTGGCAGCGCACCGTGGCCGGGGCCCGGACCGCGGCGTGGCCCGCGCGCTACGAGCCGTACGAAAGCGGACTGCGCACCGTGGACGTGTTCGACGTAACCTTCAGCGGCTACGAAGGACAGCCGGTACGCGCCTGGCTGATCCTGCCGCGGCATACGCAGGGGCGCCTGCCGTGCGTGGTGCAGTTCATCGGCTACAACGGCGGCCGCGGTCTGCCGCACGAGTATCTGACCTGGTCGGCGGCCGGCTACGCACACCTCGTCATGGACAGCCGCGGCCAGGGCAGCGGAGGGTTCGCCCACGCCGTGACACCGGACCCGGACCCCTCCGGAAAACCGTCCACCCCGGGACGGCTGACCCAGGGCATCGGTTCGCCGGAAACCTATTACTACCGGCGGCTGTTCACCGATGCCGTCCGTGCCGTGGACATCGCCTCGGCGCATCCTCGAATCGACGGCGACCGGATCGCGTTGCAGGGCGGCAGCCAGGGAGGAGGCATCGCCATCGCGGCCGCCGGGCTCGCCCGGGGTGTGGCCGCTGTCATGGCCGACGTGCCGTTCCTGTGCCATTTCCGGCGAGCTGTGGAGATCACCGACGCGAATCCCTACAACGAGGTCGCGACATACTGCCGCACACACCGCCTCAGCGAGGAGCAGGCGTTCAACACGCTCGACTACTTCGACGGCGTCAACCTCGCCGCACGGGCGACCGCACCCGCATTGTTCTCCGTGGCCTTGATGGACTCCGTGTGCCCGCCGTCGACCGTCTTCGCGGCCTACAACCGCTGGGCCGGAACGGACAAGGACATCACAGTGTGGAAGTTCAACGGCCACGAAGGTGGCGGGGCCTTTCAGACCGCGGAACAGTTCCGGTTCCTGACAAGGATCCTCGCCTGACCGGGACGGGGCAATCGGACAGCTGCGCGTCCAGTCCTGTCACCTGTCTGTGCGCAGACGGCCGCCGGTGAAGGCGGCGTGCGCACAGAACCTCAGAAAGGAGAAGACACCCATGTCTTCAGATGGATTTCCCACGCCGGTGGAAGAGACAGATGTCCTTGTGGTGGGCGGTGGCCTCGGTGGCGTGGCCGCCGCGCTCGCCGTGGCCCGGCTCGGACGGCGGGTCGTCCTGACGGAGGAGTCACCCTGGCTCGGCGGCCAGATGACCTCACAGGCCGTACCACCGGACGAGCACCCCTGGATCGAGGAGCAGGGGGCCACCCGCAGCTACCGGCGGTTGCGGGAGAACATCCGTGCCTACTACCGACGCAACTACGACCTCAGTGAGGACGCCCGCACAGCGCCGCTGCTGAATCCCGGCGGGGGAGCGGTGAGCCCGGTCTGTCACGAGCCTCGGGTGGGTGTCGCCGCTGTCGAGGAAATGCTCGCGCCGTACCGGGCCGATCGCCGGCTGACCGTGCTGGAGCAGCACGAACCGGTGTCCGCACAAACCGACGGTGACCGGGTGAGTGCCGTGACATTGCGCTCCCGGGCGACCGGCGCCGAACTGACGGTGAGCGCCCCCTACATCCTGGACGCCACGGAGCTGGGCGATCTGCTGGACCTCGCCGGTGTCGAACACGTCACCGGAGCGGAGAGCCGCGAGGAGACCGGTGAACCGCACGCTCTGGAGGGACCGGCCGACCCGCTCGATCAGCAGTCCTTCACCTGGAGCTTCGCCGTCGACTACCACCCCGGCAAGGACTTCACGATCGACCGCCCGGCCGAGTACGCCTTCTGGCGTGACTACCGACCGAACTGCTGGCCGGGTCCTTTGCTGTCCTGGCAGGACGTGCATCCCCGCACGCTCGCCCCTCGACACCAGGCGCTCTTCGACCACGTGAACTCGCCACGAGGACACGCCGCGCCCGACCGATGGAACTACCGCCGCATCTTCAACGTCGCCCACCACACTCCGGGCCGCTACCAGAGCGACATCACCCTGGTGAACTGGCCGCAAATCGACTACATGGCGGGCCCGTTGACCGGCGTCGACGAGGAGACCCGGCAGCGTCACCTGGAGGCCTCCCGTCAGCAGAGCCTCTCTTTCCTCTACTGGATGCAGACGGAAGCACCACGCCTGGACGGAGGCACCGGCTACCGGGGTCTGCGTCCGCGTGGTGACGTACTGGGAACGGCAGACGGTCTGGCCATGCGCCCCTACGTCCGTGAGTCGCGCCGGATCCGGGCGGAGTTCACCGTCCTGGAGCAGCATGTAGGCGTCGACGCACGCAAGCAGGAGGGGCTGCCGGTCGGATCGGAGATCTTCCCTGACTCCGTCGGTCTCGGCTCCTACCGCATCGACCTGCACCCCAGCACCGGGGGTGCGGACGGGCCCGGCCCGTACATCGACATCGCCGATTACCCCTTCCAGATCCCGTTGGGCGCGCTGATCCCACAGCGCGTCGAGAACCTGCTCCCGGCCAACAAGAACATCGGGACGACACATATCACCAACGGTTGCTACCGCCTCCACCCCGTGGAGTGGAACATCGGCGAGGCGGCCGGGGCGCTGGCCGCGCACTGCCTCAACACAGGCATGACTCCCCGAAAGGTCCGCAACGACCCGCACCGCCTCGAAGAGTTCCAACAGGTGCTCACCGGCGTGCTCGGCTTCCAACTCGGCTGGTCCGAGCGCATCAGAACCACCGAGCAGTGAACCCGCACAGCAGCACACACAAGGTGAGCATCAACGCCGTTGAGACCGGGCCTTTGGAGTTCGCCCGCACCTTCACTTATGGAGAACCCTTGACGCGTCTGCGCACGGCCGTCGCCGCCGGAGCGTACGCCGTGAGTGTCCCCGGCGACTGCGAAGGACTACCACGCAGGGACGAGCTGGCGGCACTCGCATGCACCGCAGACGTCATCCGATGACCCCTGCCGCCCCCTCGCTCCGCCCCTGTCCGACCATCACGGGAAGAACGTACAAGCAATGAGTGATTCGCGCTCACCGATCGACGCGGTCTTCGAGGAAGCAGCCGTACCTCCGAGATTCGGCGTCAACTACGTACCCTCGCGCGGCTGGTGGTACAGCTGGCTGGACTGGGAGCCCGCCGCCGTGGCAACTGATCTGTGTGCCATCGCAGGTCTGGGCATGGATCACATCCGGATCCACTGCATCTGGCCGGTGTTCCAACCCAACCCCGGCCGTATCAGCTCCACAGCGCTCACTCACCTCGTCGCATTGCTCGATACGGCGGACGAGTGCGGTCTCGACGTCAGCGTCACCGTCCTCAACGGGTGGCTCAGCGGCTTCTACTTCCGGCCCGCCTGGCAGCACGAAGACGTCAACCTGTTCACCGACCCGCGGGCAGTCTCCGCACAGTGCGAGCTGCTGACCGCCATGGCCGAGCGCATCGCGTCCCACCCCCGGTTCCTCGGCTTCGACATCGCCAACGAGCCCAACGTGCTGGGGCACTATCCAGGTAACGGCATCACCACTGAACAAGGAGATTCCTGGACCAGGCGTCTGCTGGACCACTGCGCAAGCGTCGCGCCGGGACGCATGCACGTCGCCGGATTCGATCACGAGCCCTGGCTCACCGACTCCGCGCCGTTCAGCCGCGAAGCACTGGCCAGGACCGGCAGCGCCACACCTCTTCACGCCTGGATCGAGTTCACGGGGGTCCTCAAGCGTTACGGGTACCCGTCGACCGCCGCCCACCACCTTGGCGAGTACCTCCTCGAACTCGCCAAGGCATTCCAGGCGGACACTCGTCGCCCCGTGTGGCTGCAGGAGTTCGGCGTCGCCCCCCAGTGGATTCCCTCGGCCCGCATCGCGGACTTCACGGAGGCGTTCACCACCGCTGCTCTGACCTGTGACCATGTGTGGGGCATCACCTGGTGGGCCTCCCATGACATCGATCGGAGCCTCGCCGGGTTCGCTGACCTGGAGTACGACCTCGGGCTGCTGACCACCGACAACCAGGTCAAGCCCGCCGGCCGGCGCCTGGCCACCCTTATCTCCGGTCTCCGCGACAAGCCGCTCACACCTGTGCCCCGCACCACCGCGCTGGTCCTCGATGACACTCGAGCCCCCGGCTGGTCGTTCGCCGAGCGCTTCTTCTCGCTCGTGGACGAGGGCACACGTCCCGCGATAGTCCGGTCCAGCCGTCAGGACGATCTCGCTCATCTCGCCGGACGCGGCATCACCAGGGTCATCGACGTATGATTGGCCGGGGGTGCCCATGAGGGTCTGGGGCCGCCCAGCAGACACTGCGGAAGGCCGCCCCTGGCGGGCCTGCGGGGAGGACCAGGGCCGCGAAGACCTTTCTGTGCAGGGGCCCGTCTGCCGTCGGACGAGGAGCCGTCGGGGCCAGAACCGATCGAGCGTCGGCAGAAGCTCCGAACCCGAGGAAACCTCCAGGGGCCCTTGCGTGCGACGTAGCCGTTCGTCGTGTCCTCGGCCTTCATGGGTGCCCAGCAGGTCGATGATCTTACGCTGTCTCGTCCGTCGATGTAGGGGCACAATGATCGGCGGTCTGCCCGCCCGGGTCGGACACGGTGTGGTGCACGATCCCAAGGCCCGCACCGGCCACGAGGTGGATGTGGCGGTCATCGGCATCGCCGACGAATCACGGCCGCCGCTCCTGGCCCTCGGCGAGGCCAAATGGAACGACACGATGGGCATCGCCCACATCGAACGCCTCCAGCACATCCGCGACCTCATCACCCAGGCGGGACGCTACGACACCACCGGTACCCGACTCCTGTGTCTCAGCGGCGCGGGCTTCAGCGACAAGGCATACGCGGCCGCACAGGCGGACCCTGATGTCCAACTGGTCGACCTGCAGACGCTCTACGGCATGGAATGACCCGTGGGCTCCCCGGCGCACACGCTCCGGAGCGTTGCTTCACATGGGTGCCGCGGTCGAAATTCGGTGGCGTCCGGGGGTGTGTGCGTCTATGGTGAGTGCGCTTGTCGCGGTGGCTGTCCGCTGCCGCTGTCGGCCGAGTGAAGAACGGGAGGTGTGACCGATGGCTGTCTCTGTGATGGGCCCTGCCCGCAACCAGAAGTTCATCCACTCCACCTCCGTGGTCTCCGGCTGACCTTTTCCTTCCTCCGCGCCGTGAGCGCGCGCAGCCGGGGCCGCCCTTGTGAAGGGTTTCCCCCTTGAATCCGTCTTCTCTTTCGGCTTCCTCACACCCTCTCGCCCGTTATGGCTGGGACGAAGGCTGGGAGGCCGAGTTTGTCCCGTACGCCGAGCAGGGTCTCCTGCCCGGTCGTGTCGTCCGAGTCGACCGCGGCCAGTGTGACGTCGTCACCCCGACCGGCACCGTCCGCGCCGATACCGAGTTCGTCGTCCCGCGTGATCCGATGAAGGTCGTGTGCACGGGTGACTGGGTCGCCGTCGACCCCGAAGGCGGCGACCCGCGGTACGTACAAACGCTGCTGCCGCGCCGTACCGCCTTCGTGCGCTCCACCTCGTCCAAGCGGTCCGAGGGGCAGATCCTCGCCGCCAACGTCGACCACGCGATCGTCGCCGTCTCGCTGGCCCTGGAACTCGACCTCGGCCGCATCGAACGGTTCCTGGCCCTGGCCTGGGAGTCCGGCGCGCAGCCCGTGGTCGTGCTCACCAAGGCCGACCTTGTGCCCGACCCGGTGACCCTCGCGCACCTGGTCGAGGACGTGGAGACGACCTCGCCCGGGGCTCCCGTGCTGAGCGTCAGCGCCCTGCACGGGGACGGCCTGGACACCCTCTTCGCACTGGTCGGCACGGGCACCTCCGTGCTGCTCGGGCAGTCCGGCGCGGGCAAGTCGACCCTCGCCAACGCCCTGGTCGGCGAGGACGTCATGGACGTACAGGCCGCGCGGGACGTGGACGGCAAGGGCCGGCACACGACCACCACCCGCAATCTGCTCGCCCTGCCCCACGGGGGTGTGCTCATCGACACGCCGGGGCTGCGCGGCGTCGGGCTCTTCGACGCCGAGACCGGGGTCGGACAGGTCTTCGCCGAGATCGAGGAACTGGCCGGGGGATGCCGCTTCCACGACTGCGCGCACGACAGAGAGCCAGGCTGCGCGGTCACGGCCGCCGTCGAGACCGGCCGGCTGCCGGCCCGCCGCCTGGACAGCTACCGCAAGCTCATCCGTGAGAACCAGTGGATCGTCGCGAAGACCGACGCGCGGGTGCGCGCCGAACTGCGCCGGGACTGGAAGCGGAAGGGCGCGCAGGGCCGGGCGGCGATGGAGGCCAAACGGGGGCGCCTGCGGTGACCCGACGGGGGCGGCAGCGTCGCGTCCGATTTCCGCCAGCCGCCCCCGCCCGCGTCGCCCACACTGGATGACGTGATGGACGAAGACACCAGGTACGAGGCCGTGCGCAGCCGGGACGCCCGGTTCGACGGGGAGTTCTTCTTCGCCGTCGAGACGACCGGGATCTACTGCCGGCCCAGCTGCCCGGCCGTGACCCCGAAGCGGCGCAATGTGCGGTTCTTCACGACCGCCGCCGCCGCGCAGGGCCGCGGCTTCCGGGCGTGCCGCCGCTGCCGCCCGGACGCCGTGCCAGGCTCCGCCGACTGGAACGTGCGCGCGGACGTCGTGGGCCGTGCCATGCGGCTGATCGGCGACGGCATCGTGGACCGCGAGGGCGTCGCCGGGCTCGCCGACCGGCTCGGCTACAGCGCGCGACAGGTCCAGCGGCAGCTCACCGCCGAGCTGGGCGCCGGACCCGTCGCGCTCGCCCGCGCGCAGCGGGCGCACACCGCGCGCGTCCTGCTGCGGACCACCGACCTGCCGATCACCGAGATCGCGTTCGCCTCCGGGTTCGCCAGTGTGCGGCAGTTCAACGACACGATCCGGGCCGTGTACGCGGCCACCCCGAGCCGGCTGCGCGCCGCCGCGCCCCGCGGCGGGGGCGGAGTGCAGCGCGGCGGGGGCCGGGCTCCGCGTGCCACCCCAGGCGCCGGGATACCGCTGCGGCTCGCCCACCGCGGGCCCTACCAGGCCGCCGCCGTCTTCGACCTGCTCGCACGCGAGGCCGTGCGCGGGGTCGAGGAGGTCAGCGGCGCCCGCGGCGACCGCACCTACCGGCGTACGCTGCGGCTGCCGTACGGCACGGGCATCGTCGCCGTCGCGGAACGCACCCGGTCCCCTCGGACGGGGCCCGCCGCCCACCCCGGCGGCTGGCTCGACGCCCGGCTGCACCTCACCGATCCGCGGGACCTGACCACGGCGGTGCAGCGGCTGCGCCGGCTCTTCGACCTGGACGCCGATCCGTACGCGGTCGACGAACGGCTGAGCGCCGACGCACGACTCGCCCCGCTGGTCGCCGCCCGGCCCGGGCTGCGCTCACCCGGCGCCGCCGACCCGGCCGAGTTCGCGGTGCGCGCGCTGGCCGGGCCCGCGGAGTCCGAACGGCTGGTGCAGCGGTACGGCAAGGCGCTGGACGCCCCCTGCGGCAGCCTCACCCATCTGTTCCCGGAGCCCGCCGTGCTCGCCGAGGCCGAGCCGCGCGGCACCCTGGGCGCGCTTACCGCCGCGCTGGCCGACGGCACCGTACGGCTTGATCCCGGCGCGGACCGGGACGAGGCCACGCAGGCGCTGCTCGCCCTGCCCGGCCTGGACCCGGCCGTCGCCGCCGCGATCCGGATCCGCGCCCTGGCCGACCCCGACGTGGCCCCGCCCGGCCTCGACATGCCGGACGGCCGACGGCCCTGGCGCTCCTACGCCGTGCGGCACCTGGAGACCGCACGGGACCTCGGCGCCGGGCCGGACCCGTACGCCCCGCAACACCCGCATCCCGAAGGGAAGTCCACGACGGCATGACCCAGGAACCGACGTACTGGACCACCGTGGCCGCGCCCCTCGGCCCGCTGCTGCTCACCGCGGGCCCGGACGGCGCGCTCACCTCGCTCTCCGTGCCCGGCCAGAAGGGCGGCCGCACGGTCGGCGAGGGCTGGCGGCGCGATCCCGGCCCGTTCCGGGCGGCCGAGGAGCAGCTTTTCGCCTATTTCGCCGGTGAGTTGAAGGAGTTCCGGCTGCACCTGCGGACACACGGCACCGCGTTCCGGGAGCGGGTATGGGACGCGCTCGACTCCGTTCCGTACGGGGCGACCACGACGTACGGCGAGATCGCCGCGCGGATCGGCGCGCCACGGGCCGCGGTACGGGCGGTCGGCGGCGCGATCGGCGCCAACCCGCTGCTGATCGTGCGCCCCTGCCATCGGGTGATCGGCGCGGACGGCTCCCTGACCGGCTACGCCGGCGGCCTCGACCGCAAGACCTGGCTGCTCACCCTGGAGGGAGGCCAACCGGAATACGCCGGAAAGGCGCCGTAGGCCGCCAGCGGCTTCTCACGGCAGATCAGCGCGGCCCAGCCACTTCGGCTTGACCGGCACCCCGTCGGGGTACCGCTCTTCGGACGGCGAGGCCGGCGGCATCGTGTCCACAGGCTCAGGCTTGGTGGCCTCGCGTCCGGCCGTCGACTTCATCGTGGCCTCGCATGGATCCGTCGGCTTCGCCGGTGCGGCGGTGTCCTCCAGCAACTCCGCGATCGTGTACCGAATGCCCGAGGACCGCCAGGCGTCATCTACGACCATCAGGAAGTCGTCGCCGTTGCGGAAGAGCCGACGGCGCTTTCGCTTCTTGGGATGAGCCATTGAGTGCCGAGCATGCCGCTCCAATTCCGCCAGAGCTTCTTCGTACGTACCTTCCACATATGCCAAGACGCGTGTCTCCGTGATGTAGCTGTCCCAATGCTTCACGTTTGTTTTCTCGAGGATCAGCCCCCAGGTCGCCACCGGCACCCTCTTCCCGTTGAGATCAATACGAAGTGCGGCGCCGGGCGACACCGACCCTCCCCTGCTTCTCCAGCGGGGGGGGGTCGGTCGCCGCAGGAAGCTGCCAGGCTCTCTTTACCGCATCAGCTCTTGAGAGTGTCGTTGCTGACGTAGAGCCTTTGGGAGGAGGCTCCGCGGATGCGGATGCGCACCAACTTGTCCTCGGCGATGCTGAGGTTCCAGGTCGCGCTCACACCAGGCTGGAGAGTCCGCCACATCGCGATAACCCATTCGCTGCCGTTGTACCACTCCACGGTGTAGTCCATGTGCCATCCGGCCTGGTTCTTGATTTCGACGACTTCGCCTTTTGCTTCGAAATCGATCGAGGCGAATCCGCTGCCGTTCTGCCATTTGCGTATGTCGGCTGATCCGCTGACGCCACCTGCGTCGCCGTCGTCGGTGTAGCGGTAGCAGGTTCCATACCAGTCTGCACCGGTGTCTTCGTACGGGCATGTGATCAATGCGGCGCTGGCGGAGGGGGCGGAGATGCCGATGAGGGCGAGGGCCATAGCCAAGGAGACGACGGCTATGCGCTGAAAACGTACCGACACACGTACTCCTGTATCCGTTGCGTGGAAGATGATGAATGTCTGGCAGTTCACTGCCGAAGCCTGACCAAAGCCTCACGAGATAGAACGCGAGCTTATTCGACACAGCCCGACAGTCATTTCACGTCGACTCCCTCGCTCCATCTTGATCGGACTGCACGCCTTTGCCATGTCCGCGCGGTGTGTGGAGTGGACACTTCCAACAGTGCAGGGCCGTCAGGGAAATGTCATTGGCCGGCAGTCCACAGTTGCTTGGCTGAGCGTCTACCGAGCATGGGCGCTATTGCGGTAGTCCCTGGGCGGGATGCCATAGGCGGTGCGGAAGGCGCGGGTGAAGTCGGCTGCGTGGGTGAAGCCCCAGCGGGCGGCGATGGTGTGGATGGGGGCAGCGTGCAGCGCTGGGGCGGCAAGGTCGTGACAGGCTCGTTCCAGGCGCTGGCGGCGGATCCAGGCCGCGACCGTTTCTTCTTCGTGCTGGAAGAGGCGGTGAAGGTAGCTGGTGGAGATGTTGTGAACGGCGGCGATGGTCCGCGGGGTCAGTTGTGGATCATGCAGGTTCGCCTGGATAAAGGCCCGGATGCGTAAGACCAGGGTCTGCCGGTGGCTCTCTGGCAGGAGCGAGTCGCCGGCGTCGAGCGCATGGGCGAACAGTGCGGAGAGCAGGTCCACCGCCACGACTCCCAGTCGGGGTCCGTCGTCGGGCCGGTAGGAGCCGGAGTCCCGGGTCACCTGGGTGAGGAACTGGGCGAGCAGCGCCCCGATACCTTCCCGCCCCGATAACCGCTGCATGATCAGTGAGTCGATCGCCTTCTCTGGCAGTGGCAGCAGTTTCCGAGGAATGAAGAGTCCTGTTCCCAGGATTGTGTCCTCGCCGTGGCTGGTGGTCGCCCGTATGAGGTGGGGCTGTGAGGTGTCGTGGAGAACCAGGTCGTACGGTTCGTATTCGGTCTCGTGATCGGAGCGGGCGAGCCCCATCGTCCCGCGCAGGTTGAGCGAGAGATGGTAGAGCTCGGGGTCGGACTGCTGGATCAGCTTCCGCGTTCGCCGCAGCGTCATCGGTGAGTGCTCCATCGTCCACAGCTGTACGGCTCCCAGTGCCAGGACGCGCTGCGACACCGTGGTGTCCGCTGTGCGGTTCCCTTCGACGTCCATCGGCACGTACGTCTGGGCAATGTGCTCGCGCCAACACGAGAAATTGTGAGGCGCGAGCACATCCCGTGTACTGAAAGCCGTTTCGATCAGCATTCTTCTCCCCCGTGAATCCTTGAGCGGCATGCTTCGCATCAATGGCCGTGTGCAAGAGCACACTTGGCGCAGATGCGTACAGTATCGAATTCCCTGGCGGGGTGGGGACCGCATTTAGGGGCGGTGGCCTGTGTCTCGGACGGCCGGATCGGGCTCGTGGGCCCGACGGTCGGGTGGCCGCTCCGTCTGGGGAAACCGGCCCCCGGCTCGAAGACGTCAGGCGGCCGTCCACAGCCGCCCTACCGCTTCGTTCTCGGGCGGCTCCATGTCGAGGTGCCAGGTCCCGGAGCGGCGGGTCTTGCCGGTGATGTTGCCGAGCCTGCGCAGCGGCGCGGCTGGGGACAGCCGGCCCTCGCGGATGGAGAGCACCACGCGTATGAGGTCCTGCCAGTCGTTCTCGATCAACCGCTCGGTCAGGTCGAGCAACACCTTGCGGTGGCTGCGGAAGTGCCGCCGCATCAGCGGGGCGTAGTTGTCGCCGTGGTGGGCCCGTGCGGACCGCCTGCGTGGAGCTGCTCGCGCGAGTCGCCCGCGCGTGCCACCCGCGCGAGCCGTTTGTGCGGACTGCCCGCATGAGCTACCCGCGCGAGCGGCCCGCGCGTGCCGCTCGTGCGTGTCGCCGGGGTGAACTGCCCGCGTGCGCCGCTTGGTTCGGGTTGTTGGTTGATGCGCGCGCTGGGCCGGGTGGGTGGTGTCGTGGTGATGCTGTCCGCGTACCCGTCGGACGTGTGTCACCTTCGGCTCCTGCGGGCCATCGGGAAGGGCGGGCGCACACATGGTCAAGGCCGGGCGGGTACTCGCGGCGGTGCTGCTGGCGCTGGTCGGTACGACGGGCGCGGCGCCACAGACGGGGGCGGCGACAGCCATCGCGCCTGCCACGGCGACGGGGGCGGCGCGCACGGCGGTGTCCACGGCTGTGTCCACGGCGGTCCGTATCGAGTCCCTGCCGGGCTCCTGGACCGGCACCTGGGAGGCCGCCCCGTCCGGCACCGCCCCCGCGCTGCCCGGCGCCGCCGTCCGCAACGTCGTGCACCTCAGCGTCGGCGGTCAGCTGCTGCGGATCCGCCTCAGCAACCGGCTCGGCACCGCACCCCTGACGCTCGGCGCGGTCACCGTAGCGCTGCGGACCGCGGCCGGCCCGGACGCGGTCCCCGGCACGATGCGCACCGTGACCTTCGGCGGCGCGCCCACGACCGTGGTCCCGGCCGGCGGCGACATGGTCAGCGATCCGGTGCCGCTGGCCGTGCCGGCCGCCGCCGATCTGCTCGTCACGGTGCACACCCCCACCGACGGCGGACCCGCCACCTACCACCGCACCGCCCTGCGCACCAGCTACGTCGCCCCGCAGGGCGCGGGCCGGGCGGCCGACGAGGACGGCTCGGCGTACACGGCCACCACCAGCCACTGGTACTACGTCACCGGCGTCGACGTGCTCGTGACCGGCGGCGCCGGCAGCGTCGTCGCCTTCGGGGACTCCCTCACCGACGGCACCGGCTCCACCCCGGACACCGACCGCCGCTGGCCCGACCGGCTCGCCGAACGCCTCAGGCCCCACCGGCTGGGCGTGCTGAACGCCGGGATCGCCGGCAACCGACTGCTGCGCGACGGCACCGGGCCGAGCGCGCTGTCCCGGCTGGACGCCGACGCCCTGTCCCGGTCGGGCGCCCGGGTGCTGATCGTCTTCGAAGGCATCAACGACATCAACGGCAGACCCCAGGCGGACGACGTCGGCGACTTCAAGACCGCGTACCGCGCGATCGTCTCCCGCGCGCACACCCTCGGTATCCGGGTGGTCGGCGCCACCCTCACGCCGTACGGCGGCCACGGCGCCTTCACCGCCGCGCGCGAGGACGTACGGCAGCGGATCAACACCTTCATCCGCACCGGCGGCGCCTTCGACGCCGTCGCCGACTTCGACGCCGCCGTCCGCGACCCGGCACAGCCCCGCCGGATCAGGCCCGCCTACGACCCCGGAGACCATCTGCACTTCAACGACGCGGGCATGCGGGCGCTGGCCGACGCGATCGACCTCGCCACCCTGCGGTGAACCCCTCGCGGCGCCCGGTGGCTCGTTCCGTGCCGCGCCGGGCACGGTCGCGGCGTCAGCCCCAGACCACCGCGCCCAGCCACGCGCCCATGATCAGCAGACAGCTGAACAGCTCCATCAGCACGCCGGAGCCGCCCGAGCGCATCGTCGTGCGCAGCGCGGCCACCGCCTCGCCGTGGCGGCCGAGGCGCAGCCGCTCGTGCAGATAGACCCCGGCCAGAAAGCCGGGGATCGCCCCGACCACGGGCACCAGGAAGAAACCGAGGAACGCCCCAAGCCCCGCGTACGCCCCCGCCCGCGGCGCCGCACCGCCCTGCCACACCCGTCGCGGCGGCAGCGCCCAGCGCACCACCTGGGACAGCAACAGCACGCCGGTGGCACCCACCAGAACGGCCCAGGCGAGCGGCTGCGGATCCTGCAGCGCCCACCACAGCACCGCGGCCCACACCAGCCACGACCCCGGCACCCCGGGCACCAGCACCCCGCACAGGCCGAGCGCCATCACCACGCCGACCAGCAGGAGTCCCCACACTCCCATCTGCCCAGCGTGCCGGACCGCGGCCGGTCCCGCAGGGCAGGTACGCGTCACTCCCGGGCGTCCCGGGCCACCCAGCCGCGCTCGTAGGCATGCCAGCCCAGTTGCAGCCGGGTCGTCACCCCGGTCAGCTCCATCAGCCGCTTCACCCGCCGCTGCACGGTCCGCAGGCCCAGGTCCAGCTGCTTGGCGACGCTCGCGTCGGTCAGCCCGGCGAGCAGCAGCGACAGCACCTCCAGATCGGTGCCGTCGGGGCCTTCCGGCCGCTGCTCGCACACCCCCCGCGCGCCCAGCCTGAGCGGCAGCGCCTGGTGCCACACCGACTCGAACAGCCCGTACACCAGCTCCAGCAGGCCGCTGGCGTGCACGACGAGCGCGGCCGGCTCCGCGCTGTGCGAGGTGAGCGGCACCATGGCCAGCGAACGATCGGCCACCACCAGCTTGGTCGGCACCTCGTCCACCACCCGCACCTGCTCGTCCCGGCCCAGGGCCGCCGTCAGCTCGGTGATCCCGTCGGGCAGGTCCAGCACCGCGCGCTCGACCACCACCCGGTAGCGGACGCCGCGTCCGACGGCCTGCTCCTCCGCATGGTTCTCGATGCCGGAGACGACCATCGGATTGCCGGTGACCAGCGCACAGACCTCGTCGCTCGCGGCCAGTTGCATCTGCAGGAAGCGCTGGGCCACCGCGGCGGCGCCGGTCACCACCTCGACCAGGTCGTGCACGGCGGGCTCGGCCGCCGCCGCCCGGTACTCCTCGGCGAGCAGGGCCGCCGCCAGCTCGGCCTTCTCCAGCTCGTGCCGCTGCTGCGTGAGCAGCGCGCCCAGCGCGACGCCCGGCGGCGCCGCCACCCAGCGGCCCGGACGGGCCGACGACTGGGCCGCGAGGCCGTGCCGCTCCAGCCGGCGCAGGGCGCGCTCCGTGTCGTGCTCGGCCAGCATCAGCCGGCGTGCCAGATCGGGCACGTCGGCGGCGCCCACGGACACCAGTGCCCGGTACGCCGTTTCGTGTGTCTCGTCCAGCCCTATCGCTGCCAGCATCAGCCCTCGTCCCTCCCCGGCGACACGACCACCCCTCGTGGCAGGTGTGGCGGAGACCGGCCACGGCGCAAACCCGCCTCGGCACATCGTCGCCGCACCACCGGTCACTCTGCCATGGTGGCCTCACCGCGAAGTCGATCATCTGCTGTTCGGCCGCGCAGACCGTGGTCCACGAGCGGGCCACCGGGATGTCGCCGGGCGGTTCTCCCGTGGGGGGTGGAGCCGCCCGGCGACGGGTGCCGACGGTGCCCGGCGTACGGCTGGACCGGCTACTGCCGTTTCCCGTAGTACGGCTGGACCGGCTACCGGCGTCTCCCGACATACCCCTGGATCGGCTAGCGCCGCTTCCCGTACGGCAGTTCACCGCTTGGCCCGGCACACCGTGCGAGGCGGTGCGTGCGTCGTTTTTCCCGTGCCCGTTTTCCCGATGCCTGTTCTCCAGGGGCCCCGTGCGGTGGACAATCAGGGCATGAGCCAGCAGGGGGGCGGGCCCGCCCGAGACGCGGACGACTGGTGGGGCCAGCTGTACGACGACTCCACCCAGGACACGGGCCCCGCACCCGCGACCGATTCCCTGGACGACCGCTTCGCCTCGGCATCGCACACGCTCAGCCCCGGCGTGCCGAGCCCACCGGCCGCGGAGGCCGGCACCGACCGGGGCACCTCCGAGTCCCGTCCCGGGGCCCGGCCCGGGTCCGGGTCCGAGGACGCACCGGGCCCGCCGGGCCCGCCAAATTCCGGGCCCGGCGCCGGTGGCCGGTCGGACGAGTGGCGCGCGGACGCGGCCGGCGCGGGAGCAGACGACCGTCTCGGGGGAGAGGACACGGCTCCGGCGGGACATGCCTCCGCTGTGCCGGACGCCGGCCCGGCCCGGCCCGGGGCCCCCGGTGAGCCACCACCCGCGGACCCGCCGCCTCCGCCGGCCTTCCCGGCGGCGACGCAGCAGCGCCCGGGCCCGCAGGAGCGCGCGCCCGAGGACGATCCCGCCGCGCCGCGGGCGGCATCCGCGAGCCCGGCGGAGCCGACGGCCCCCACGCACTGGGCACTGGGCGAAAGCGCCCCGCAGGCAGGGGTGTTCGGCGCGACGGGACCCGCCGCCGGCGGCCCGCAGGAGCAGACGGGTCCCGACGACCGGGATGCCTCACCGGAGTCCGAGGGCACCGCGGCGGGCCCCGGCATCGGACAGGGGGTGGGCGCGGCAGCGTGGGGCGTGGAGTACGTCGGGTCCGGGCCGCCCACCTATGACGCCGAGCCGACCGCGCTGCCGCTCGCCGACCCCGACGGTCTCGACGAGTTGGTCGCCGACACCGTGCTCGACGGTGCCCGGTACGGGGTGTGCACCCTGCGGGCCGCATCCGTGCGGGGCGACTCCGCGCGCTACCGGGGCGAACCGCGCCGCGACGCGCTGCTCACCGCGCGGTTCGGCACCGGCGAACAGGCGCTGATCCTCGTCGCGATGGCGACCGGCACCCGGGCCACCCCGGGCGCCCACCGCGCCGCGGCCGAGGCGTGCCGGTGGATCGGCCAGGCCGTGGGCCGCAGTCATCAGCGGCTGGCCGAGGACATCCACGCGGGCCGCCGCGGCGACCTGAAGTCCGGCCTGCACCGGCTCACCGACCGCAGCCTGGGCAAGCTCCGCGCCGGCGCCACCGAGCAGGGCATCGACCCGGAGGAGTACGCGGCCGGTCTGCGCTGCCTGCTGCTGCCGGTCCGCCCCGACTGCCGTACGCGCATCTTCTTCGGCATCGGCGAGGGCGGCCTTTTCCGGCTCAGGGACGGCGCCTGGCAGGACATCGAGCCGCAGGTCAGCACCGCCGACACCACCGGTGACGCCGTGCTCGGCTTCGGGTCGCCGCCCGCCGAGACGCCCGACGGCGACCGGCTCACGATGGACCTGGGGATACCGACGCCGCCCAGCCCCTACGAGCCCGCCCCCGAGCCGCCCCGTGAACCCTTCCGCTTCCGGGCCTCCGTCGCCCGCCCGGGTGACGCGCTGCTGATGTGCAGCGGCGGCCTGGCGGAACCGCTGCGCGGCGAGCCCGCCCTCTGCGCCTATCTGGCCCGGCGCTGGTCCGGCGGCAGCCCGCCCGGCCTGGCTGCGTTCCTCGCGGACACCCAGGTGCGGGTCAAGGGATACGCGGACGACCGTACGGTCGCCGCCGTCTGGGAGGCGTGACCGCGGCCCCTGGATTCATGGAACCGCGAGCCGACCGTCTCAGACGGCCCGCTCGAACCTGCGGAACATCCCCCGCCCTGAACGGACGTGACGGCGCGGCAGGGCGATCGATTCCGGACAGATTCAACTGCACTGACTGGACGTCAGCGCCGGGCGGAGGATGTCCCGGCTCGTTGTGTCGCAGCGTTCGTGGCGTCCTACCGCCCTCTCGGTGGCCGGATCACGGTGCCCGTGGCGTCCGGGCCGCCGTGACGGCGCCGTACCGCCATGGCCGAACCGCTGGTCGTCGACGGTAGGCCAGGACTGGCCCAGGGCTCATGGGGCATGGATCCCCGTGAACGTGTTCGACCAGGAGGGGCAACGACGACGGCGTGCGGGCGGGGGACATGAGAAAGCAGGTACGAGGGGGCGGTCCCGTGGTCATCAGGGGCTCCTCGGGGAAGGCGACGAGAGAAGGCACCGACGACGGCACCGACCGGGCGCAGGCGCCGCAACTGCGGCGCAGTCTCGGCCGGGCGAACCTGCGGGCCGTGCCCGAGGCGCGCAGGGAACTGCGGAAACTCCTGCGGCACTGGGGGAAACCGGGCCGCTCCGAGATAGCGGAACTCCTCACCAGCGAACTGGTCACCAACGCACTCGTGCACACCGACCGGGACGCTGTCCTGACGGCGGTCGTCGGACCGCGCGGACTGCGGGTGGAGGTAAGGGACTTCGTGGCCCGCAGGCCGGTGCTGCGGGCGCCGTCCGCCGACGAAGCCACGCATGGCCGGGGCCTGCTCCTGGTGCAGTCCCTCGCGGACGCGTGGGGCGTACGACCGCACGGCGTCGGCAAGTCGGTGTGGTTCGAACTCGCCGCAGAAGCCGCCTGAACAACACGACCCACGAACGGCACGGCGGCCCTGGCCGGTTGGCCCGCGAAGGGGGTGCGTGCGGGAGTGGGGTGGCTTGCACAGGGGTGGGTGCGGGAGTGGGGTGGCCTGCGCAGGGCGGCCCCGCGAACGGAGCGATCCTGCGACGAGGCGGGCCTGCGAAGGCGTGGAGGTGTGAACGGGGCGGGGGCGTGAACCGTGTGGTTACGCCCCCGCCCCGTGGTGGCCGGTCCCGGCCGAACCGGCCCTGACCGGACCGAGTCCTAGCCGAACTGCTGCTCCAGATCCTTGAGCTTGCGCTCCAGCGAGTCGAGGCGCGGCAGCGCCATTGTGTCGTCCTCCGCGGTCAGATCGACGGTGATCGGGTCAGCCCCTTTGCGGACCGGCTGAAGAGAGGGCCGAGAGCGTACGGGCAGTTCCGGCGCCGCTATGGCAGGCTCCGCGGAAACCTGAGAGGAGCCACGCTCCACCGCCTGCACCTCGACCTGCCGGCCGCCACGCCCGAAGCCACGGGTGCCGCGGCTGATGGCCTTGAGCTGGGCCCGCTCCAAGCGCTGCTGCTCACGCCTGCGCAGCCGGGCCTCTTCCTTCTGCCGCTTGTCGTCGCGGACCTCGTCGACGGCCTCGTCCAGGCTGCGCACGTTCTCCAGCAGCATCAGGGACCAGGCCCTGTAGGTCTCGCGGGGCGCGCGCAGCCAGCGGACGATGCGGATCTGCGGCAGCGGACGCGGCACCAGGCCCTGCTCGCGCAGGGCGGCCCGGCGGGTCTGCTTCAGCGCCCGGTCGAACAGCACGGCCGCGGAGAGGGACATGCCCGCGAAGAAGTGCGGGGCGCCGTCGTGGCTCAGCCCCCTGGGCGCGTGCACCCAGTTGAACCAGGCAGCGGCGCCCGCGAACGTCCACACGAGGATCCGGGAGCCGAGGGCCGCGTCGCCGTGGCTGGCCTCGCGCACCGCGAGGACGGAACAGAACATGGCCGCGCCGTCCAGGCCGAACGGCACGAGGTACTGCCAGCCGTTGGACAGGCCCAGGTTCTGCTCACCGAAGCCGACCAGACCCTTGAAGGAAAGGGCGGCCGCGACCGCCGCACAGCAGAAGAGGAGTACGTAGGAGGCCGTACCGTAGATGGCTTCCTTGCGCCTGCGCCGCTCCTCGCTCCGTTCCCATGAGTCCTCGGTCTTCGCGTGCTCCCCGGACCGCTTGCTGCGCGCGAGCACCGCCACCGCCGCCAGGATGCCCAGGAGCAGTACGGCGCCCGGAAGCAGCCAGTTCAGCGATATGTCGGTCAGTCTCATCTGGGGTCCCTTGCATTGGGATAGGGCGTAACGCCCGCCATAGTGGCCCAATTCCACCGGCCCTCAGGGGGTTTCGGGGCAAGAGGCCGCCAAGGAGGTGCAAGGGGATGCCCATGGCAGCGTTCTGCTCGAACTGCCGCTTGAGGGGCGGGAGTTGAGTTCGAGTAAGACTACCCGTACGGATGGTTCTACGGAAAGTTCCCGCGACAAGTGAGGAAGTTGTGAATGGGTCGCCCCCGTACGGGTGTCCTGGTTGCAGGTGATCTTACTGGACGTCAGGGGATGCCTCGTCCCGCTCCGTGGCGAGATAGATGCGCCTTGCCTCGCCTTGTCCGTTCGGAATTTGAACTGTCGCGTCATGCGCCTAAGGTGCTTGACGGACAGGTAACAACCCGTCGTAATGACCCCAAGTGCCGACAACCCGGAGGAGGACCCGTGAGGCACGGTGTGCACGACTCCGCCGGGACCGGGATCCCGGAGCTGCGGGCCGGGGCGGCCCGGGTGCCGGCCCAGGTCCTGCCCGCGGACCGGGGCCGGGAGCGGGGTGCGGCGGCGCCGGGCGTCCGCGGGGAGCACACGCACGGTGAGCGGCCGATTCCGCAGCCGCGTCCCGTGCAGCGGGCGTCGGTGCGCGGGCAGATCCTGGACGCGCTGCGCACCGCGCTGGTCACGGGCGAACTCGCACCCGGCGAGGTGTACTCGGCGCCGGCGCTCGGGGAACGGTTCGGGGTGTCGGCGACACCCGTGCGGGAGGCCATGCAGCAGCTCGCGCTCGAAGGCGCGGTCGAGGTCGTGCCGAACCGTGGGTTCCGGGTGGTCGAGCGGGGCGCGCGGGAGCTGGCCGAGCTGGCGGAGGTCCGGGGGCTGATCGAGGTGCCGGTGGTGCTGCGGCTGGCCCGCACGGTGCCGGCCGAACACTGGGCGGAGCTGTGGCCGCTGGCCGAGGACACCGTGCGCGCCGCGTCCTCCGGCTGCCGGGCGACGTACGCCGAGTCGGACCGGGTCTTCCACCGGGCGGTGCTGTCCCTGTCCGGGAACGAGCAGCTGGTGCAGATCGCGGAGGACCTGCACCGACGGTCCCAGTGGCCGCTGGTGGGCGGACCGGCCCGACGCCAGCGCGCCGACCTGCTGGCGGACGCGGTCCAGCACACGGCCCTCCTGGAGGCCCTGATCGCCCACGACCTGACCACGGCCCAATCCCTCACGACAGCCCACTTCACCCCCACCCCCTGACTCCGGGCCCTCCCGGCACGGGACCAAGACCGCTGCGGCGTGCCGACCGGCCGTGGCCGGCCGTGCCGCGTCCTCACCGGCTGCGCCGTGCTTGGCGGTCCTACGCCCGCCAGCGGCTGCCCGCCGAACGCCCCGAGGCGGTGCCGATTCGACACGCGACGCCGGCGCACGCGGGCCGGTTCGGTGGGGTGCTCCGCGGGGCGCGTCGGCGCAAGGCCGTAGGTGGGGTGGGATGGCTTGGTGGGTTTCACTGTCCGTCTGTGGCGGCGGGCGGCGAGTGGTCTGGGGTGGGCGGCGGTCGGGCGTTGCCCGGCGGTGGTGGCGTCGGGCGTGGGGCGGGAGCGCTGTGGTGCCGACCGGTCGTTCTCGGGCCGTGCTGCGCGCTCACCCCTCCTCGCCTGTGTCTTGTTTCGCAGTCCTGGGCCCGACAGGGGCGGCCGGATACGGGCGGCCCGGGGGTGGTCCGGTCCGGTTCCCGGTGTTGGTGCACTCGGGCCGGGCCGGTTCGGTGGGTGCTCCGCGGGGCGCGTCGGCGCGGAGCCGTAGGTGGGGTGGGACGGCTCGGTGGGTTTCACTGCCCGTCTGTGGCGGCGGTCGGGCGTTGCCCGGCGGTGGTGGCGTCCGGCGTGGGGCGGGAGCGCTGTGGTGCCGACCGGTCGTTCTCGGGCCGTGCTGCGCGCTCACCCCTCTTCGCCTGTGTCTTGTTTCGCAGTCCTGGGCCCGACAGGGGCGGCCGGATACGGGCGGCCCGGGGGTGGTCCGGTCCGGTTCCCGGTGTTGGTGCACTCGGGCCGGGCCGGTTCGGTGGGGTGCCCCGTAGGGCCGTGTCGGTGCGGAGCCGTAGGTGGGACTGCTCGGTGGGTTTCCCTTCCGTGCGGGGGTTTCGACCGGGCGCCGTGGGGGGCTGGTCAGGCTGTGGCCGTGTCTGGGGTCGGGGGGGTGAGGTGGTGGGCCAGCCAGGTGGGTACGCCGCCGAGGAGGCGGAACAGGCGGCGGGCCTCCTCGCGCAGGCGGGACGCCTCCGGCTCCGACTCGGTCTCGGCGAGCGAGGCCAGGGCCGGCGCCGTACCGACCAGATAGCCCAACTCCTCGCGGATGCGCAGGGATTCGGCGAAGCCGTGGCGTGCCTCGGCCATCTCGCCGTCCCGCAGGGCGAGCCCCGCGAGGTGCCGCCAGGTGAAGGACAGCAGCAGCGGGTCCGCGTGCGCGGCGGCGCTCGCGTGGGCGCGGCGGTACGCGGCCCGGGCCGCCTGCGGGGAGCGGGCCAGGTTCTCGGCCAGCAGACCCCGGCGGAAGTCCAGCAGCGCCCGGCCGGGCGCCCCGGGCGGGACCAGCGCCGCCGCACGCCCCAGCGCGGCCCGCGCCTCGTCCGCCCGGTCCCGCACCCCGTGCAGCGTGGCCGCGTAGGCGAGCTGGCCGCGCTCGCAGGCCGCCGCGCCGCGCTCCTCGTCGCTCTGGGCCACCGCCTCCGCCGTACGCAGCGCGTCCTCGGCCTCGGCCCAGCCCCGCTCGGTGTACAGACAGCGCTCGACCAGCAGTGCGGCCCGCTGGAGCGCGGCCGGCGCGGTGTCCGGCCGGAGCAGGGCCGCCGCGTCGGCCCAGCAGGCCCGCGAGCGCAATCGCCATACCGCGGTCTGGAGCGGATCGTCACCGGCGGTCGTTCCGTTACCAGACATGGCGGAATGCGCCACGTTGCCCTCCCCGAGCGCGCCGTCGAGCTTTGAGTGGTGGCGGCATTCCAGCACCCTTTCCGGGGCCGGGCCAAGAGGCTGGGTGAAGGATTTCACAAAGTCGTGGGACAAGGCGCCACCCGGTGTCCACCCGGCGCACGCCCGCGTGACCTCAGCTCATGCGCAGCGCCAGGAAGAAATCGAGCTTGTCCTCCAGCCGCGAAAGGTCCCGTCCCGTCAACTGCTCGATCCGGCCCACCCGGTACCGCAGCGTGTTGACGTGCAGATGGAGCCGGGCGGCGCAGCGGGTCCAGGAGCCGTCGCAGTCCAGGAACGCCTCCAGCGTCGGGATCAGCTCGGCCCGGTGCCGGCGGTCGTAGTCGCGCAGCGGGTCGAGGAGCCGGGCGGTGAAGGCCCGCCGTACGTCGTCCGGCACGAACGGCAGCAGCAGCACGTGCGAGGCCAGCTCCTGGTGGCCCGCCGCGCACACCCGCCCGGGGCGTGCCGCGGCCACCCGGCGGGCGTGCCGGGCCTCCTCCAGCGCCCCGCGCAGTCCCTCCGCCGAGTGCACCGCCGCGCTGACGCCGAGGGTGACCCGGCCGTCGTCGTTCAGACCGGCCGTCAGCGGGTCGCGTACGGACGCGAGGAGCGCGTCGGCGAGCACCCCGGTCTCCGAGCCGTCGTGCTCGGTGGAGACGGCCGGGAGCGGGACCAGCGCGACGGCCTCGTCGCCGGTGTGCGCCACGGCGATGCGGTCGGCGGGCTCGGACCCGGTGGCGAGCGGGTCGACCAGGATCTCCTCCAGCAGCGACTGGGCGACCGGGCCGCTCGCGATGCCGCCCGCCCGGTGCCCGTCGGCGCCCTCGGCCGGGGCGTCCGCGGGCCCGCCGGGCATGTCCTCCCACTCGGCCCGGGCCACCACCACCTGCCAGTGCGGGGCCGCGCCGAGCCCGGGCAGCAGTACCGGCGCGGCCACCCGCAGCCGCGCGGCGATCTCGGCGGGCGCCGCGCCGGCCTGCACCAGCTCCAGCACCTCCTGCGCGAGCCGGCGCCGCACCGCGCGCGCCGTCTCCCGCCGGTCCGGTTCCACCGCGATCAGCTGGGTGACGCCCTGGAGGAGGTCGAGCCGTTCCTCGGGCCAGTCCCCGGCGTCGGCCTCCACGGCGAGCAGCCAGTTGGACAGCACTGTCTCCCGTACGTCCCGTAGGTCGTCCCGGGGGGCCTGCGGGGAGCGGCCGCCGGAGCGGATCGGGAAGAGGGAGTACGTCGCGTGGCCGAGGACCAGCCGGTGCGGCCCGCGGCGGCCGGTGCGGCCGGCGGCCAGGTGCTCGGCGGCCAGCCGGGCGCCCGCCCCGGCCGGCAGCTCCGCTCCGGCGGCCTTGGAGCCCGCGATGAGCCGGCCGGTGGGGGAGAGCACCCAGGCCCGCAGGTCCAGGTCGGTGCCGAGCAGGTCGAGGACCACGTCCGGGCCGCCGCCCGCCGGGCCCGCGGTCATCATCCGCCGGTGCCGGTCCACGACGGCCGCGAGGTCACCGGCGCGCTCGCCGGACACCTGACGCACGACATGCTCGGTGATCGTCGCGAACGCCACCGACTCGTGCACCGCGAACAGCGGCAGCCGGTGCCGCGCGCAGGCCAGCACCAGGTCGTCCGGGACGGCGCCCAGTTCGGCCTCGCCGGCGGCCAGGGCGGCGACCCCGGCCTGCACCAGGATCCGTACGAACCGCTCGGAGTCGGTGGCGTCCCGGTGCCAGGCCAGCCCCGTCAGCACCAGCTCACCGCCCGAGAGGTAGCGGCTGGGGTCGCGCAGGTCGGTGGTCATCACGCCCCGCACGGTCCGGTCCAGCTCGTCCTCGCCGCCGAGCAGCCGCAGGCCCAGCGCATCGGAGTCCAGCAGTGCGCGCAGCCGCATGTCGTCGCCGCCGTTCTGTGTCTTGAAACCAACGATGAATCTTGGTGGGGAGTCGGGGGAGGAAACCGGCGACCGGTGCGCGAACCGCTCTCCACGGCGGCCCGGCTGTGTCCCGTGTTTCCTCGGGGAAACGGAGTGGTCACTGATGACCTCCGTTCATACGAATCTACAAGATGTGCGTCCTGGCCAGCCGACTCCTTCATGGTTTCGGTGACTGACCCGCTCGGAGCACGGCGCTGTGTACTGACACCAGGCCGCGTGAAACAGCACATGAACGAGCCGGGCCCGCGCACACGGATGGGCTTGATCCGTACGCTCCACCGGTCCCGGCTCGTACGGGATGCCGACCGCGACCCTGGCGTGGCCGTCGAAGTCAGGGCTCGTCCTGCCCTGCGTGAAGTGGAGAACCAAGCCCGCTGCTTTGCCCGCCTGTTGGTGGATGGTGTAACCGGAGACGACTCGTGAGTAGTCGGTTCCATCTATCTGTATCGAAGCCTTGCTGCCGTCCGCCGTGATTCTGACCTGCTGAAGCTCGGCGGCCGGAGTGTCCGTGATCTACATACGCCGAGCGTAGGACGGTTCTCGGACACTCCGATTCGCCTCACGACGGCGGTGTGATCTCGTCCAGCCGCGTCACGCGCACCAGCTCCACGGTCGACGCTTCGGCCGGGTCGAGGACCTGCCAGCCCCGACCGCCTGTTGCCGCGCTGCCCGAGTGCGCGACCGTGACCTCGACCCGGTCGTACCGCGCGGGCACCGGCGCCCCGAGCGGCCTCAGCAGCCGGTACCAGGACACGGTGTCGTCGAGCCACTGCTTGCCGATGATGCCCTCAGCGGTCACCTGCCCGTGTCCGGACAGCATCGCGCCAGGCCCCTCGTAGACCAGGTCGGCGGGTGCCTCGCCGAGGAGGCCGGTTGCTGGGTCGAGCGCCGGCGTGCCGGTGGGCCGGGTGACGCGCACGGTGTCGAGCAGGAGCTTGGCCTCCAGCTCCTTCCGCACTTCCTCCGGATCGATCGCTGTCGTCACTTCACGCTCCGGTGGTCTGGGTGTTCTGGTCCACCCACGTGGTACGGACGATGCTCAGCGTTGAGGTCTCCCCGATGTCGATCACGCGCCACGTCCGGCCGATGGCTGACTCGTCTTCGGCTTCCACGACGGCGACGGTGTCCTCGCGCGAGGCGACCGGCGCCGACAGCGGCGTCAGGAGACGGTACCGAGAGGGCGTGTCGTCCACGTACGCCTGACCCGCGATGTGCAGGACGACGGACGGCCCGCCCGTTGGAAAGATGGCGCCCGGTCCTTCGTAGACGGTGACGGGCGGCCCAGGTTCGTACTGTCCCGTGTCTGGGTTGAATACCGGCTCGCCAGGCCGGTAGATGCGGATCTTGTTGGTGAGGATTCTCGACGATCGCGCTGACGGCCCCCAGAGTCAGCCCTTCAGTAGGCACGCTCATGCGTTCGAGAGTAGCCGCGAGCAACGACAGGCCGGATTCCGCGCGCTCGGCTCACCGTGGCGTCGCGACGCTCAGGGAGCGAGTGATCACGGCTTCGCTGGCGTCGAGCGCGGCTGAGAGGTCATCAGCCAGGTCGTCAGGCAGGTTTCCTGCCCCCAGTCCGCAGGACCGGAGCAGGTCACGGCACTCCTGGGCCTGGTTGTCTGGTACGAGGGAAGTGAACAGCGCGTGCGCCAGGACCTCGCGGGCCGCGTACCCGTCGCGCGTTTCCCTTGTCCGGAGGAGCAGGTTCTCGACGAGACGGCGGCCTGCGGGGTGTTGGGCGCCGACCGCGTCCAAGACCGTAAGCCCGAGGCGAACGTCGAAGACGGTGCGGCCTGGTTGGGCCTCGTGGTTGAGGTACGTGCTCACCAGTTCGTCTGCGTCGTCGCCGAGGTCTCGGCCGGTGTTACGGCGGCAAAGGGCGGTCAGGCACGCGGTGACGGCCTGTTCCCACGGATCGCCGGGTGCCGTCTCGGTGAGCAGTTCTGCGGCGCGTTCGGTGTGCCCCTCGGTGAGAGCTGCGACTACGGCGACTTGGCGGCCGTCGAGCATCCGTGTGCCTACACCGCGGTGCTGCTCGATGTGGGTCAGTGCTTCGCGCCAACGGCCTTGAGCGGTGAGGCTGCGCGTGCCGTCCGCGAGCACCACACGCCACAGCCAGGCGTGGACCTCCCGCCGGTCCTCGTCGGTGCTGGTGAGGTCCGCTGGCACGGTGATGCCTTCGAAGACGGCGGTGCGGCCCGTGCCGACGGCTTCGTACAGGTCCAGAAGGCGTTGGCGTCCGTCGTCGTTGTGGCCGGCGCGGATCTGCAAGCGCGCGAGGTTGACCAGGGGTTCCAGCCCACGGATGGCGGTCATGGCGGGCAGCGGGCCCGCCCGGAGGTACGCCTCGGCGTGCCGGTGGCACATGGGCCGGGCGAGGTCAGGCAGGTCGATGTCAGAGGCGACAAGCGCGGCCTGGTTGAAGACGGCGGAGGCAACGCCCTGATCCCCCTGGTTCGTCGCCTTGACGGCGAGTTCGGCCAGGGCCCGCACCCGGGCGGGCAGCGGCGAGCAGGCGGGCCGGAATCGGGCGACGAGCGGAAAGCGCCTTGCTATCGGGCCGTGCGGGTCCATGTGTCCCCCTGGTGCGACGGTGCCGGGATGGAGGAGGGCGAGGTGGTGCCCGTCGGCTGTGCGACGGGCACCACCTTTCACAGCCGAGCTGGAGTCACCGCCAGTCGACGACGATGCGGTTCAGCGGAGTGTCAAGAGCGAACAGGCCGGGCACCTGCTCGATGGCCGGGGCGTCGAGGGGCTGGATCTCGAACGTGGCTTCACGGTCGCGGTACTCGCGGTCCCAGGTGCGAATGGCGTCCGCGACCCGCGCGGCGAGCTCGTCGCTGCCCGGACCGTGGCCGATGACGCCGAACTCCCACAGCTTGCCGCCCTCGGGGGTCTTCTTCTCCGACACTCGGCGGGCGAGGTAGGTGACGGCGCCCTTGTCAACAGCCGCGGTTGAGGAGGGGTAGGGGTCCTCCGTGAGCAGCGTCCCCTTGGCGTCGGCGGGGAACAGCATCCGGATCAGGCCGCTGGGCAGGGAGCAGGAGACGAACAGCTCCATCCACTCGGGCGACTCCATGGCGCGAACCGTCATGCCGGTCCACTCCTCGGTGCGCGGCTGGTCCAGCGCTCCGGCCAGGGCGTCGACGTCGATCGGCTGCCCGGCAGGGGCCTGGAGCCGTACAGCGCCGTCCGCGCTGAGGGGGATGACGCGGCGGTCGTCGTCGGCGATGCCGCGCCGTAGCGGCATGAAGGTGTTCATCTTGCTGCTGACGCTGATCCAGCGGCCGTCGCGCTGCTCGTAGGCGATGGAGCGGGAGACGCTGCCCTTGAGGCGCTGGGGAACCACAAGGCGCCCACCGGGTGCGAGCTGCTGCATCCAGGCGTGCGGGACGCCATGCGCGCCGACGGTGGCGATGATCCGGTCGTACGGAGCACCGTCGGCGTGACCGACCGCTCCGTCGCGGGTCAGGGCCTCGACGTTGGTGAATCCGGTGGCAGCCAGGTGCGCGAGGGCGCCTTCCACGAGGTCATCGTCCACGTCGATGGTGGTGACGTGGCCCGTCTCGCCGACGAGGTGAGCGAGCAGTGCCGCGTTGTAGCCCGTGCCGGCGCCGAGTTCGAGGATGCGTTCGCCAGGCTGGGCGTCCAACTGATCCAGCATGAGCGCGACGACTCCGGGCTGCGAGGCGCAGGAGATCGACGTGCCGTCGGCGTCGTACTTGACGTTGACCGGCGTGTTGGCGTACGCGTCTTCGAGCGTGGCGTCGGGAACGAACAGGTGACGGGGCACGGTGCGCAGCGCGGTCTCGACTACGGCGGTGCGGGCGTAGCCGGATTCGCGGATCTTGTCGACCAGGGCGTTGCGGAGCTGCGCTGCGTCGGCCTCGGAGTTGGCGAGCGTGTCGGTATTCACCGCCCTGACGCTAGTGGTTTCGGGCGTCCCCTCGGCGGACGACGCGGTGTTGTCACTCGATCCCATGACTGCCTCTCGTGCGATGTTGAACAGGGCGCTTTGGTCGTTCGAGCGGAGACCTGCGCGGTTTGCGTGGAAGATCAGGTGGTGGGTGACGATGGCGCGCAGGCCGCGGGTGAGGCTGCCCCCGGTAGACAGGTCGGCGAGTGTCGCACCGGCCCGCTCGAAGGCGGCCACCCACTGGTCGTGACCTTCCAACGGACCGCGCGGACGGCACAGGCTGCGGGTGTCGACGGTCATCAACCGCTTCATCGCCTTGCCCAGTGCGGCGGCCCGATCGGGAGCCAGCTCCTCGGGCGCCGGTCGGAGTGCGGCGGCCTTGGCCCACACGTCGCCCTGCTCGAACCAGTCCAGGCGTGCAGCCCGCATCAGCGTGCTGATCAGAAGGACGGCGGTCTCCCGTCTGCCCAGTCGTCCGGGTTCAGGTGGGTAGGTGAGCAGGTGGCGACTGTCCTGGTGGAATAGCTCGTGGGCGGCGTTCATGCCTTCCGGTCCCCCGAACGCCGTGGTCTCCGGCTCGTAGATGCCAGGAAGCCACGACCGGACCGATCCGTCGTCGACAAGATCGCTCAGCACGGACTCGATGAGCGGGGACGGCGCAGCAGAGCGGTACCGCAGCGGCCAAGGCTGCTTGTTCATGAACCACCAGGCGGTGAGCTGTCCGTCTTTCTCGGCTTCGAGCAGGGCAGGGCCGAGGCGGTCGGCTATGGCGCGCTTGCCGGTCGCACGGTCGGCGAAGGTGACGTTGTGCTGGTGCCAGCGGTCCGGGGGCATGGCGAGTCCTTCGGTCGGTGGGTCAGGCGATGGCGAGGCAGGTGTCCCAGGCGGATCTGGGTGGAGCCACGGTGGCAGGGGCCAGGAGCGCCAGCGCCATACCAGCGGCGCCGTTCAGGAACCCGGGCCCTGCTTCCTTGTCCTGGATGATCGCCTCCGCCATGTCCTCCGGGACGGTCCCCGGCGGGCAGACCGCGACCAGGAGCGGCGGTATCACCGCGCGGAGCTGTCCGGCAGTGGAGGCGTGCGCGTCCTCCGCGGTCCGGGCCGCGATGTGGGCGAGGCCGGCGAAGCCGTGGCACAGTCCGCTGTCCGTGGTCGCCTTGAGCTGCGCGCGATCCGTGAGGGCGGACACGAGCGCGTTCTCCGCGTCGAGCTGGCGTTCGGTGTCGCCGAAGGCGAGGGCGGCAAGCTGCCGGGCACGGGCCAGACCGGCCGTTCCGTAGCACCACGACGGTCGCCGTGGCGGGGACGGATCGGGGCGGCCGGAGCGCAGCTCGTCTCGCGTAACCCAGTAAGGCCACGCTTCACCCCGGCCGGTCTTCTCTGTCCACCGGTCGAGCCAGGCCAGGATGGTGTAGGCGGCCTCACGATGGCCGTCGACAATGACACCGCGCCGGGCGGCGAGCCCCAGCAGCGCGAGCACGCCACCGATGCCGTGAGCCATTCCGTTGTTGGCGTGTCCGCCCGGAAAGCGGTCGTCCAGTCGGCCGGACGGTCCGCTCGGCGTCCACCATCCCGGCCAAGCTCCGCCATTGCAGGTGACCGGCTCGGTGAGACGTACGCAGTAACTGAGGATGGCGCGGAGGTCGGCACCAGTCGTGTCGCGGCGCAGGAAGTAGGCGCCGTAACCCACCAGCCCCCGGATGGCGTCGAACTCCGCCAGCTCTGGAAGGCGCCCCTCGTCGATGCGACGGTGCGCCGCCTCCAGACGGCGGCGGACGTCGGCGCTCATCCGCTGGTTCAGGGAGTCCCAGGCCCGCTCGTAGGCGCCGGGCAGATGGTCGGCGGCACAGGCCACGGCGTGTGCGAGGGCAGGTGCACCGTAGAAGGGGTGGCTGTCGGGGCCACTGGTGAACGGCTGCCGGGCGGCTGCGGCGAGCCAGTCCTGGGCCCGCTGCCACGGGCCCAGGCCGGCGGCGGCCCGCTCGATGTGCAGCAGGGCAATGCCGGTCGGCCCGTACGCGAGATGCTGGCGGTGCAGAGACGCGTCACCTGGTCCGGTCGGTGCGGTAGCCGGGTCGGCCAGGAGGTCGGCGACGGCGTCCACCGTCTTGAGCGCGAGGGAATGGATCATCGTGCCCTCCTGGACATCCAGGCCAGGGCGGCGGCGCGGGTGAGGTAGAGGCAGATCTCTTCCTCGGTGAAGTCGACCGCGACGTGCCGTACGAAGTGGACGTGCAGGAGCGAGGAGAGGACGTCGTCCAGTCGGATGCCCCGGGTGTCCGGGCCGGGGATGTGCGGCCGGTAAGCGGCGAGCGCCATGTCGCGGTCGGCCCATGCCTCCGCGATGGATTGCCCGCCGGGCACGTCGCGCAGGGCTGCCCAGTCGCCGGACGGGTCGGCCAGCCGTACGACCTCGGTGAACTGCGGGCGCGGTACCGTCGCGGGCGCGGCAGGCGGGATGTGTTCGATCAGCCAGCGCATCCCCTCCTCAACGCTGCCGAGGAACGCCGTGGCAATGGCGATCGTGTGGGCCGCCACCAGTGCGCGCTGGGGCGGGCGGTGCGACTGCGAGAGCTGGGCAACGATGGCACGCGAGTCCGCACGGAACACCTCCTCGGCCGCGTTCCAGGCATCTCCCGAACCCCACCGCCCCATCTCGCGGTAAGAGGTGGGCAAGCGCATGTCCGACAGCACTCCGGCACTGCGCAGTTCATCGGCCCAGGTGCCGACCGTGCGGGCCGTCGCGGCGAAAGCATCGGGATCAGGCAGGGCGATCCGCACCCGCAGATGCTGATCCGGGTCGCGGAACCGGATGAACCACCACGGTGGGCTGCCGAGCCGGTCCAGCAGGACAGGGAGGTGCTGGGCGAGCAGGACATCCTGACGGCGCAGGTCGCCGTACAGGGTGGTCAGCAGCAGGGACGAGGCTCCGGGCGTCTGGATCTGCTCCGGGGAGAAGGTGCGGGCCGGTGTGGGGGTCGGCAGCGCGGGCCACGCCGGCGGTCGCGACGCCTTGAGCGGCAGGACGACCTCATGCGCACGGCCGTCGGACCAGCCGTACGCGTCGGCGGCCGGGGCCTCCACGAAGACGGCCACGCCGACGCGGTTCAGGTGCTGGCGCAGCAGGTTGCGGTGTCCGGTCTGGTCAAGGTCGAGGTGCAGACGCCGGTCGTCCTCGGCCAGCACAACCCGCTGCGGCATCCGCCGCCGGGTCCGCCATTCCTCAAGGGCGGTGTCCCACTGGCCTTGAGGGCGGTCGTGGCCGGGCAGCTCTGCCGCGTCCAGCCGCCACCGTGCGGGGGCGAGCACCGTGCGGCCGTAGCGGAGCCGGGGCAGGAAGGGCATCGCGCTCGCTGCTCCCCAGTTGAACAGAGTGACCTGCGCGCACTGGGCGCGGGACAGTTCGGTGAGGAACCGGACGAGCGGCGGGGTGTGCGTGGTGAGGTTCAGCGCGTGCATCCCCACGGCCTCGACGCGATGACCCAGCTCTGGTGCCGCCAGATACATGCGGCGCCCGTCGCACGCCACCGCCAGGTCGCCGGGCGTCAGGACGTCGCTGCCGGTGTCGCGGTGCTCTTGGACGCTGATCACCGTGGGCAGCACCTGCGGAGCCCGCGTGACGTGGGCGCTCGTGGGCAGCAGAGGCGGGAACGACAACTGCGCGGCGATGGTGCCAGCGTCAGCGGCCGGCAGGTCGGCCAGCTCCGCTGACAGCCGCTCGCGGTCTTCGGGAGCCAGGACGTCGAGGAAGCGGCCGGTGGTGACCCCGACACCACGGGACACGCTCGCAACCTCCAGGCGGAAGCACCCGCGGTGCAGTTCCTCGACGCTGGCTGCGTGCACCCGGACACCGACCTCCAGGTGCGGCGGCACCCTCGGGCGCTCCGGGCCCAGGTCCATCGCGGAGATCAGGTCGTCGGTGAGTACCACCTCGTCGCGGCCGTCGAGGGCGGCGGCCTGAGCAAGCCGCACCAAGGTGTCGTCCCGTACGGAGAGGCGGGAGCGGTCCTCGGTGGTCTGGGTGCCCGGGTACCCGTCGGGAAAGCCGGTACCGCTGTCGGCGACGACTTCTCGGAGCGGCACCATCGTGCCGATGCCGTACCGCTCGTAGAACCGCCGCTGGTACGCCTTCCACGCCGCAGTGCCGTACGGGTGGGCGCTCACCCGGGTCAGGACACCGGCGGCACGCTCGATCTCCTGCGCGACCGCTTCCGGCAACTCGACCTGAGCGTCCAGACGCAGATCCAGCGCCAGGGGGTGCCGCTTCAAGCCTGGGACCACAGCTCGCATCCGCACGGCGGCACGGGCCCGGCCGCGGCGGGAGTCGCAACCGGCGAGGTCGAGGTGAACGGCATGCAGATCGCGGACCGTATCAGCGACCTGCGCCACGCTGTCGGCACTCACCGAGTCGAGCCGGCCCAGCAGATAGCGCAGTGCGTCAGTCTCCGTACTCGGTGCCCGCAAGTTCGTGATCAGCACCTCGTGCTGAATGAGTTCTCGTACAAGCCGTTGAACCTTTTCAGGACCTGCTGCGGGGAACTCCGCAGCAAGTTTGTCCGCGAGGGCACCCGCTGGGATCGGCGCCCGTGCTGCGTCCAGCACCGCCTGCACCGGCCTGGTCAGGGCCACGGATACTTCGACCGCATGCCGACGGTCGCCCTGGGGGTCGGACCGGTACGGCACGATGAGCCGGTCATCGCGTGTCGCAGTGGTGTTGTTGACGACCACCAGGAGCCGTTCCATCAGCTCGGGGCACGACTCCAGCCGTTCGACCACGGCAGTCAGCCACTCCGCACTCGCCCGGCCGACAACCGTGTGATCCGAACCCCAGGCAGCGCGCGGTCTGGACCCTATGGCGGCCGATGCGACGCCGGCGAACAGGCCGAACGGAGTCGCCCGGCGTTCGGCGCGCAACACGTAACGCGCGACGGAGGCGACGGCACGCCGCACGTCTCGCGCGACAGGGGCACTGGACGAGCACAGGGCGCTCACCTGCGAAGCGAGAGCAGGGCTGGCGTGCTCCAGAGCCTCGGCCACGTCCTCCTCGGACCAGACCTCGCGCAGCCAGGCGAGCCGGGCTGCCGCACCGCCCGGGGACGAGTCGTCAAGGTCGGGACACGGGGGCACGGGAAGTTCCGGCCGAGCGACGGCGCGCAGGAGAGCGGTCTTCCCGGCGCGAAACGCGGTGCTTGAAGCCATCACGATCTCTGTGGTCCAGGCGGGCGGCCGGTGCCTTCGCGCGGTGAGTCGCGAAGGCACCGGCCTGGATGACATGCGGCTCAGGTCAGGCCACGTTGGTGGTGCAGGCGCCGCAGGTCTCGCCGCAGCCGTCGTCCGTCAGGCTGATCAGACCGGCGGTGTCGGAGACCTCGACCAGGCTGACGTCCAGGTCGAAACCGTCCGACGTCGTGCCCGAGCCCTGGGGCTTCACCTGGGTGGTGTGGGTGATCTGGGGACTCATGCGAACTCCCGTGTCTTCGAGTGGAATTGCGGATGGTAGTTCTGCCGAGCACCTACGCGCGGAGCGTATGAAGACCACGACGCCGCAGAGGTGATTCCCGGCCACCGACCCGAGGTGCCTTGCCCTTCACGTGGAGCGTGCAGGGCTGCCTGTCCCAGGTCGGAGTCTTGCGCCGCCTCGGCGGTCGGGCCTGTACCCACCGATTCACCGAGGCGGCCGTTTAGAGGCGAGCTGTCGCGATCTCCCGTTCGAGGTCGACAACCGATACGCCGCGTAGCTCGCGCACGAGCTGCGAGGCGAGGAACCAGGGCCTGAGCAGGTGGTCCTTGTACGGCAGCGGAGTGTCCTTCGCCTCGTCGCTCACCACCACCGGCACCGGCCGCAGGTTGGCCCCGGTGGTGTAGAGGGTGCCGACCACCCCGTACAGGCGCGGTACGCGTACCCGTAGCGCGACGGCTCCGGCCCTCGACAGGTGGGGGCACTGCTCGACCGCGATCGCGGCGCAGCCGAGGCAGAGGGGCGGCTGCCAGGTAAGGACTAGCTCGGGCCAGTCCGGCGCCGGTGAATCCGTCAGCCTTGTCGCGAGGAACAGGTATCCGCTGGCGGTACGGCTGGCCGGCTGGACGACGCAGACCTGGCACCGTAGTTCCTGCATCGTCTCGCGCTGCCGAGACGGATGCACCATGCTCCATCGCGGCGACCCGACCGGCCAGCCATCCTCGCGGGACGGGGAGCACCGAGCCCAGAGGCCCCCTTGGTCATCTCTGTCTCCAGGGCCCTCGTCCAGATAGCACAATCCTCCGCCGCCGGGGCGGAAGCCGAGCATGGCCGTGCTCTCCGGTTCCTCGCCGCGGCGAGCGGTGATGTACGGGACGACAGCGGACCAAGGCGGGGAAGAAGTCACGCCGCTGCCCCCACCACGTTCGAGAAGGGGCGGTGCGGCGCGACGATCTTGCCGTCCGGGAGCAACTCGCCGGTGTCCTCGAAGATCAAGACTCCGTTGCAAAGCAGCACACCATCCCTGCTCGGGATGATGCGCTGCGGCGCGAGCGGCCTCGCGGTCAGAGGCTTCTGCTGGCGGACACGGAGGCTGGTGCTGGCACATGTCATTCCTCATCGACAGCCCCTCCCCACCGGTTCGTCTCGGGGGACCAGAACGAGCTGGTGGAGAGGGAGATCGTTACCGCCGTTGGCGGCTGTTCGTGGTGCGTGAGGCGGCGGCTCCGGGCAGCCGAAGCCGGTGGAGTACCCGAAGAAGCGGAGACGTTCGGGGGCGCCGACCGGTTGGTCTGGGGCCCGTTCCCCCCATTCGACAAGCCAGCTTTCGCCGTACGCCCTGGACAGGCTGACGCGGAGCAGGGGGAACCCCGGCCGGCCGAGCAGCGCAGTGCGTACGGCAAGCGCAACCGTCACCGGCCCCGCGTCGATCCGTCCGCCGCGTCGGCACCCGCCGACTGGGACAGCGAGGAGAGGCGCCCGGAAGATGCGCACGGCAACGCTGTCGAGCAGGAGGTTCGGGTCGTGCAGGCGGGCGGCCACGAATTGGAAGTCGTAGGCTTCGCGAGCGGGCAGTACCTGGATCGCCAGCGGCGAGCGGGCGCAGTCGTCCTGCTCGGGAGCAGCCACTCGACGGCTCACGGCATGTCCTCCAGCAGCTCATCGAGCAGATCCGATACGGCTATGGCAAGGCGCCGAAGGTGAGCGAGAGCCGGAAGGGCTTCGGGCGGAAACCGCTCGGATAAGAGACCGCGGGACGCAGCAACCGTGGCGGGACGCACGCCGGTGTTCGGATGCCCGGCCGCGCCAAGAGCGCGGCGGTACACAGCGTGAAGACGCGGAGTCAGGCTGGCAACTTCCGAGGCCGTCAAAGCGGCGCCCTCACCGAGGATGCGTTCGAGGTCATCGAAGACGGCGTCTACAACGGGGATCTCCGGCGGCTCCAGCAGGAACCGCGCTCTCAGGGCGGCAAGAACCCGCGCCTTCGTCTGATCGTCGTTCTGCGCTTCTCCCCCGTAGTGCTGAGGAACGGCGCCCGTATCGCGCTCAAGCACGCTGCTCCTCATTCGCTTCTCCGCTTCTTCTCGGGGGGCCTTGAGGGTGCACCAGGTCCTCGTGCCGTCCGGACTGACGCCCCATGACGAGGCGATGGCGTCCACGAGGAAGAGGCCACGGCCGCTGAGCGAGTCGGGGCCGGCGTCGCGAAGCTGGGGACGTGCAGGCGAGCCGTCGTCCACTTCGAGCAGCAGCAGCCCGGTGCCGATCACCAGCCGGAAGGTGATCTGGTCACCGCTGCCGTGCCGGAAGCCGTTTGTGACGAGTTCGCTGATCAGTAGCTGAGCGTCATCGACCAGGGCCGACAGGCCCCAGACGTTGAGCTTGGCCCTGCCGATCCGGCGAAGCCGCCCGACCCAAACCGCTGTCGTGCTCGGCACGTCTCCGCCAGCCGTCAGGTACTCACGATCGAGGATCAGCGAGAGGTCGTCGAGGACGGTGGGTATGGCGTTCACAGCGCACCCGGTGCGCAGCTCCTCAAGGATCTCCGGGTCCAGTGCAGCGACAGCCATGCCCCACTCCTTCGCAGCTCAGAAGGGCAAGGCACAGGGAATCCGTACAGTCGGTTGATCAGATTCCTTGCTTCGCTGCCCGCGTTCGTGCTGGCTCAACTACCGTGGACCGGAGGCGGGTTCATCTGCAACCGAATCTGCGCTGAAAATTCAGCGAAGACGATATTGGACTATGCATGAATCTGCACAAGGGGCTGTCAGCCCAGAACACGAGGTGCAACACTCTGCACACGGCACCTCAAGGTCGGCACACGGACACAGGGAGCGTGCACAGGTGGCAGCGAAGCGGGGGGCGACAGGTCGGCGCCTCGAACTGGGCCTTCAACTGCGGGGCATCCGAGAGAACATCCTCGTCAACGGCAAACCGATGACCCGCAAGGTGGCGGTGCAGGGTTCCAGGCTCTCGGAGGCCGCGCTCCAGCGCATCGAGACCGGGGGCCTCAACTTCCGCAACGTCGGCGACCTGAGGAAGCTGCTGGCCAAGTACGGAGTCGAAGAAGAGGAGACCGTCGAGTCCTTCGTCGAGATGAACCGCGACGCGACCAGTCAGGATTGGGTGACGCGCTACCGGGGACAGGTGCTGCCCGCCATGCAGGGGTTCGTGGGGATCGAGGCAGAGGCTCAGGAGATCCGGATCTACCACCCGCAGGTGGTGCACGGGCTGCTACAGACCAAGGCGTACGCAGAGGCGATCTTCGAGATCGAGAAGCCCATCGAAGAGACGAAGACGGAGTTCAACCAGGCCAACGTCGCGCTGCGGATGGAACGCAAGCAGCGGGTCCTGGAGCGCGAGCCCGATCCGGTCAAGCTGTGGGTCATCCTCGGCGAGGCAGGACTGCGCTACCTCATCGGGGGCCCGGACGTCATGCGCGAGCAGTACGAAGAAATCACGCGGCTGTGCTCGCTCGAACATGTCAAAATCCAGGTGCTGCCCATCGACGCTCAGGGGTATAGGGCCAGCAGCGACTTGGCCATCCTCGACCTGGGTGACGGACTGCCGCCGATGGTGCAGGTGGACAACGCCTGGGGTGCGGTCTCCACATCGGACAAGCCCAGGGAGGTGGCACGGTTCACCCGTAGGTTCAACGAGATGATCGCCACGGCGCTTCCGCCCAGGGAGACGCCCGATTTCATGCAACGACTAGCACGAGAGTTGTAGAGCCATCAACACTCACATTCCAGCCCTTGAGCTGGCACCGGAAGATGCCTGGTACAAGTCGTCGTACAGCGGCGGCTCCGGAAATAGCTGTGTCGAGATCGCCGATGTGATCGCCGCCCGCGGGGTGGTCGGTGTTCGCGACTCCAAGGACCCGAGCGGCCCGGCCTTGCAGTTCAGCCCGGCCGGGTGGTCATCGTTCGTGGGGCTGGTGCGTTCGGGCGAGGCCGACTTCGGCACCGTCTGACGTCGGACGAACTGCCCTGGCAAGCAGGCCGATGGCCCTCCTCTGGCGATTAGAGGAGGGCCATCGGTATTCGCCCTGCGGGACAGCGAGGATGCCATGCTCGCACCAAAACAGGCCGCTCGTCTCCGGCGAGGTTGTTGCTCTGGTCGATGGTGACCACGCCGTCAACCGTCATGCGCAGTGGTTCGGCGAGCAGCTTGGCTCGGCGCTCGGCGAGGACTTCGGCAGCGACAGAGCGGGCGCGGCCGAGGCGTGCGTATCGGGTGACGAGGTCCTGTTCGTCCGTGGCAGTGCCGAGCTGCGCCCGCAGCCAGGCGAGAAGGATCGGGTCCATCAGTGCTCCTGGATGGCCGTCGCCCGCCCCCACCCGGACGGGGCGGGGACGGGCTGACGTATCTCGTGCGTTTCGGGTGGGGAATTACGCCGTCGTCGACATGGGCGACCGGGCCGCTCGCGATGCCGCCCGCCCGGTGCCCGTCGGCGCCCTCGGCCGGGGCGTCCGCGGGCCCGCCGGGCATGTCCTCCCACTCGGCCCGGGCCACCACCACCTGCCAGTGCGGGGCCGCGCCGAGCCCGGGCAGCAGTACCGGCGCGGCCACCCGCAGCCGCGCGGCGATCTCGGCGGGCGCCGCGCCGGCCTGCACCAGCTCCAGCACCTCCTGCGCGAGCCGGCGCCGCACCGCGCGCGCCGTCTCCCGCCGGTCCCGTTCCACCGCGATCAGCTGGGTGACGCCCTGGAGGAGGTCGAGCCGTTCCTCGGGCCAGTCCCCGGCGTCGGCCTCCACGGCGAGCAGCCAGTTGGACAGCACTGTCTCCCGTACGTCCCGTAGGTCGTCCCGGGGGGCCTGCGGGGAGCGGCCGCCGGAGCGGATCGGGAAGAGGGAGTACGTCGCGTGGCCGAGGACCAGCCGGTGCGGCCCGCGGCGGCCGGTGCGGCCGGCGGCCAGGTGCTCGGCGGCCAGCCGGGCGCCCGCCCCGGCCGGCAGCTCCGCTCCGGCGGCCTTGGAGCCCGCGATGAGCCGGCCGGTGGGGGAGAGCACCCAGGCCCGCAGGTCCAGGTCGGTGCCGAGCAGGTCGAGGACCACGTCCGGGCCGCCGCCCGCCGGGCCCGCGGTCATCATCCGCCGGTGCCGGTCCACGACGGCCGCGAGGTCACCGGCGCGCTCGCCGGACACCTGACGCACGACATGCTCGGTGATCGTCGCGAACGCCACCGACTCGTGCACCGCGAACAGCGGCAGCCGGTGCCGCGCGCAGGCCAGCACCAGGTCGTCCGGGACGGCGCCCAGTTCGGCCTCGCCGGCGGCCAGGGCGGCGACCCCGGCCTGCACCAGGATCCGTACGAACCGCTCGGAGTCGCTGGCCTCCCGGAGCCAGGCCAGCCCCGTCAGCACCAGCTCACCGCCCGAGAGGTAGCGGCTGGGGTCGCGCAGGTCGGTGGTCATCACGCCCCGCACGGTCCGGTCCAGCTCGTCCTCGCCGCCGAGCAGCCGCAGGCCCAGCGCATCGGAGTCCAGCAGTGCGCGCAGCCGCATGTCGTCGCCGCCGTTCTGTGTCTTGAAACCAACGATGAATCTTGGTGGGGAGTCGGGGGAGGAAACCGGCGACCGGTGCGCGAACCGCTCTCCACGGCGGCCCGGCTGTGTCCCGTGTTTCCTCGGGGAAACGGAGTGGTCACTGATGACCTCCGTTCATACGAATCTACAAGATGTGCGTCCTGGCCAGCCGACTCCTTCATGGTTTCGGTGACTGACCCGCTCGGAGCACGGCGCTGTGTACTGACACCAGGCCGCGTGAAACAGCACATGAACGAGCCGGGCCCGCGCACACGGATGGGCTTGATCCGTACGCTCCACACGACGAAGAAGAGAGCCGTTCATGGACTTCCTTCGCCCCGCCCACTGGGAGGAGGCGCTCGCCGCGAAGGCGGAGCACCCCACCGCCGTGCCGATCGCGGGTGGCACGGACGTGATGGTCGAGATCAACTTCGACCACCGGCGGCCCGAGTACCTCCTCGACCTCAACCGGATCGCCGACCTCTACGAGTGGGAGGTCGGCGCGGACACCGTGCGGCTGGGCGCCTCCGTCCCGTACGCAAGGATCATGGAGCGGTTGCGCGCCGAACTGCCCGGTCTCGCGCTCGCCTCGCACACCGTCGCCTCCCCGCAGATCCGCAACCGCGGCGGCGTCGGCGGCAACCTGGGCACCGCCTCCCCGGCCGGCGACGCCCACCCCGCGCTGCTCGCGGCGGGCGCCGAGGTCGAGGCGGAGTCCGTGCGCGGCACCCGGCTGATCCCGATCGACGCCTTCTACACCGGTGTGAAGCGCAACGCGCTTGCCCCGGACGAGCTGATCCGCGCCGTGCACATCAAGAAGGCCGACGGTCCCCAGCAGTACTCCAAGGTCGGCACCCGCAACGCCATGGTGATCGCGGTGTGCGCCTTCGGGCTCGCCCTGCACCCCGAGTCCCGCACGGTCCGCACCGGCATCGGCTCGGCCGCCCCGACGCCCGTCCGGGCCAAGGCCGCCGAGGAGTTCCTGAACGCGGCGCTGGAGGAGGACGGCTGCTGGGACAACGGCACGATCATCACCCCTTCCGTCGCCCGGCGGTTCGCGGACCTGTGCGCCGCCGCCTGCAATCCGATCGACGACGTCCGGGGCACCGCGAGCTACCGCAGGCACGCGGTCGGTGTCATGGCCCGCCGGACGCTCACCTGGACGTGGGAGTCGTACCGCGGCAGCCGCCGTACCACCGAGGGAGCTGCGTGATGCGCGTCAACTTCACCGTCAACGGACGGCCCCAGCAGGCCGACGACGTCTGGGAGGGCGAGTCCCTGCTGTACGTGCTCAGGGAACGCCTCGGCCTGCCCGGCTCCAAGAACGCCTGTGAGCAGGGCGAGTGCGGCTCGTGCACGGTCCGCCTGGACGGTGTGCCGGTGTGCGCGTGCCTGGTCGCCGCCGGGCAGGTCGAGGGCCGTACGGTGGTCACCGTCGAGGGCCTGGCGGACCACGCCCGGCAGCGGTCGTGCGCGGCGCCCGCCGGCGGCACAGCGCCCGACGAGGCCCGGAGGTGGCAGCCCGGGGGCACCGGCTCACGCACCGCCGAGGGCGGCGGACTCTCCCCGGTCCAGCAGGCGTTCATCGACGCGGGCGCCGTCCAGTGCGGCTTCTGCACCCCCGGTCTGCTGGTCGCCGCCGACGAGATGCTGGAGCGCAACCCCCGTCCGACCGACGCGGACATCCGGGAGGCGCTGTCGGGCAATCTGTGCCGCTGCACCGGCTACGAGAAGATCATGGACGCGGTCCGGCTCGCCGCCGCCCGGCAGTCCGAGGGGGTCTGACCATGCCCAACGGCGCACCCAGCAAGATCACGCAGGGCACTTCGACCAAGGGCGGCGTCGGCGAGTCCACGCTCCGTCCCGACGGCATCCTCAAGGTCACCGGAGAGTTCGCCTACTCGTCCGACATGTGGCACGAGGACATGCTCTGGGGCCAGATCCTGCGCTCCCCGCTCGCACACGCCGAGATCGTGTCGATCGACACGAGTGAGGCCCTGGCCACCCCGGGCGTGTACGCCGTGCTGACGTACGACGACCTGCCGGCCGACGTGAGGCACTACGGCCTGGAGATCCGGGACACCCCGGTCCTGGCCCACGGCAAGGTGCGCCACCACGGCGAGCCGGTCGCGATCGTCGCCGCCGACCACCCGGAGACCGCGCGCCGCGCCGCCGCCAGGATCAAGGCCGACTACCGGGAGTTGCCCGTCATCACCGACGAGGCGTCCGCGACCGCCCCGGACGCGCTCCTCGTCCATGAGAACCGCACCGACCCGCACGCCGCACACGTGCCGCACCCGAACATCGTCCACCGGCAGCCGATCGTCCGCGGCGACGCGGCCGAGGCCGCCGGGAAGGCCGACGTGATCGTCTCGGGGGACTACTGCTTCGGCATGCAGGACCAGGCGTTCCTCGGCCCCGAGTCGGGCCTCGCCGTGCCCGAGGAGGACGGCGGCGTCCACCTCTACGTGGCCACCCAGTGGCTCCACTCCGATCTGCGCCAGATCGCGCCCGTGCTCGGTCTGCCCGAGGACCGGGTCCGGATGACGCTGTCCGGCGTCGGCGGCGCGTTCGGTGGCCGTGAGGACCTGTCGATGCAGATCCACGCCTGCCTGCTGGCGCTCCGCACCGGCAAACCAGTCAAGATCGTCTACAACCGTTTCGAGTCCTTCTTCGGGCATGTCCACCGCCACCCGGCCCGGCTGCACTACGAGCACGGCGCCACGAAGGACGGCAGGCTCACCCATGTGAAGTGCCGGATCGTGCTCGACGGCGGCGCCTACGCCTCCGCCTCCCCGGCCGTCGTCGGCAACGCCGCCTCCCTCGGCATCGGACCGTACGCCGTCGACGACGTCGAGATCGAGGCCGTCGCGCTGTACACCAACAACCCGCCCTGCGGCGCGATGCGCGGCTTCGGCGCGGTCCAGGCGTGCTTCGCGTACGAGGCGCAGATGGACAAGGTCGCGGCCCGGCTGGGCATGGACCCGGTGGAGTTCCGCCGGCTGAACGCGATGGAACAGGGCACCGTCATGCCGACCGGGCAGCGGGTCGACTCGCCCGCGCCGGTCGCCGAACTGCTGCGCCGTGTCAAGGCGATGCCGATGCCGCCGGAGCGCCAGTGGGAGAGCAGTGAGGGCGTCGACGTACGGCAGCTGCCCGGCGGTCTGTCCAACACGACCCACGGAGAAGGCGTCGTACGCGGCGTCGGCTACGCGGTCGGCATCAAGAACGTCGGCTTCTCCGAGGGCTTCGACGACTACTCGACCGCCAAGGTCCGGATGGAGGTCGCCGGCGGCCGGCCGGTGGCCACCGTGCACACGGCGATGGCTGAGGTCGGCCAGGGCGGCGTCACCGTCCACGCGCAGATCGCCCGCACCGAGCTGGGCGTCACCCAGGTGACCATCCACCCCGCCGACACCCAGGTGGGCAGCGCCGGTTCGACCTCGGCCTCCCGGCAGACGTACGTCACCGGCGGCGCCGTCAAGAACGCCTGCGAGCTGGTGCGCGAGCGGGTCCTGGAACGGGGGCGCGGCAAGTTCGGCGCGTACCACCCCGCCTGGGCGACGGCCGAACTGCTGCTGGAGGGCGGCAAGGTCGTCACCGACGGCGGCGAGGTGCTCGCCGACCTGGTGGACGTCCTGGAGGACGAGGCCGTGGAGGTGGAGGCGGAATGGCGGCACCGGCCCACCGAGCCCTTCGACCTGCGCACCGGCCAGGGCAACGGCCATGTGCAGTACTCCTTCGCCGCGCACCGCGCCGTCGTCGAGGTCGACACCGAGCTGGGCCTGGTCAAGGTCGTCGAGCTGGCCTGCGCCCAGGACGTCGGCAAGGCGCTCAACCCGCTGTCGGTCCTCGGCCAGATCCAGGGCGGTACCACGCAGGGCCTGGGCATCGCGGTGATGGAGGAGATCATCGTGGACCCGGCGACGGCGAAGGTCAGGAACCCGTCGTTCACGGACTACCTGATCCCCACCATCCTCGACACGCCGACCATCCCCGTCGACGTGCTCGAACTCGCCGACGAGCACGCCCCGTACGGGCTGCGCGGGGTCGGCGAGGCACCCACTCTGTCCTCCACCCCGGCCGTCCTCGCGGCGATCCGGGACGCGACCGGGCTGGAGCTGAACAGGACACCGGTCCGACCGGAGTACTTGACCGGCACATGACCCTGCCGGGGGGTGGGCAGGAGTTCCCCGGCGGTTCCTGGGGGGGCGCCCGCCGGTCGCGCCCGCGCGGCGGAGCCCCATGTCGATACCGTCCCGCGCCCCCTTCGAGGGCGTGGTCGAGCCGTATGTCGGTAGCGCCCCGTGCCCCTTCGGGGGTGCCTTCCTGAGGAGACCGAGGCATGTTGGAGATCGCCGGGGAGCTGGGCCGGTGGGTCGAGCGGGGGCGTGATGTCGCCGTGGCCACCGTGGTCGCGGTCGGTGGCAGTGCGCCGCGGCTGCCCGGCGCCGCCCTCGCGGTGGACGCCGACGGCACCGCGATCGGCTCGGTCTCCGGCGGCTGTGTGGAGGGCGCCGTCTACGAGTTGTGCCGGCAGGCACTCCAGGACGGCGAGACCGTTCTCGAACGCTTCGGGTACAGCGACGCGGACGCCTTCGCCGTCGGCCTGACCTGCGGCGGCGTCATCGACGTCCTGGTCACACCGGTGCGGGCGGCCGATCTGGTCCGACCGGTGGCCGGCGCCGCGCTGGCCGCTGCCGCGCGCGGGGAGGCGGCGGCGCTCGCACGGATCGTCGCGGGCCCGTCCGGGCCGTCCGGGCGGGCGCTGCTCGTACGCGCCGACGGCAGCTTCGAAGGGGGCTTCGGCGGCCCCCCGGAACTGGACCGCACCATCGCCGCCGAGGCCCGCGCCTTCCTGGACACGGGCCGCACCGGCACCCTGGAGATCGGCGAGCGGGGCTCCCGCTGCGGGGCGCCGCTCACCGTCCTGGTCGAGTCGTCCGTGCCGCCGCCCCGGATGATCGTCTTCGGCGCGATCGACTTCGCGTCGGCGCTGGTGCGGATCGGCAAGTTCCTCGGCTACCACGTGACGGTGTGCGACGCCCGCCCCGTCTTCGCGACACGGACCCGGTTCCCCGAGGCCGACGAGATCGTCGTGGAATGGCCGCACCGGTATCTGGAGCGGACCGACGTCGACGGCCGGACCGTGCTGTGCGCCCTCACCCACGACGCCAGGTTCGACGTACCGCTGCTCCGTGCGGCGCTGCGCCTGCCGGTCGCGTACGTCGGCGCGATGGGCTCCCGCCGCACCCACCTGGACCGTACCGAGCGGCTGCGCGAGGCCGGCGTCACCGAACTCGAACTGGCCCGGCTGCGTTCCCCGGTCGGCCTCGACCTCGGTGCCCGCACGCCCGAGGAGACGGCCCTGTCGATCGCGTCGGAGATCGTGGCGAGCCGTCGCGGCGGCACCGGCGCCGCTCTCACCGGCGCCCACACCCCGATCCACCGCGACCCCCTCGCACCCCCGCCGCCTCGCATCGACTCGATGGCCTGACCGGGCCCGGCGACAGAACGCCACGACGTACGCGCCGCCGCCATGTGCCCGTCCGGCACCGCCGGTGGGGACGGGGTTCCTCAGCCCTTCCTGAGCAGCGAGTCGACCGCTCGTCCGAAGACGGCTCGGGAGGCCCGGACCAGCAGCGGGTCGAAGAGCGACGGGAGTCCGCGGATGCGCAGTTCCTCCCGCCACAGCACCCGGGTGCGGCCGCCGGGGCCCGGACGGACCTCCAGTTCGGCCCAGCCGAGAACCACCTGGCCCCGCTTCGTCAGGCGGACGAGTCCGGGCTCGCCGTCGGCCGGCGGGCGCCACACCGTGACCTCCATCGGGTCGTCGAAGGCGAACGGCCCGATGCCCGTGCGGGCCACGACGCGCGTGCCCACCCCGGTCGGCGGATCGGTGACCACGGTGACGCGGGTCAGCGGCACCGCGTCGCCGTGCCGGGGCCACCTCGTGAGCCGGCGCCACGCCTCGTCGAGGGGAAGCGGTGGCGTGCGCTGGAGGAGGAAGTCGACCACGGGACGATCCTAGGAACCACCCGGCGGGCACAGCGCGTCCAGCGGTCCGTTCAGCCCTGCGTCACCGGCAGGGGGTGTGCGGAGCGGACATATACACAAGGTGAATAGCTCTCGGTGGGCCGTCGTATCACCATGGGAGGCAGGGAGAGTCATCTCCGGCGGAGAGGACCGACCATGCGGTTCCAGGACCGAAGCCAGGCCGGACGCGAACTCGCCGGGCGGCTGTCCGCCCTGCGCGAGCGGGGCGGCCTGCCCGACCCCGTCGTGCTGGCCCTGCCCCGCGGCGGCGTCACGGTGGCCGCGGAGATCGCGCGGGCCCTCGGCGCCCCGCTCGACGTGCTGCTCGTCCGCAAGATCGGCGCCCCGCACCACGAGGAGTTCGGCATCGGCGCGATCGCGGGCGACGATCCTCCCCTCTACGACGAGCACACCCTGGAGCTGCTCGGCCTGAGCGAGGAACGCCTCGCCCCCGCGGTGGCCCGGGAACGGACCGAACTGCACCGTCGTGAGCGGCGCTACCGCGAGGGCCGCCCGCCGCCCGGGCTGGCCGGCCGCACGGTGATCGTCGTCGACGACGGGCTGGCCACCGGCGCCACGGCCCGCGCCGCGCTGCGCCATGTCCGCCGGCAGGCGCCCGCGCGTCTCGTCCTCGCCGTCCCCGTCGGCGCGCCCGAGTCGCTCGACGCCCTGCGCACCGAGGCGGACGACATCGTGTGCCTGTACGCGCCGTACTCCTTCAGCTCCGTCGGCCAGTGGTACGACGAGTTCGGACAGCTCACCGACGACGACGTGATCGACGCGCTGCACGCGAACTGACGCGCCGCACACGGGAACCGAGGAGGCCCACGGTGCCGCGGATGACGGCGGAGGAGGCGCGACGGCGGTTCACCGCCGCCCGGGTGGCACGGCTCGCGACGGTCGACGAGGCGGGCCGGCCCCATCTGGTGCCGGTCGTGTTCGCGGTGCGGGCCGGGCCGGACGGGTCCGGCGCCGACGGCATCGTCATGGCTGTGGACGCCAAGCCGAAGACCACGACCCGGCTGAAACGACTGCGCAACATCGCCGCCCGGCCCGCCGTGTGCCTGCTGGTGGACGCGTACGGCGAGGACTGGGGCCGGCTGTGGTGGGTCCGGGCCGACGGCGAGGCCCGCGTACTGCCGCCGGACAGGGCGGATGCCGCCGATGCCAGTGGCGTCGCCGATGCAGCTGATGCAACCGGCGTCACTGGCACCAGCGATGCAGACGATGCTGCCGACACGGGGGATGCACTGGATGCGCTTGATGCTGCCGACACCGCCGATGCTGCCGATGCTGACGGCATCACCGACACCAGCGATGCAGACGATGCTGCCGACACGGGGGATGCACTGGATGCGCTTGATGCTGCCGACACCGCCGATGCTGCCGATGCCAGTGACGCCGCCGACACCGCCGATGCCGGCCACGCCGTCGCGCGGGACGAGTACCGGGCCGGGCTCGGCGTCCTGCGCGACAAGTACCCGCAGTACCGTGACCACCCGCCGACCGGACCGGTCGTGGCCGTCACCGTCCTGCGCTGGACCGGCTGGCGAGCGGGCCCCGCGGCCTGAGCGCCGCGCCGAGGCGCTGCGCCCGTTCGACCAGCCTCCCGCCGAACCCCTGCCGCCGTCCGGCCCGCGCCGGTGTGGGTGGTGCGGGGGTGGATCTGGTGGGTTGCCGGGGGTGGGACTGCCGCGTCGTGTGTGGAGAGTTCTCCTGTGCCTCCCGCCGAACTCCTGCCGTGGCCCGGCCCACGCCGGTGCGGGCGGTGCGGGGTGCGGGGATGGATCTGGTGGGTTGCCGGGTGGGGCCGCGACGCTGTGTGTGTGAAGAGTTCTCCCGTGCCTTCCGCCGAACCCCTGCCGCCGTCCGGGCGGCGCCGGGTGGTGCGGGGGTGGATCTGGTGGGTTGCTGGGTGGGGCCGCGACGCTGTGTGTGAAGAGTTCTCCCTTGACTCGCGCCGAACCCCTGCCGCCGTCCGGCCCGCGCCGGCGTCGCGGCTCTGGCGGCAGCTCCAGCCCGGCACCCGCCTGTTGGGCGCGCGCCGCGCGGTAGGCCCGTCCCGCCGGGGCCCGCGGTGCGGGGCGCGTGAACGGGGGCTGTCGCCGGGCACAAGACTTGTACAGCTCGTTTTCTTGAATCGTTCGCCTTTGGGGCGGTAGGTTGACCGCCATGACCGCAGCCCAGCCTCCGACCGCCGCCGACGAGCTGCGCGGTGCCGGTCTGCGCGTGACAGCCGCCCGCGTCGCACTGCTCGACGCCGTCCGGCACGGCGACCACCTCGGCGTCGACGCCATCGCCTCCGGGGTGCGCGAGCGTGTCGGCCATATCTCCCTCCAGGCCGTGTACGAGGGGCTGCACGCCCTCACCGCGGCCGGACTCATACGCCGTATCGAACCGGCGGGCAGCCCCGCCCGGTTCGAGGGCCGCGTCGGCGACAACCACCACCACCTCATCTGCCGGTCGTGCGGTGCCGTCGCCGACGTCGACTGCGCGGTCGGCGACGCCCCCTGTCTGACCGCCTCCGACGACCACGGCTACGCCATCGACGAGGCCGAGGTCATCTACTGGGGCCTGTGCCCCGGATGTTCCACCGCCCGCAGTTCCTGAGCACAAGATCCGCCCAGCCCGGAAGGATTTCCATGTCCGAGAACCATGAGGCAATCGTCACCGACCCGAAGACGGAGGAGACCGGCGGCTGCCCGGTCGCGCACGATCGCGCCCCGCACCCGACGCAGGGCGGCGGCAACCGCCAGTGGTGGCCGGAGCGGCTCAATCTGAAGATCCTTGCGAAGAACCCCGCCGTGGCCAACCCGCTCGGCGAGGATTTCGACTACGCCGAGGCCTTCAAGTCCCTCGACCTCCCGGCCGTCAAGCGGGACATCGAGGAGGTGCTGACAACCTCTCAGGACTGGTGGCCCGCCGACTTCGGCCACTACGGCCCGTTCATCATCCGTATGGCCTGGCACAGCGCCGGCACCTACCGGATCAGCGACGGCCGCGGCGGCGCCGGCGCCGGCCAGCAGCGCTTCGCCCCGCTCAACAGCTGGCCGGACAACGCCAACCTGGACAAGGCCCGCCGTCTGCTGTGGCCGGTCAAGAAGAAGTACGGCCAGAGCCTGTCCTGGGCCGACCTGCTGGTCCTCGCCGGCAACGTGGCCCTGGAGTCCATGGGCTTCGAGACCTTCGGCTTCGGCGGCGGCCGGGTGGACGTCTGGGAGCCGGAGGAGGACGTCTACTGGGGTCCCGAGACCACCTGGCTCGGCGACCGGCGCTACACCGGTGACCGCGAGCTGGAGAACCCGCTCGGCGCCGTCCAGATGGGCCTCATCTACGTCAACCCGGAGGGCCCCAACGGCAACCCGGACCCGATCGCCGCGGCCCGCGACATCCGTGAGACGTTCCGCCGCATGGCGATGAACGACGAGGAGACCGTCGCCCTGATCGCCGGCGGCCACACCTTCGGCAAGACCCACGGAGCCGGCCCGGCGGACGCCGTCGGCCCCGACCCCGAGGCCGCCTCGTTCGAGGAGCAGGGCCTCGGCTGGAGGAACAGCTACGGCACCGGCAAGGGCGCGGACACCATCACCTCCGGCCTCGAGGTCACCTGGACCAGCACCCCCACCCGGTGGAGCAACGGCTTCTTCGACAACCTGTTCGGCTACGAGTGGGAGCTGACCGAGAGCCCGTCCGGCGCCAAGCAGTGGAAGCCGAAGGACGGCGCGGGCGAGGGCACGGTGCCCGCCGCCCACGACCCCTCGAAGAAGATCGCCCCGGCGATGCTCACCACCGACCTCGCACTGCGCTTCGACCCGGTCTACGAGCCGATCTCCCGCCGCTTCCACGAGAACCCCGCGGAGTTCGCGGACGCCTTCGCCCGGGCCTGGTACAAGCTGACCCACCGTGACCTGGGCCCGAAGTCGCTGTTCCTCGGCCCGGAGGTGCCCGAGGAGACCCTGCTGTGGCAGGACCCGCTGCCGGCCGCCGAGGGCGAGAGCATCGACGCCGCGGACATCGCCGCGCTCAAGGCCAAGCTGCTCGACTCGGGCCTGACGGTCTCGCAGCTGGTCTCCACCGCCTGGGCCTCGGCGTCGACCTTCCGCGGCAGCGACAAGCGCGGCGGCGCCAACGGCGCCCGTATCCGCCTGCAGCCGCAGAGCGGCTGGGAGGTGAACAACCCGGGCGAGCTGGCGACGGTGCTGCGCACCCTGGAAGGCATCCAGCAGGAGTTCAACTCGGGCGCCAAGAAGGTCTCCCTGGCCGACCTGATCGTGCTCGGCGGCAGCGCCGCCGTGGAGAAGGCCGCCAAGGACGCCGGTCACGACGTGGAGGTCGCCTTCACCCCGGGCCGCGTCGACGCGACGGAGGAGCACACCGACGCGGAGTCGTTCGCCGCGCTTGAGCCGACCGCCGACGGGTTCCGCAACTACCTCGGCAAGGGCAACCGGCTGCCGGCCGAGTATCTGCTCCTGGACCGGGCGAACCTGCTCACCCTGAGCGCCCCCGAGCTGACGGTCCTCGTCGGCGGTCTGCGCGTCCTGGGCGCGAACCACGACAACGCGAAGCACGGCGTCCTCACCGACACCCCCGGCACGCTCACCAACGACTTCTTCGTCAACCTGCTCGACCTGGGCACGACGTGGAAGGCGACCTCGGAGGACCAGACCACCTTCGAGGGCCGGGACGCCGCCACCGGCGCGGTCAAGTGGACCGGCACCCGTGCCGACCTCGTGTTCGGCTCCAACTCCGAACTGCGCGCGCTCGCCGAGGTCTACGCCGCCGACGACGCGAAGGAGAAGTTCGTGACGGACTTCGTCGCCGCCTGGACGAAGGTCATGAACCTCGACCGGTTCGACCTCGTCTGACCGTTGCGACTGTTCCAGCCGTTCTGACGGCTGCGACCGTGCGGATGTTCCGACGGTGACGACCGGACGTCCGGGCCGGCCCACGGTGGCCGGCCCGGACGTCCGCGTACTCCCACCCCCGCCGGGACCCGGCCTCACAGGGGCTGACGGGCGACCGCCGCCAGGAACGTCCCGTACGCGAGTGACACGGCCGTCAGCGTGCCGCCCAGCAGCAGCGCCCGCGCCCGTCTCGTGCGCCAGGTCCGCACCAGCGCCAGGGCGACCGGGACCAGGAGCGGGAACGCGGGCAGCAGGAAACGGGGCTTGGACGCGAACGGCCCCGACACCGCCACCACCATGAGGACCAGCGTGCCCGCGAACACCACCAGCGGCAGCGGGGCACGCTCCAGACACAGCAGGCCGAACAGCACGACCCCGGCGGCCACGACCACCAGGGCCAGCGGATAGACGACCCCGCCGCCGTGCAGGAACAACGCCTTCAGGAAGCGCAGGGCGCCCCTGCCGAAGTCGAGGCGGGAACTCCAGGCGCTCTGCACCCGGAAGTAGCCGTGCAGCAGATCCCCGGTCCGCCGACCCACCCACAGCACATAGCCCGCCCAGCCCAGCGGGGCGAGGACGGCACCCACCCACAGCCCGGCCGGCACCCGACCGCGGCACCGCACGACCGCGTACCCGGCCGCCGCGAGCACCGCCACGGCCGCGGCGATGCCGTTCGGCCGGGACAGCCCGGCCAGGGCCGCGAGCGCACCGGCCGTCAGCCAGCGGTCCCCGAGCACGGCGTACAGACACCAGGCGGCGAGCGCGGCGAACAGCGGCTCGGTGTAGGCGAGGGTGAGGACGACCGAGTGCGGCAGCGAAGCCCACAGCGCCACCAGCGCGGTGGCGACGGCACGCCCGTACAGACGGTGGCCGATGGCGTAGATCCCGCAGGCGGCCACCACCGCCGCGCACCACGCGACCAGCAGACCGGCCCCGCCCGGGGAAAGCGGCAGCACGACCGTGGCCGCCCGGACGAGAGCCGGATACAGCGGGAAGAACGCCCAGTCGGTCTGTACGTCGCCCGTCGGGGTGATCCAGATCAGATGTCCGTAGCCGTGTGTGGCGATATGCAGGTACCAGTGGGAGTCCCAGGCGTGAGCGAGGTTCCTCGTGACCGGCCGGCCGTACAGCAGGCTGGTCACGACGACCGCGACGACACCGGTGGCGCGGACGGCGACGAACACGGCGAGGGCCTGGAGCATGCCGGCCGGGGCCGGGTGCCAGGGCCGCCGGGCCCGGCGGGCCGCGCGAGGCCACACCGGCGGGTACGGTACGGCGGGTTCGGGAAGCGGTGCGGAAGGCGTGCTCACCCTCTGACCTTGGACAAGCCCCGCACCGCACGCAATCCGGACTGGGCCCTTCTTACCCGCCGTATGCGTCCCCGGGGGGAGATCCGCCGACAGGAGCGCCCTCGGTAAGAGGCGCCCCTGAAAGCGGCCGGGGCGTCAGGGGGTGCGGGGCTGGTTGAAGCGGAGCATGTTGCCGGCCGGGTCGCGGAAGGCGCAGTCCCGGACGCCGTAGGGCTGGTCGATCGGCTCCTGGAGGACCTCACCGCCGGCGGCCCGGATCCGTTCGAAGGTGCGGTCGACATCGTCGGTGGAGAAGATCACCCCGCGCAGCAGGCCCTTGGCCAGCAGCTCCGCCATGGCCTGCCGGTCGGCCGGTGAGGCGTTGGGGTCGGCGAGCGGCGGTTCGAGGACGATCTCCACGTCCGGCTGCGCGGGCGATCCGACGGTCACCCAGCGCATCCCCTCGAAGGCGACGTCGTTGCGCACCTCCAGACCGAGGACGTCACGGTAGAAGGCGAGTGCCTTGTCATGGTCGTCGACTGCGATGAAGCACGTGGAAAGCTTGATGTTCATGCCACCGACGCTACGAGGCGGCGGCCGAATCCGCTTCTTCGATCCTGACCGGTTGCCCGCTCGGGCCGGGCCGGCCGTTTCTGACCGGGCGTGTGAAGATCTTGGCCATGCACGCCGGGATCGCGGCGCCCGCGTCATGAGCACGGGCCCGGTACGCGCTCGGGCTCTCCCCGACCAGCTCGGTGAAGCGCGAACTGAAGGACCCCAGGGATGTACAGCCCACCTCGAAGCAGACCTCCGTCACGCTCAGATCGCCCCGCCGCAGCAGTGCCTTGGCACGCTCGATACGGCGGGTCATCAGATAGCTGTACGGCGTCTCGCCGAACGCGGCGCGGAAGCTGCGGGAGAAGTGCCCGGGCGACATGAGGGCGACGGCGGCCAACGCGGGCACGTCAAGCGGCCGGGCGTAGTCGCGATCCATCACGTCCCGCGCGCGCCGCAGTCTCACCAGGTCCTCAAGCGTCACGCCCCCAGCGTCGCACGCCCCACCGACAACCCCCGCCCGACCGCATCCGCGAACCCCGTGCCACCGAACCGGCCCGGCGGCAGCCGGTCGCCGGCCTGAGCGGCTGATACCCGGAGATCGGGGCGCGTGCCGAGCAGCCTGACGGCGCGTGCCGCGGTCGGCGGTGCCGGGTGTCGGGTGGGGGCCGAGCAGTCTGACGGCGCGTGCTGTGGTCGGTGGTGTCCGGGTTTCTGGGTGTCGAGGTGCGGGGACCGGGCGGCTTCCGCGGCTTCGCCGCCATTGCGGGGCCCCGCGGCGCCGGAGCGGTCGGGCGTGTCTTGGGTTCGTGGTGTGAGGTGGTGTCGGAGTGGTCGGGTGGGGCGTGAGGCTGTGGGGTGAGACGGAGAAAAAAGGGGGTGGTCATGTGGGCGGGGGAGCGGGCTATTCTCTGACCGCAGCCAGGCGGCCTTGCGCCGTGCCCCGGGACCGTGGCGTCCCGGTGCCGGTCCCCTCTCCGCCGAGGCCGGCCCTGGCTCGGCCCCGCCCACCCGCACACCGCGCCGGTCGGCGCCCGCGCCCGGACCGCGCCGGAGGGGCGTCACGCGGCCCCGGCCGACACCCCGGTCCGCCAGGTCACCGGCGGACCGCTGCCGCGCCCGCGCCGACCACGCCGACGCAGACCGCGAAGACGGTCCAGCCGGACCACCCACCACAGGGAGAGACGATGACCAACGCACCGAGCACGGACACCCAGGCGGCAGCGGACATGCCGGCGCACGCCGCCGACAGCCACGACCTGATCCGTGTACACGGCGCGCGCGAGAACAACCTCAAGGACGTCAGCGTCGAGATCCCCAAGCGCCGGCTGACGGTGTTCACCGGGGTGTCCGGCTCGGGCAAGAGTTCCCTGGTGTTCGCCACGATCGCCGCCGAGTCGCAGCGGCTGATCAACGAGACGTACAGCGCCTTCGTACAGGGCTTCATGCCCACCCTCGCCCGCCCCGAGGTCGATGTGCTCGACGGGCTGACCACCGCGATCATCGTCGACCAGCAGCGCATGGGGGCCGACCCGCGCTCCACCGTCGGCACCGCCACCGACGCCAACGCGATGCTGCGCATCCTCTTCAGCCGCCTCGGTGAGCCGCGCATCGGCCCGCCCGGCGCGTACGCCTTCAACGTGCCCTCGGTCCAGGCGAGCGGTGCGATCACCGTCGAGCGCGGCGCCAAGAAGACGGAGAAGGCGACCTTCAGCCGCACCGGCGGCATGTGTCCGCGCTGCGAGGGCCGGGGACGCGTCTCCGACATCGACCTGACCCAGCTCTACGACGACAGCAAGTCGCTGAGCGAGGGCGCGCTGACGATCCCCGGCTACAGCATGGACGGCTGGTACGGCCGCATCTTCACCGGCTGCGGCTTCTTCGACCCGGACAAGCCGATCCGCGCGTACACCAAGAGGGAACTGAACGACCTCCTCCACAAGGAGCCCACCAAGATCAAGGTCGACGGCATCAACCTGACGTACGAGGGGCTGATCCCGCGGATCCAGAAGTCGATGCTGTCGAAGGACATCGACGCGTTGCAGCCGCACATCCGGGCCTTCGTGGAGCGGGTGGTGACCTTCGCCGTCTGCCCCGAGTGCGACGGCACCCGGCTGACCGAGGGCGCCCGCTCCTCGAAGATCGAGGGGATCAGCATCGCCGACGCCTGCGCGATGGAGATCCGCGATCTCGCCGAGTGGGTCCGCGGCCTCGGCGAGCCGTCGGTGGCCCCGCTGCTGGCCAAGCTGAAGCACACGCTGGACTCGTTCGTGGAGATCGGCCTCGGCTACCTCGCGCTTGACCGGCCGTCGGGCACGCTGTCGGGCGGCGAGGCGCAGCGCGTCAAGATGATCCGCCACCTCGGCTCCGCGCTCACCGATGTCACCTATGTCTTCGACGAGCCCACCGCGGGCCTGCACCCGCACGACGTCCAGCGGATGAACGACCTGCTGCTGCGGCTGCGGGACAAGGGCAACACCGTGCTGGTCGTGGAGCACAAGCCGGAACTGATCGCCATCGCCGACCATGTCGTGGACCTGGGTCCCGGCGCCGGCACGGGGGGCGGCACCGTCTGCTTCGAGGGCACCGTCGAGGGGCTGCGGGCCTCCGACACCGTCACCGGCCGCCACCTGGACGACCGTTCGGCCCTGAAGGAGACGGTGCGCAAGCCCACCGGCGCGCTGGAGATCCGCGGCGCGTCGGTGAACAACCTGACCGGCGTCGACGTGGACGTCCCGCTCGGTGTGCTCACCGTCGTCACCGGTGTCGCCGGGTCCGGCAAGAGTTCCCTGGTGCACGGCTCGATCCCGGCCGGCGAGGGCGTGGTCTCGGTCGACCAGAGCCCGATCCGCGGGTCGCGGCGGAGCAACCCGGCGACGTACACCGGGCTGCTCGAACCGATCCGCAAGGCGTTCGCGAAAGCGAACGGCGTCAAGCCCGCGCTGTTCAGCGCCAACTCCGAGGGCGCCTGCCCCACCTGCAACGGCGCCGGGGTCGTCTTCACCGACCTGGCGATGATGGCGGGCGTCTCCTCGCCCTGCGAGGACTGCGAGGGCAAGCGGTTCCAGCCGTCGGTCCTGGAGTACACGTTCGGCGGCCGTGACATCAGCGAGGTCCTCGCGATGCCGGTGTCCGAGGCCGAGGAGTTCTTCGGCTCGGGCGAGGCGCGTACCCCGGCCGCGCACCGGATCCTCACCCGGCTCGCCGACGTCGGGCTCGGCTACCTCACCCTCGGCCAGCCGCTCACCACACTCTCCGGCGGCGAGCGGCAGCGCCTCAAGCTGGCCACGCACATGGCGGACAAGGGCGGCGTCTACGTCCTCGACGAGCCGACCGCCGGCCTGCACCTCGCCGACGTCGAGCAGTTGCTCGGCCTGCTGGACCGGCTCGTCGACTCCGGTAAGTCGGTGATCGTCGTCGAGCACCACCAGGCGGTCATGGCGCACGCCGACTGGATCATCGACCTGGGCCCCGGCGCGGGCCATGACGGCGGCCGGATCGTCTTCGAGGGCACCCCGGCCGACCTCGTCGCGGCCCGCTCCACCCTCACCGGCGAACACCTGGCGACCTACGTCGGCGCCTGACCGGCCCCAGGCGGTCCCCGCGGTACGGCTCCGACCACCCGACGCCCGCCGGTGCCCCGGCGGGGGCCGGGCGGTCGCCCGCCGCGATCACCGTCCGGCTCGGCAACACGCTCACCACCGCGTACGCGGCCGCTCGGCGCGGGGGAGCGTCAGCGGCCGTGGGCCTCGCCGGGTCCCTCGGCCGGGCGGGCAGGCTGCGCGATGGCGCGGTACTCGGTCGGGGTCATCCCCAGAGCGGTGCGGAAGGCGCGGGTGAAGTCGGACGGCGCCGGGTAGCCCCAGCGCGCCCCGATGACCGCGACGGGGACCGTGCGCTGCGCCGGGTCCGCCAGGTCCCGCCGGCAGCGGGCGAGCCGCTGCTGCCGGACGAACTCGCCCATCGTGATGCCGTGCTGCTGGAAGACGCGGTGCAGATAGCGGGTGGAGACGAAGTGCGCCGCGGCCACCGTGTCCGGCTTCAGGCCGGGGTCGTGCAGATGGGCGACGAGGAACGCGCTGATCTCCTCGAACAGCGCACGCCGGCGCGACTCGGCCGGAAGCACGTCCTGCCGCCCGCCGTGGTGGGCGAGCAGCGCCGCCGTCAGGTCGACCGCGGTGTTGCCCAGCCGGACGGTGTCGCCCGGGGTGAGATCGCCGTGGGTCTCCACCAGACCGGTGAGCATCAGGCTCAGCAGCCGTCCCACGCCTGTCCGGGCGTTCAGGACCGTGCCGCACAGCGGCGCCACGTCCTTCTCCGGCAGTGGCACCAGCCTCCTGGGGAACTGGAGCAGCAGGGTCCGCGTCCCGCAGGGCGGCGGGCCCGAGACGGCGGTGAACGGCCGGGAGCTGTCGTACAGCACCATGTCGCCGGGGCCGAGCGCGGCGCTCGATCTGGCCTGTTCGATCTCCTGCCGGCCCGCGACGGTCAGCCCGAGCTGGTACAGCTCCGGATCGGACTGCCGGATGAGCCGGGCGGTGCGCCGCGACGACAGCGGCGAGTACGACATCACCGACAGCTGGACGGGACCGAGTGCCAGCGTCTGGATCCGGGCGCTCACCTGCTCGGGCTCCCGGGCGCGGAAGCTGATGAGGGTGGTCACCAGGGCGAGGCCCGTGACCTCGGTCCAGGCCGCCGTCCGGTCGGCGGGCCGTACACGGGCGGTGTCCAGCACTGTGGTGAGCATTCTTCTCCCGGATGACGCCGTGTCAGATGGTTGCGGCGCGCGGTCGGTGCCGGCCCGCCGCGGTCGTGTCCACGATGGTCCCCGGTGGACGACGCTCCCGCACAGTGCGCTGCACGCCAAGCCGAGTGCGCTCCACGCCCAGGGCGGCCGGGCGCCCGGATGGCAGGCTGGGCGCAGCCCGGTGGCGCGGTACGGGGGGCCGCGCCGCCCCGCACCGGCGTCGGCCCTGTCGGCGGGGCCGAGTCGGCGGCGGCCGGCGCCCGGCCCACGGCGGCCGGAGGTCTGCCCTGACCGGTCGCCGAATGTCACACAATCGGTGAATCGATGTGCTTTTGTCGTAGGCTCGGTGCCGTCGCTCCAGCGGTGCCTCCAGGGATGCGAAGAGGTACCTGCTTCTGGGGCTGTAGGTCTGAGCCACCGATGATCATGGACCGCTACCCGCCCATTGCCGGCCACGGCCTCGTCGGCGCCCCGCAGACCGCCGCCCTGATCTCGTTCCAGCGTGGCGTCGACTGGTTGGCAGCTCCCCGGTTTCCCTCGCCCGGTGTCGCAGCCGCCCGGCTCGCGCGTCCGCCCGCACGGGGGCGGACACGCCGACGGATCAGCGGGCGCGGGGAGCCTGCTGGGTACTGATCCGCGGTCGGGCCGTCATGGGCCGCCGGCGCCGCCGTCGCGGGCGGTCCGGCCTGGGCGGCGTTGATGCGGCGTCGCGGGGCGAGCAGCCACCAGACGAAGCATCCGGCGCCCGCTGCCCGGCGAACGGCTCTACGGCCTGCCCGCCCGCCGGGGCCGCAGCGCAGACGAGTCGGGGCCGCCGTCCATGCCTCGCGCCGAGGCCACGGCGGTCGCCGCGCGTACCAGTGCGGCCACGCCCCGGCTGCGAGAGTTCTCGGGCCAGGCGATGACGAGCGTGGCCGGTGGACAGTCCTCGATCGGAACGTAGGCCACGGCCGGCCGGGGATACGCGGCCGCGACCGAGCGGGGCAGGACGGCCGTCGCCTCGCCGAGACCGACGAGGGTGAGCAACTGCGCGAGGTCGTGGACCCCTTGCTCGCCGATGGCGCGCTCCGTCTGGTCGTCGACCTCGTCGAAGCCGACGCCGAGGTCTGCAAGTCGTACCCGGCGGGAGGCGGCCAGGGCATGCCGGGCCGGCAGCGCGGCCACATGCGGTTCGACCGCGACGACATCCGTGTCGATCCCGGCCCGGTCCCGGGGCGCGAACATCAGCGCCGCGTCGGCCTCGCCCGAACGCAGCAGCCCGATGTGCTCGCCCCAGCCGCACAGGCGCACCGCCACGGGCTCGGCATCGGGCTCGGCGGACACCGCGGCGAGGATGTCCTCCAGCAGTCCTCCGTCGGCGTCTGCCTTCACGGCGAGCAGCAGCCTGCCGTCCGGCGCCGCCGCACGCACGGTGCGCCGGACCGCCGCGTCAAGGGCTTCGAGCGCGGGCCGAGCACCGGCCAGCAGAACCGCTCCGGGCTCCGTCACCTCCACCCTGCGCGTGGTCCGCTCGAACAGGCGCACGCCGAGGTCGGCTTCGAGCGTCTGGATCGCACGGGACAGCGCGGGGCCGGCGATGCCGAGCCGCTGGGCGGCGCGCGTGAAGTTACGCTCCTCGGCCACCGCGACGAAGTAGCGCAAGATCCGGGACTCCGCTGCCATGGGGGCATTATGTCCCGACCGGCAACGAGATCAATGCCCCCGTGTTCATAATCCCTGCTTGATCGATCATTCCGCGCGATACGGCCGCGGACCATGCTGAGACGAGCAACGTACGGACGGCTCCGACGCCGGGCAGAACGGAGAAAGCTCATGCGAGCAGTCACCATCGAGCAGTTCGGGGCGACCCCGAAGCTCACGACGCGGCCCGTGCCCGAGCCGGGCCCCGGCCAGGTGCGGATCACCGTCGAAGCCGCGTCGGTCAACCCGCTGGACGCGGCCATCGCCTCCGGCTCCCTGTCCGCCCTCGGCGCGTACCGGTTCCCGCTCACCCTCGGCATGGACGGCGCGGGCACGGTGACCGCGACCGGTGACGGCGTGACCGAATTCGCCATCGGAGACCGCGTCTTCGGCCAGTTCTGGGGCCGGCCGCTCCAGTTCGGCACCTTCGCCGAGGTCGCCGTCGTTCAGGCCGCTCCCGCGCTCGGCGCACTGGCCGCCGTCCCGGACGGCCTGCACAGCCATGTGGCCGCCGCGATGCCGACCTCGGGCATGACCGCACTCGGCGCGATCGACCACTTGCGGGTACCGGACCACGGCACCCTGCTCGTCCTCGGCGCGACAGGCGGGGTCGGCACCTACGCCGTCCAGATCGCCGCGGCCCAAGGGATCCGGGTCATCGCGACGGCGTCCGCCCGACTCGCCGACGGCATACGGAAGCTGGGCGCGGCCGACATCGCCGTTCGGGGCGAGGAGCCGGTCGACCAGGTGCTGCGCAGGCTCGCACCCGACGGCGTCGACGCGATCCTCGACGCCGTCGGTGACCGTACGGCCAACGCCAGGGTGGCCGGCGCCGTACGCGACGGGGGCGCACTGTTCTCGACCGCCTTCGGCCTGGACGAGCACCTCCTTGCCCAGCAGCGGATCCGCACCGCGAACTACCGTCTCGACCGCAAACCCGAACGCCTCGCCGGCCTCGCCGACCTGGTCACCGCGGGCACGGTCCAGCCGGTCATCGGCTCGCTCCTTCCCCTGACGGAGGCACCACGCGCCCTCGCGGGCGACATCACCCCCTCAGGACTGCGCGGCAAGACCGTCCTGCAGATCGCCTGACGTCGGCCGAAGCGACGCGCGTTCCAGGTGCATACCGCAGCCCCTCGCCGACCGCATGCTCACAGCCAGTCCCGTCGCTTGAAGATGACGTACAGGCCGGCGCATACGATCCCCATCAGGACGATGGCGAAGGGGTAGCCGAGTGCCCAGTGCAACTCCGGCATGTGTGTGAAGTTCATGCCGTAGATCGTGCCGACCAGGGTCGGGGCGAACAGGATGGCCGCCCAGGACGAGATCTTTTTGACCTCCTCGTTCTGTTCGAAGCCCGCTTCCGCCAACGCCCGCATCTCTGCGTTCTGTTGCTGGGTGACGAGCGTCGCGTTGACGGTGAGGATCTCGGTGAGCGCCTGACGGAAGCCGTCGACGCGTTCGCTGGTGTGGGTGACGTGGTCGGCGACGTCCCGGAGGTAGCGCTGTAGTTCCTCGTGTGTCTCGTACTTGGCGAAGCCGGCGATGAGGCCGTGCAGCATTCCGACCAGGGGGCGGGTGGCGCGCTGGAACTCGACCATCTCGCGAGAGAGTTCGTAGATGCGGCGGGAGACCTCGGGGTCACCGCCGAACACCTCGGTCTCGATCTCGTCGATGTCGTTCTGCACACCCGACACAACGGGCGCGTACCCGTCGACGACCGCGTCGAGTATCGCGTACAGGACCGCCTCCGGGCCGAGCTTCAGCAGGTCGGGGGAGTCCTCCATGCGGGCGCGGACCGCCGATAGGTCGGGGGCCGCGCCGTGCCGGACGGTGATGACGAAGTCCTGGCCGACGAACACATGCAGCTCGCCGAAGTCGACCTCCTCCGGCGCGTCGAGATAGCGGGCGGCGCGCAGCACGACGAACAGGGTGTCGCCGTACCGTTCCAGCTTCGGCCGCTGGTGTGCCTCCATCGCGTCCTCGACCGCCAGCGGATGCAGGTCGAACTCCTCGGCCAGGGAAAGGAGTTCGTCCGCGGTGGGCCGGGCGAGGCCGATCCACGCCATGCCGGACGGCTGCTCGCGCAGCTCGCGGTAGATCTGCGCGAGCGTGGCCGGCGAGGAGACACGTACCCCGTCGCGGTACAGGGCCGACTCGACCACGCCGGCCGGTTCGGCCGGCTCCGCGGGGGCCGGCCCCGGCGTACTCGCGGAAGGTTCGGCGGCCGGCGGCTGCCGTGGGGGCAGGGCACGGCGCCGACCGGAGCGTGCGGTCCTGGAGGCGGGGCGGGCGCGTCGCTCGGGCATCGCGGCTGCCTCTCGTCGAGCATGGGTACGGCGTGATCTCCGAGCAGGATATACGGGGCAAACGGACCGCAGGGCGGCGCCCGTCCACACGGTTCGGCGCCCGAAGGGGCGCGGGGCCGTGTCGATATGCGGCTCCGCCGCGACGGGGCCCCGGGTCGGGCGAAGCCGAGCACGTGGGGGAGCGGCCGGCCACGACGGTGCCGCGGACGGCCGACGGCACATCGCGGCACCCCAGCGGAGCGTTCAGCGTGCGGGGCATGACCAAGCGGAGCACCACACGGGCGGCGGCCCCCACCCTCGGCACCGCGAGCTGAACCGCGCGACCCTCGACCGTCAGCTGCTGCGGACCCGTTCGCCCCTGTCCGCCGGGGCCGCCCTGGAACACCTGATCGGGCTCCAGGCCCAGAACGTCAAGCCCCGTACCACGCGCTCGCCGCCCGCCTCGACGGCTTCGCCCCCGAGCAGCTGTCCACCCTGCCGGCCGGCCGTGAAGCCGTCCGTATCGTCACCCTGCGGTCGACCGTCCCCACCCACACCGCCGACGACTGCCTCACCCTGCGGCCCCTCGTCAAGCCCGCCCGGCACCGCGCGACGCGGGCAGTTGGATAGGGAGGCGTTGCGGGCCGCTCGTGGAGGCCCGCAACGCCCCCCTGGCTCTCCCTGAGGGGTACTCAGGAGTTCGTGTCCCGGGTGCGAGAACCCCGCCCGGCTAGGAGTTGACCTGCGCGGTCACCAGGTCGGAGAAGGTGGTCAGCCGGGTGTACACCCCCGGGTAACCGGCGCGGGCGCAGCCCTCGCCCCAGGAAGTGATCCCTGCCAGGACGCCCCCGATGAGCAGGGGACCGCCGCTGTCGCCCTGGCAGGTGTCCACACCGCCGGATGTGTATCCGGCGCAGACCATGTCGGTCTGGACGAAGTCCGAACCGTAGGAGGTACCGCAGCTGGAGTCGGACACCACCGGCACGGTCGCGGTCCGCAGCTGGTTGGAGGAGCTTCCGCTCTCCGAGGTGGTGCCCCAGCCGAGGACGCGGGCCGTGGTGCCGGCCGCGTACACACCCGTCTGGGAGGAGGAGACGTACGACGCCGCGGTGTACGGCATGGACGTCGACAGGGTCAGCACGGCCACGTCGTCGCCGTTGGTGGCGTCGGTGTAGCCCGGGTTGACCCAGATCTTGCTGACCTGGCCGACCGTGCCGTTGGTGCCGTTGAGGTAGGTCCGGCCGCCCACCACGCGCACGCTGCCGGTGGTTTCGCCGACCATGCAGTGCGCGGCCGTGACCACCTTGGTGGGGGACACCAGGGTGCCGCCGCAGAACTGGTTCTGCGAGGCGTCGGTGATCTGCATCATGAACGGGTACGCGGTCGTCGTGGTCGTCGTCCCGCCGACGATGGGCCGCGGGGCCGCGAGCGCCGTGGGGGCGGCGAGCAGCGCGGTCGCGGCGCCGGCGGCGGCCACGAAGGCGGCTGCGGTCCTTCTTGCGCGGGTGAGCCCGAACATGGGTCTCCTCAGTGGGGGGTTGCCGGTGGGGGCGCGCGGGTGGGGGGTGGTTCATGAGGGCCGAGGGACCCACCCCCATGTGCCCGGGCGAGCGGCACGCCCTTACGCTAGGACCCGGAGCCCACAACTCCAATGAGGGAACCCCCTAAGGGAGTAGGGCAGGGAAAACCCTCGGTCGGGCCCAGTGAAGCGGCGGTGTTCTCACTTCGCTCGGCGGCCCGCCGCCAATCGGACGATATCCACCCGCGAACGGATCCCGAGCTTGCGGTACACCCGGGTGAGGGTCGCCTCGACCGTCTTGACGCTGACGAACAGGCGCGCGGCGATCTCCCGATTGGTCGCGCCCTCCATGACGAGAGCGGCCACTTGACGCTCCGTCGGGGCCAGCCCTTCGAGTCCGTCGGGGCCGGCCGGCGCGACGGGCGGCTGCGGATCCGGTGCGGTCAGCGCCTCGTCCACCCGGCGCAGCCAGGGCAGCGCACGGCAGCGGCGGAAGAGCCGGGTGGCCTCGTCGTACGCCGCCGCCCGTCCGCGGGCCGCCTCCGGGGTGTCCGGGTCAGGCCGCCGGGTGCGCAGCGCGGCCAGCGCGAAGGCGGCCCGGGCCTCCTCCAGACCGTAGCCCAGTTTGGCGAGCCGGTCCTGAGCGGAGGTCAGCTGGGAGAGGGCGGCCTCCCGTTCGCCGCGGGCGGCGCGCACCAGGGCCTCGGCCCGGTCCAGGACGGCGAGGACGCTCTCCCGGCCGAGCCGCAGCGCATGCTCCCGGGTGACGGCGATGACGTCCTGCGCCTCGTCGGGTTCACCGATCCGGACGAGCGCCTCGGCGAGGTCGCCGTGCCAGCGGCCGCGCGCCGGGTCGGTGATGCCGAGGCCCAGCTCCAGTTCGCGCACCCGGCGCAGCGAGCGGACCGAGGCCGCCGGGTCCCCGGCCACCAGCTGGGCGTACCCGAGTGCGCCCAGCGCCCGGGACAGATACATCTGGTCGCCGTCCTCCTGGGCGTGCTGCACCGCCTCCCGGGCGAGCGCCAGCGCCCGGTCCACGTCTCCGCCGGAGGCTTCGGCGAGCGAGGTGAGCATGGCGGAGGCGGTCTCGCCGATGCCGGAGTCCCGGGCCAGCCGGAGGCCTTCGCGGGCCAGGTCGAGGGCCCGGCCGCAGTGCCCGGAGCGCAGTTCGGTCTCGGCGAGGCCGCGCAGGAAGTGCACCTCGCTCTCCACCGATCCGCGCCGGCGGACCTCGCGCAGCAGTGCGGTGACGGTCGCCCGTGCCTCGGTGAGCTGGTCGCCCATGACCAGCCAGCGGAACCGGGTACTGCCCGCGCCGTTGTGATGGCAGGCCACCGCCGGGTCCTGAGGCTCCTTCAGGGCGCGTTTGATGGTGGCGGGCGCGTTCGGATGGCCCATCAGGGTCTCGGTCTGGGCCTGGAAGGCGAGGGAGAGCAGTTCGGTGCGCCGGTCGCCGCCGCGGGCGGCCAGCTCCGCCGCGTGCGCGGCCGCCTCCCGTGCCTCGGTGAAGTCGCCCTGCACGATCACCCCGCGCCAGGCCAGCTGGTAGTGGACCAGGGCGAGCAGCCGCGGGTCGTCTCCGGCGTCGGCCAGGGCCTGCGGGAAGACCGAGTCGACCTCGCTCATGGTGTGACCGGCCGTGTCGATCACGATGATCCAGGCCCGTACCCGGTCGGCGGGCACGGTCGTCCGGTTCAGCACCTCGTGGGCGATGTCCCGGGCGAGATCGAACTCGCCCGCGGTGATCGCGTCCTCGGCGGCCTGCAGCCGGCGCTCCTCGGGCCCCGGCACGGTGTCGGCGGGGCTGTGCCGGGCGGCCAGCAGGCCGAGCTGCGCCGCCACGGAGGGGGCCCCGCGGTCCCTGGCCTGCGCGGCGGCCTCGGCGAGCCGGCCGGCGACCTCCGGGTCGGTGCCGGTGGTGGCCAGCGCGAGGTGGCGGGCCCGCTCGATCGGGTCGCAGGCCGCGGTGGACAGCGCGGCGTGCGCGGCCCGCCGCTCGGCCCCGGGCGCCTCCGCGTACAGGGCGGCCGAGATGAGCGGGTGCGCGAACCGGATGGCCGGCCCGGCGGGGCCGTCCAGGTCGGTGGCCAGCAGACCGAGTTCGGCGGCCTGGGCGCATTCGGCCTCGGCGTTGTCGCGGCCGGCCGCGAGCAGCAGGGCGGGCGTGGGGCGGGCGCCCGCGCTCGCCACCAGCAGGGTGCGGCGGGCCTCGACCGACAGCATGTCGAGGCGGCTGAGCACCAGGGCGCGCAGCGAGGTGGGCACGGGCAGCGGCTCGCCGGGCCGCGGCGGGGTCGGGCTCTCGGCCAGGGCGCGGCCCAGCTCCAGGGCGAAGAGCGGGTTGCCGCCGCTGGTGCGGTGAATCTCGCGGACCGTGGAGCGGGACAGCCGGTGGCCGCGGTGGTCGAGCAGCGTGGCCACCTGGGTACGGGAGAGCGGGCCGAGGCGTACGGCGACGGTGTCCGGCGGGGACACGCGTAGATAGCGGTCGTACTCCTGCCCTTCGGTGCGCAGGGCGCACAGCAGTTGCACCGGGGTGCCGCCGAGCCGGCGGGCCGCGAAGCCGAGGAGTTCGGCGCTGGCCGGATCGAGCCACTGCAGGTCGTCGGCGACGATCAGGACGCTGCCCTCGGCGGCGAGGGCGCGCAGCGCGGACAGCACCGCGAGGCGCAGGGCCAGGCCGTCGCGCTGGAGGGAGGACTCGGCGCGGCCGGTGAGGGCCGACTCCAGGGCGGTGCGCTGTGCCGCGGGCAGCCGTCCGGAGACCTGGTCGAGGACCAGTCCGAAGAGGTCGGCCAGCGCGAGGAACGGCAGGTGGGATTCGGACTCGGTGGCGGAGCAGCGCAACACGGTGCGGGCGGCGGCGGCGTATTCCGTCGCCAACGCGCGCAGGACGGTCGATTTCCCTATTCCGGCGGGGCCGTGCAGCAGGACGCTGCCGCCCGAGGTGAGCTGGCCACGGGCCGCGGCCAGCGGTTCGTCCCGGCCGAAGACCAGGTCGGGGCGGCATCTCGCAGGCTCCTGGAAGTCCGGTCGCACGGTCGCCGCTCCCCTCGTGTCGTGTCCGGACCAAATTCTAGGCAATGATCATTGGAATTCGGACGGAAGACGTGGTGAGGGAAATAACAGCCCCTAGGGAATTCAAAGATCCGTCCCAACGAATGGACGGGCTCCCGGCTACGGCAGCAGCCCCGCCCGGCGGGCCGCCGCCACCGACTCGCCACGCGTGTGGGTGCCCAGCTTGCGCATCGCCGAACGCAGATAACCCTTGACCGTCTCGGGGCGCAGGCCCAGGCGGTGCGCCACGGCCGCGTTGGTCGCGCCGGCGGCCACCCAGGCGAGGACGTCCAGTTCGCGCGGTGCGAGACGCGCACCCCGCGTCGGCTCCGACGCCGTCAACAACCCGCAGGCGGCGAGCAGTTCGGCCCGCAGCGCCGGGTCGGCGAGCTTCGGCGCCAGGGCGCGCAGCGCGGCGTGGGCCTCGCGCACCTGCTCCCAGCCGGGACCGCGCGGAACGCGTCCGCCGTCGGCCGGGCGGCGCTCGGGGCGGGCCGCCGCCAGCAGTCCGTGCGTCTCCTCGCGCACCACGAGCGCCTGCTCCACGTCACGGGCCGCGGCCACCGCCGCGCTCAGGGTGCGGTCGCCCAGCGGTTGCGCCGAGCGCAGCGCGCCGTAGAGCACGCCCCGCACCCGCCGGCGCACCACCACCGGCACGGCGAGCATCGAACGCAGACCCTCGGTGGCCACCGGGACGTCGTACTCGTGACTGATCTGCCGCGAGGAGGAGTAGTCCGTCACGGCGCACGGCCGCGCGAGGGCCACCGCCTTGCCGCCGAGGCCGTTGCCCGAGGTCACGGCGAGCGCGATCAGCGCCGGCGTGGACGTGCCGGTCAGTTCGCTGATGCGCACCCTCGGCCGGCCTGCCTCCACCAGGCCGCCGAAGGCGACCGGCAGCCCGGTGACACGCCGCAGCCGGGCCAGGGCACCCCTGATCTCCACCGCCCCCGCGACATCCGCTGCCACCTGTTCGCCCCTTCACCTCGGCCCTTGTGCGCTGCACACCCCCGTTCGGGGGTAGTGAGACCTGCATCACGGATTAGACGATGCCAGGGAGCCGTCCGGCAATGGCCCGGCACCGAGGGGAGTGAGCAGGAGAGGCGGCCGGTACCGGCCGACGTGCCCCACGGGCGAGCGACCGGAGACACGGAGACGCAGGGAGCACAGATGACGACGGCGACGAAGCTGTCCCGCAGGGCACGGGACTTCCTGCCGGCACACCGCGCCGACTGCGCCCCGGGCTACGAGGGCTGCGCCGCGGCCTACGAGGTCTGCGCCCCGGGCTACGAGGGCTGCGCCCCGGGCTACGAGGGCTGCGCCGCGGCCTACGAGGACTGCATCGCGGCCCACGAGGGCTACGCCCCGGTCTACGAGGGCTTCGCGGGGTCGCGCCCGGAGGACTTCGACCGGTCTCCGGACCGGTTCGACGTCGTCGCGGACGGCAACGACCGGACCGCCCCGCACACCGTCGAGGAGGACGGCGCCGGGGCCCGGCTGCCCTTCGCCGAGCTGTCCGACCGGGTCGCGAAGTGGCCGTGCTCGCGCCGGGTCGCCGCCGGGGACCGCGTCCCGGTCATGCTCGGCGACCAGGCCGAGCTGTGGGGGACCGCGCCGGCCGCGGTGAAGCGGCGCGCCGTGGTCGTCCCGGCCGCCTCGCTGCTCGGTCCCGCCGACCCGCGCCACCGCGTCGAGCGCGGCCGGGTCCGGTACGTGCTCGTCCGTACGGCCGGCACCGGCACGTTCGCCGACGGGCCCGGCGACCGTACGCGCATCGCGGCCGACGGCGCCCCGGCGGGCCGGCAGCCGTACGAGGACGCGTACGCCGCGGCGGCCGACTTCACACCGGACGGGCCCACGCTCGCCGGCGAACCGCTCAACCCCGAGGTCATCGAGGAGGCCCGCCGGTCCCGGGGGCGTCACCGTGCACGACGGCTTCGGGCAGACCGAGCCCGTACCCGGGCCCGACGTCCCCTGGATCACCGCTTTTCGAACGCGGATCGCGGCATGTGTGTGACGGCAGGCTTGACAGTAAGAAGTGGAGGAGAGCGATGCGGGTTCCTATGACGATTGCGGACTTCCTGGACCGGGCGGAGCTGGGCTTCGCCGCCAGCCCGGGTGTGATCGACGAGCCGAACCAGCCCGCGGCGCCGGTGCCGGCCGCGACGTACGGACGGCTGGGCGAGCGCGTCCGGGCATGGCGGGCGGGGCTGGACGCGCTGGGTGTGGGGGAGGGCGAGCGGGTGGCGGTGGTCAGCCACAACTCGGCCCGTCTCCTGGAGTTGTTGTTCGCGGTGCCGATGAGCGGGCGGATCTGTGTGCCGGTCAACTTCCGTCTGAAGACGGAGGAGATCGAGTACGTGGTGCGGCAGAGCGGTGCCTCGGTGCTGCTGGTCGACCCCGAGGTCCGGGACACGGTGGCGGACATCAAGACAGATCACCGGTTTGTGCTGGGGGAACAGACGGAGAGCGAGCTGATGCGGTTCGGCGTGGAGCCGCGCCCTTGGTCCGATCCGGACGAGGACGCCACCGCGACGATCAACTACACCTCCGGAACGACCGCACGTCCCAAGGGAGTTCAGCTCACCCACCGCAACATCTGGGTGAACGGGCTGACCTTCGGCCTGCACACCCGGGCATGGGAACGGGATGTGTATATGCACACCTTGCCGATGTTCCACTGCAACGGCTGGGGCATGCCGTTCGTGATGGCCGGGCTCGGCGTGAAGCAGGTGGTACTGCGGAAGGTGGACGGGGCAAAGATCCTGCGGCGGGTGGACGAGCACGGTGTGACGCTGATGTGCGGTGCGCCGGCGGTGTGGAACGCGGTGCTGGACGCGGCGGCGGGCTGGGAGGGGGAGGTCCCCGGCCGGGACCGGGTGCGGATCGTGTGCGCGGGGGCGCCGCCGCCCAGCCGGATGATCCAGCGGGTGGAGGAGGAGCTGGGCTGGGAGTTCACGCAGATCTACGGGCTGACGGAGACCTCACCGGTGCTGACGTTCAACCGGACACGGCCGCAGGACGACGGGCTGCCGGCGCGGGAACGGGCGCGGAAGCTGTCGCGGGCGGGGCTGCCGGCCCTGGGGGTGAGGCTTCGCGTCGCGGACTCGGGCGAGGTGCTGGCGCGGTCGAACGTGGTCCTGGACGGCTACTGGGACAAGCCGGAGGAGACGGCGGCGGTGCTGGAGGACGGCTGGTTCCACACCGGGGACGGCGGGTCGATCGACGAGGCGGACGGGCATCTGACGATCTCCGACCGGAGGAAGGACGTGATCATCACCGGGGGTGAGAACGTCTCCTCGATCGAGGTGGAGGACACGATCTTCAGTCATCCGGCGGTGGCGGAGGTGGCGGTCATCGGGGTGCCGGATGCGAAGTGGGGCGAGACGATCAAGGCGTTGGTGGTGCCGGCCGAGGGCGCCGAAGTGTCCGAGACGGAGATCATCGCGTACTGCAAGCAGCGCTTGGCAGGCTACAAGGCCCCCACCTCGGTCGAGTTCCGGGACGCGATCCCGCGTACGGCGACGGGAAAGATCCAGAAGTTCAAGTTGCGCACACCGTACTGGACGGGCCACGACCGGGACGTCAACTGACTCTCTCCAACGGCATCCGGCTCGGCCGTTTCCCGTGGGGTCCGCAAGGTGGGTAAAGAAAGGCGACATTAACTGTCGGGTTTTGGGTCGAGCATGGTCACCGGTCGGCGTCGATGGCGGACGTGGACCAAGCCGTACAGGCAGAAGCCGTACCGACACAAGCCGTACCAGAGAAAAGGACCTTCATGGGATCGCTGCCGGACACATCGACACCCGACCTCCAGGGAAAGATCACGCTGGTCGCGGGGGCCACACGGGGTGCCGGGCGCGGCATCGCCGTACAGCTCGGCGCGGCGGGTGCGACGGTCTACGTCACCGGCCGCACGACTGCGGAACGACGCTCGGAGTACGACCGGCCGGAGACGATCCAGCAGACCGCGGAACTCGTCACCGCCGCGGGCGGAACCGGCATCGCGGTGCCGACCGACCACCTGGTGCCCGAGCAGGTACGTGCGCTGGCCGAGCGCGTCGACGCCGAACAGGGGCGGCTCGACGTGCTGGTCAACAACGTCTGGGGCGGCGAGCGGCTGTTCGAGTTCGAGAAGCCGGTGTGGGAGCACGACCTCGACAACGGACTGCGGCTGCTCCGGCTGGGTGTGGAGACCCACGCGATCAGCAGTCACTTCCTGCTTCCCCTGCTGGTGCGGCGACCGGGCGGCCTCGTGGTCGAGATGACCGACGGCACATCCGCGTACAACGCGACGAACTATCGCAACTCGTACTTCTACGATCTGGTCAAGAACAGTGTGCTGCGCATGGCGTTCGTGCTCGCACACGAGCTGGAGCCGCACGGTGGAACGGCGGTGGCGCTCAGCCCGGGCTGGCTGCGTTCGGAGATGATGCTCGACACGTTCGGCGTCGCCGAGGAGAACTGGCGCGACGCGCTGACCACGGTGCCGCACTTCTGTATCTCGGAGAGCCCGGCGTACGTCGGACGCGCGGTCGCGGCCCTGGCGGGCGACGCCGATGTCGCCCGCTGGAACGGCCAGTCGCTGTCCAGTGGGCAACTCGCGCAGGAGTACGGCTTCACCGACCTCGACGGCTCGCGCCCGGACTGCTGGCGCTATCTGGTCGAGGTCGACGCCGCAGGCAAGCCGGCGGACGCGACCGGGTATCGGTGACGGGAAGACCGCTCACGGGCCGCGGCGGCCCTACCGCGGCCCGTGAGCGGGCCATCGGTCTCCACATGGTGACGGTGCCTTCTGCGAGTTTTCAGTCCGCTGCCCTCAGCGGGGATGTCGCGGGTAGTTCCACGGCGATGCGGAGCCCGCCGGCGGGGCGCGGGGTGAGGGTGAGCGTGCCGTCGTGTGCCCGGGTGATGGTCTTGACGATGGCCAGGCCGAGGCCGACGCCCGCGTGATCATCGGTGTGTATGCGCTCGGTGCCGCGCTGGAAGGGTTCGGTGAGTGTCGCGGCCAGCTCCGCGGTGACCCGCGCACCGGTGTTCTCGACGGTGAGCACCACGGTCTCGGGGCGGACACGGGTATGGACCCACACGGTGCCCTGTTCGGGCAGGTTGTGGACGATCGCGTTGTGCACGAGGTTCGTGGTCAGTTGCAGCAGGAGCGCTTGCGATCCGCTCGTGGGGGTGATGTCGCCGCTGGTCTCGATGGTGACGCCGTGCTTTTCCGCGAGGGGCAGCAGTGTTTCGGTGGCTTCTTCCGCCATGAGGGACAGGTCGACGGGTTGCCGGGTGAAGGACCGCTGGTCGGCGCGGCTGAGCAGAAGCAGTGCCTCGGTCAGGTCGATCGCTCGGGTGTTGACGGCGTGGAGGCGGTCGATGATCTCGCCGGTGTCGTGGTGCGGGTCGGTGCGGGCCAGGTCGATGAGTGTCTTCGAGACGGCCAGCGGGGTGCGCAGCTCGTGAGAGGCGTTGGCCGCGAACCTCTGCTGTTCGGCGACGTGTGCTTCGAGCCGTGCGAGCATCGTGTCGAAGGCGTCGGCGAGTTCGCGGAACTCGTCCTTGCGGCCCGGTAGCCGGATCCGGTGGGAGAGCGATCCGTGCGTGGCGGTGCGGGTGGCGTCCGTGATGCGGGTCAGGGGAGCGAGCATACGGCCGGCGAGGACCCACCCTCCCACGAGACCGAACACCAGCAGGAACGCCAACACCGCGGCTGCCCTCGGAGCGAAAACCTCCAGGAGGGCGGACCGGATGGGAAACACATTCTCGGGTCTGTCATTGGGGTTGATGAGCATCGCCCGGTCGGGGACATAACGCAGGAGGAACAGCCACACGGCCGTGAGCAGCAGGACACCGGCCAGCATGAGGAATCCGGCGTAGCTGAGGGTGAGTTTGAGGCGGACGCTCAACCCGGGCGCTCTATCCACACTCGCCTCCCTCGTGTCCGGCCGCCGGTGGTGTGTCGATGCGGTAGCCGACACCCGGCACGGTGGCGATGATCCAGGGTTCGCCGAGCCGCTTGCGCAGTGCCGAGACGGTGATGCGTACGGCGTCGGTGAACGGGTCGGCGTTCTCGTCCCACGCGCGTTCCAGGAGTTCCTCGGCGCTGACGACACCGCCTTCGGCGGCGACGAGGACTTCGAGCACGGCGAACTGCTTCCTGGTCAGCGCGACATAGCGGCCGTCCCGGTAGACCTCTCTGCGGAACGGGTCGAGGCGCAGACCCGCGACCTCTCGTACGGGGGGCCTGTTGTGGGCGCGTCTGCGGTCGAGTGCTCTGAGTCTGAGCGCGAGTTCTTGCAGTTCGAAGGGTTTTGTGAGGTAGTCGTCGGCGCCGAGTTCGAACCCGGACACCTTGTCGTCGAGACGGTCGGCCGCGGTGAGCATGAGGATCGGCATGCCACTGCCGGCGGCGACGATACGTTCGGCGATCTCGTCACCGGACGGCCCGGGGATGTCGCGGTCGAGGACAGCGATGTCGTAGGTGTTGATGTCCAGCAGTTCCAGAGCGGTGTCACCGTCACCCGCGATGTCGGCTGCGATCGCCTCCAGGCGCAGGCCGTCGCGGATGGCTTCCGCCAGATAGGGCTCGTCCTCGACGATCAGCACACGCATGCCCTCAAGGCTACGAGCCGGCGCATATCGTCGGCGTATCGAAAACCGCATACGTGCCGGCAACACGGCGCCGCCTTGACTGGCGGCATGCGTCGAACGCCGTCATCGGCACGAACATCGGCCACCGCCATCGGCACGAACAGGGAGTCGCCGGTTTCGGTGGCTCATGGTGGTCGGCCCGATGGTCGTGCTACGTCGACACCCGCCGGCGTTCCCGCACGCACGAAACCCGGCACCACGAACCGCGCCCCGAAGCGACCGGTCGTCGCTGTCCGCGTATGTGTGCCGATCCCACCCAGGACCCGAGGACGCAGTAGTGACCGGCAGTGAACGAGGACAGACGATGACGCAGGTGGACACGGCGGAGACCGGACAGGAAGGCGCCGGCCGCCGTGACACCGGCATCGGCGTGTGGCGCGCGCGCCTCCGCCGGACGCTGCGCATCGCCACCCGGCCGGGACCCTGGAAGCGCGGCCTGGTCCTTGCTGCGTCGGCGCTGCTGCTGGGCCTGCTCATGCTGCTGCATGCGCAGATCACGGACCGCGGGGGCCTCGGCAGCCTGGTGGAGACCTTCCTGCCGTGGTTCGGCCTGTTCGTTCCGGTGCTGCTGGCCGGGGCGCTCTGGCGCCGCTCCGCCTCCGCGGTGGCCGCGCTGCTGTTGCCGGTCACGGTGTGGCTGAGCCTCTTCGGCGGGCTGCTCGGCGACAAGTCCCACCCGGGCAGCGACCTCACCGTGGCCGGCCACAACGTCGACGCCGACAACCCCGACCCGGTCGGCACCGCCCGTGACCTGGCCGTGTCCAAGGCGGATGTGCTGGCGCTCGAGGAGATCACCCCGCAGGCCAAGCCGCTGTACGAGAAGGGCCTGGCGAAGGCGTACCCGTACCACACGGTGCAGGGCACGGTCGGCCTGTGGAGCAAGTTGCCGCTGTCGGACACCCGGCCGGTCGACATCAAGATGGACTACGGGCCGCTCGCGGACACCAAGCCGGCCGACGTCAAGCTGTCCTACAACCGGGCGCTGCGCACCACGGTGTCCACGGACCAGGGTCCGCTGGCGGTGTATGTGGCCCACCTGGGGTCCGTACGTGTGTTTCCCCGCAACGGCTTCTGGACGGACAGCCGGGACCGCGGCGCGAAGGCGCTCGCCGAGGCCGTCGCCGCCGAGCCGAACCAGCGGGTGGTGCTGCTCGGCGATCTGAACGGCACCACGGACGACCGCGCGTTCGCCGGCATCACCTCGCGACTGCACTCGGTCCAGGACGCGGCCGGGGACGGCTTCGGTTTCAGCTGGCCGGCGAAGTTCCCGGTGGCACGTATCGACCAGATCCTGGTCCGCGGCGTACAGCCGCAAAGCTCCTGGGTGCTGCCCGCCACCGGCAGCGACCACCTGCCGGTGGCGGCCGGAATCAGCTGGTGAACACCGCGCGAAACCGCCGGATCCATCCGAGGCATCCGTGGAGTCCGCCGGCGCGCATCAAGGCCTGTCCCGCATCGGATCCATCCCGCGGCGCCCGCGGAGTCCGCCGACGAGGCGCCAGGCTTGTCCCGCGCCGGATCCATCCCGCGGCGCCGGCGGAATCCGCCGAAGCGGATCAAGGCGCGTCCCGCCCCCACCAGCCCGAACTCGCCGTGAAGGGCCCGCCCGGAGCATATCGTCGGCGTATCGAAAACCGCATACGTGCCGGCAACAACACGCCGTCTTGACTGGAGGCATGGCCTACAGCGAACCAGCCCGAACAGCAGCCCAGAACCGGTGGTACCCGGGGTGCAGCAGCGCGCCGTCCGAGTACGCCGAGGTGAGGACGGCGGACCGATGAGCCGAACCGCCCACCACCGAGGCGCCGGGGCTACGGGCGCGCGTCTGAGCGTCGGGCCGATCAGCGCCGCCGAGCACGTGGCGTTCGTGCGGGCACAGCGGTCGGTCAGCTTTCTGCAGACCCCGGCATGGGGCCGTGTCAAGACCGAGTGGCGCAGCGAGTCCCTCGGCTGGTACGACGGCCGGCGACTGGTCGGTGCCGGGCTCGTCCTGCACCGCCCGGTGCCCCGGTTCGAGCGCTTCACGCTGGCCTATCTGCCCGAGGGCCCGGTCATCGACTGGACCGGTGAGATCGACGCGTGGCTCGACCCGCTGGCGGCGTATCTCAAGGAACACGGCGCGTTCGCGATCCGGCTCGGCCCGCCGGTGCGCACGAACACCTGGAGCGCCACCCAGGTCAAGGAGGGCATCGCCGACCCGGGCAGCAAGCGGCTCACCGCACTGTCCGGCCAGTGGGCCGACCCGGTCGGCGCCCGTGTGACCAGCGGGCTCAGGGACGCCGGCTGGCTGCCACAGAGCCCCGAGGACGGCTTCGGGGTCGGGCATCCCCAGTTCAAGTACGAGATACCGCTGGCCGGCAAGACCGAGGACGACCTGCTCAGGGACATGAACCAGCTCTGGCGCCGCAACATCAAGAAGGCGGCCAAGGAGGGAGTCGAGGTCACGGTCGATGCGGACCTGAAAGCGTTCCACGACCTCTACGTCCACACCGCCGAGCGCGACCGCTTCACACCCCGGCCGCTGCGCTACTTCGAGACCATGTTCGCGGCGCTGAGCGCCGAGGACCCGGAGCGGATCAGGCTCTACCTGGCCCGCCACCGGGGCGACCTGGTCGCCGCCACCATCCTGGTCCGCGTCGGCGGCCACGCGTGGTACTCCTACGGCGCCTCCTCCACCGAGAAGCGCGAGGTGCGCGGTTCCAACGCCTGCCAGTGGGCGATGATCCGTGACTCACTGGCGGCCGGCTGCGACGTCTATGACCTGCGCGGCATCACCCCCACCCTCGACGCCGACGACCCGCACGTCGGCCTGATCCAGTTCAAGGTCGGCACCGGCGGGCAGGCGGTGCGGTACGTCGGCGAGTGGGACCTGCCACTGCGGCCGATGGTCTACCGGGCCTTCGACCTCTATATGAAACGGCGCGGGCGCTGAGCACGGACCCTGTGGCGGACGGCGATGCCCGGCGCGGCCATGTGCGGGAGGCCGCCGGCGGTGCCTCGTCGTTCGGGTACGGCGCCGTCGTGGGCGACGGCATCGAATGACCGACGTGTGCGCGGTCGATATCACCGGACGTTTATATATCGTCGGCATATCGAAAACCGCATACGTGCCGGCAACACCACATCGCCTTGACTGGACGCATGACGTACAGCGAACCAGATCGAACGGCGGCCCGCCGCACCCGATCGCCGGCGTCCTCTTCCTCCGCCGCCCCGGTAACGGGAATCACGATTTATGGATGCGGGCAGGACGAGGCCGTTCTGTTCCGGGAGCTGGCACCCCGCTTCGGCGTGATACCAACCATCACGGAGGCGGCGGTGTCCGAAGCCAATAGTGAACTGGCCTTCGGAAACCGGTGCATCAGCGTAAGCCATAAGTTCCGGATCACGAATCCAACTCTTCTTGCGCTCGGCGAAGCCGGCGTAACGTACATCTCCACGAGGAGCATCGGCTACAACCACATCGATGTGGAATACGCGGGCAGTACCGGAATCTTTGTCGAAAATGTCGCCTATTCGCCCGACAGCGTGGCCGACTACACGCTGATGCTCATGCTGATGGCGGTACGGAACGCAAAATCCACTGTGCGCCGCTCGGACCTGCACGACTACAGGTTGAACGATGTGCGCGGTAAAGAACTACGCGACCTGACCATCGGGGTCATCGGAACAGGACGCATCGGCGCGGCAGTAGTGGAACGCCTGCGCGGGTTCGGCTGTCGAATACTGGCCCATGACAACCGGCCCAAGATCGCTGCCGATTACGTTCCTCTCGACGACTTGCTGCGGCTGAGCGACATCGTGACCCTCCATGCACCGCTCAACGCGGTCTGCCGCTTGCCGAAGTGATCGACCGGATGGTGTCGCTGGCCCTGACCGGGAAAAGTCGATGAAAGATGATTTCGCCTTCGTGGACGAGCTTGTGTCCGGAATACGCTGGGATGCCAAGTACGCCACCTGGGACAACTTCACCGGCAAGCCCGTGGACGGATACCTGGCAAATCGAATCGTCGGCACGAGGGCCCTGTGCGCGGCTCTGGGAAGGGCGCAAGAAGAGGCCGAATCCCTCGGCTTCGGCCTGCTTCTCTGGGACGGTTACCGCCCGCAACGCGCCGTAGACTGCTTTCTGCGCTGGTCACAACAGCCGGAGGACGGCCGGACAAAGCCACGGCACTATCCGAACATCGACAGATCCGAGATGTTCGACAGGGGATACGTGGCCGCCAAGTCGGGTCACAGCCGGGGCAGCACCGTTGATCTGACGCTGTATCACTTGGCCACCGGTGACCTTGCTCCCATGGGCGGTGAACATGACCTGATGGATTCGATCTCCCATCATGGAGCACAGGGGATCACGCAGGTCGAGGCGGCGAACCGGCAAAATCTGCGCTCTGTCATGGATGCCTGCGGTTTCAGCTCGTACGAGTGCGAGTGGTGGCACTACACACTGAAAGGCGAACCCTACCCGGACACCTATTTCGACTTTCCCATCACATAGTTCGGAGCCGTTCCCCAGCCAGGCTGGTATGTGGACTCTGAGGCGGTGCTGAAGTCCGCGGGCGGTAATCACCCACACCCTCGCCCGCCCTGTCGAGGGCGCCTCGCACATGGCCGAGGGACACACCCGTACCGACGTCGGCCACATTTCTGCTCCGGGCTCACGCCGAGCCGCAGCTGAAGCCCCCGCCGCCGCCACCCCAGGACTGGCGCAGCTCGCGTTCCGTGGTGCCGCCGCGGCCGACCAGGCCCGCCTCCCGTGCGAACCGGGGCGCCAGCTTGGTCAGGGCCGCGTCGCCGTGCACGGCGACCAGCAGCAGCTTGTCCTCGGCCGACAGTCCCGACCTGCGGGTCGGCAGGGGGTGCCGGGCGCGCAGCTCCTTCATCAGGCGGCGTGCGGCGCGGGTGCGGCCGGGCGGGAAGGCCCGCAGGAGACCGGCGGCGGCGAGGTCGCCGCCCAACTCGGCCAGGGCCGTGCGCACCCCCTGCCGGTCCAGCAACTGCCGTATGCCAGCGGGCCGGTACAGCGCGGCGTGCACCGCTTTGGTGAGCGGTGCCCGGATCCGGTCGTCGGCCGGCCCCGACGCCTGCATCGTGCCGGCCCGGCCCGCGCCGACCGCGCCCCGCAGATGGAGATCGAGCACGGCGACCGTCACGGCGGCTCGGCGTCCGCCGCGTATCCGTGCGATCTCGTGCGGCGCCGGCGCCGTCGTGGTGTCCCTGTCCATCGCGCACCCCCCCGTGCGGGCGGGCCCGCCGCCCCCGTGCCGACGGGCCCCGCGTGCCTGGAAGGTGCCCGCCCGCGGGGATGTTCGAAGCATCGTGCGGCGCTGTTCAGAGGTTGATCTGAGGTTGGCGTAGCCCGGGTACGCCGGGGGCGGTACGTGCCGCGCCGTCCCGGGTGCCACGCGTGCCGCCGGCCTACGGCTCCGACAGTCCCGGCCGGTCCTCCGGTCCGCCGCCCGAGGTCCTCGGACATGGGCGACCCCATGATGCCGAGAGGTCGATCCAGGCGGCCGTCGGACGGGCGGACGCCGCACGGTTGGACGCCGCACAGGCGTCGGGGCGGAATCCGCAAGGGTGCTCATGGCGAGGGGGCCTTTTCGACGGCGGTGCGGTGCCGGGGGTTCAGCGCGCCGCGCGTGGGAGCCACTCGAATGCCTCGGCGCTCGGGCGGTCGCCCGGCTGGTACTCCAGGCCGACCCGCCCCTCGTAGCCGGCCTTCCCCAGCCGGTCGAGAAGGTCCGCCAGGGGGAGCGAGCCGGTGCCCGGGGCGCCGCGGCCCGGGTTGTCGGCGATCTGCACATGACCGGTCCGTGCCGTGTAGCGCTCGATGACCGCGGGCAGGTCCTCGCCGTTCATGGACAGGTGGTACAGGTCCATGAGGAACCGGGCGTTGCCGAGTCCCGTCGCCTCGTTGACCCGGTCGACGACGTCGACCGCGGCCGACGCCGACACCAGCGGGTACCGCGGCGACTCGGTCCGGTTCAGCGCCTCAATCAGCAGGATCGCGCCGATCCGGTCGGCCGCGTGGGCCGCGAGCGCCAGGTTCTCCAGGGCCAGCGCGTCCTGCTCGGCCGGGTCCACGCCCGCGATCCGATTGCCGTACAGGGCGTTGAGCGCCGTGCAGCCCAGGGACGCGGCGAAGCCGGCGGCCACGTCGATGTTGGCGCGGAACCTGTCGGACTCCTCACCGGGGACGGACAGCGCACCGCGGTCGGGGCCGGGCAATCGGCCGGCGTAGAAGTTCAGGCCGGTGAGCCGGACACCCGCGTCCTCGATCGCCTTGCGCAGGCCGTCGAGCGTGGCGCGCCCGGGGGTGGCGGAGTCGGCCCAGGGCCACCACAGTTCGACCTCGGAGAAGCCGGCCGCGGCGGCGGCCGTGGGACGCTCCAGGAGCGGGAGGTCCGTGAAGAGGATCGACAGATTGACGGTGAAGCGCTGGTCTGCGAATCCCATCGGGGCCGCACTCCCTTGGTTTGATTCTATATTGCGGAAACCCTTTTCTGCTGTGCGGGAGGCTGCCTTCCGTGGTGGCTGCTTGTCAAGGCCGGGGGCCATCGGTCCGGGTGTCCGTTAGGGTCGTCCCACAGCGACGGGGTGTGCGATGCCATGGGGGCACAGTGCGATTGCGAGTGGAGTTCACTACGGAACCCTTCGACCTCGACGAGGCTCCGGCGCACGCGGTGGTGGCCCGCGAGGTCATCGAGGCGGCCGCACTGGACGCGGTGGACGTCGGCCCGTTCGGCAACACGGCGGAGGGCGCGGCCGACGTCGTGCTCGGTGCCGTGGGCGCCGTGCTGCGCAAGTCGCTCGACGCCGGTGCCACCCGGATCTCGCTCCAGGTCAATGTGATGGGGGAGGGCGGCAATTGACCGGGCACGACCCGTTCGTCGCGGCCGTGAAGCCGCTGGTCGACGCCATGGGCGGGCAGATGCTGCCGCCGGACCGTGCCGGTCCCGACGATGTCGTGCTCACCTGGCAGGGCGTGGATGTGGTGGCCGTACGTCTGCCGCAGCTCGCCGACTCCCTCGATCACATCCTCGCCGCCATGGAGCGCAAGCAGGGCAGGCCGCTGGCCGACCTGGACCGCAAGGCCAAGCAGGAGGTCGTACGGGCGCTGGAGGTGCGCGGCGCCTTCTCGGTGCGGCACGGGGTGGAGACCGTCGCCGGCGCCCTGGGCGTCAGCCGCTTCACCGTCTACAACTACCTCAACCGGGAGAAAAATACCTGATCAGAGCCTTGATCCAGGTCGTGGGCCGGGTTCCGGTCCCGGGAGACGGGGCGGCCGCCGTCCGGTGAGGGGCAGCGGTTCTCCGTCACCCCGAATTTTCAACAAAGTGTTGACGCCGTGTTGTGTGGGGCGTTAGCTGGCCGCAGCCCGATCCGCACAAAGGCCGCTCGCGGCCACGGAGGCTCCCGTGACGTCGACCGACACGCCCCCGGGCCTGGCCCGGTTCAACGTCCTGGCGGAGCACACGGCCCGCGCCGCCCTGTACGAGGTGTGCGCCTGCGCGGCATGGGCCGGACAACTGCTCGCCCATCGGCCCTACGCCACCGTCGACGACCTCTGCGCCGCCGGCGATGCCGCCCTGGCCGCGCTGACCGCCGAGGACCTGGCGGAGGCGATGGCCGGGCACCCGCCGATCGGCCGGCCCACGCCGGGCGACGCGACCTCCGCCCGGGAGCAGCGCGGCATGGCGGGGGCCGCCGCCGCACTGAAGGCCGAAATGCTCCAACTGAACCTGGCCTACCAGAACCGGTTCGGCCATGTGTTCCTCATCTGCGCCACGGGGAAGACGGCCGAACAGATGAGGGATGCCGTCAAGGAGCGGATCGGCAACACGCCCGAGCAGGAGCGTGAGATCGTCCGCACCGAACTGGGAAAGATCAACCGTATCCGACTCGCCCGACTTGTCGAAGAGGACGCCTGAGCATGACCACGAGCACCGCCGCCGCACCGCGCGGCCCGGTGTCCACACACATCCTGGACACCAGCGTCGGCCGCCCCGCCGAGGGCGTCGCCGTCCGGCTCGCCGCCCGCGCCGGACGCCATGCGGACTGGCGGCCGCTAGGCGGCTCCGTGACCGACCCGGACGGCCGGTGCAGGGACCTTCCGGCGCTGCCGGAGGGAACCACCCATGTACGGCTCGACTTCGAGGTGGAGGCGTACTTCGAAAACAGCGCGAACAGCGCGAAGAAGCAAGCCGATGCGCAGCGGGACGCCCCCGCGGACCGGGGCGGCGCAGCCGGTGCGTTCTTCCCGGAGGTGGCGATCACCTTCGCCGTGCACCCCGGGGAGCACTACCACGTACCGCTGCTGCTCACCCCGTTCGGCTACTCCGTTTACCGAGGGAGCTAGCACAGATGCCCATCCTTGGACAGAACCAGTACGGCAAGGCCGAGACCCGGGTCGTCCGCGTCACGCGGGACGGCGCGACCCATCACATCAAGGACCTCAACGTGTCGGTGTCGCTGAGCGGCGACATGGACGAGGTCCACCACTCCGGCTCCAACGCCAACGTCCTGCCGACCGACACCACCAAGAACACGGTGTACGCGTTCGCCAAGGAGCACGGCATCGACTCGGTCGAGCAGTTCGGCATCCGCCTCGCCCGGCACTTCGTGACCTCGCAGAAGCCGATCCACCGGGCCCGTGTCCGCATCGAGGAGTACGCCTGGGAGCGCATCGAGCACTCCGGCCAGGGCGCGCACTCGTTCGTCCGCACGGGGCAGGAGACCCGGCTGACCCAGATCACCTACGACGGCTCCTCGTGGGAGGTCGTCTCCGGTCTGACGGACCTGACGGTGATGAACTCGACCGACTCCGAGTTCCGGGGCTACGTCAAGGACAAGTACACGACGCTCCCAGAGGCGTCCGACCGCATCCTGGCCACCCAGGTCCGCGGACGCTGGCGGTTCAACTGGAGCCGCGACGACCAGGAGACGCCCGACTGGGACACCTCCTACCGGGAGACGAGGAAACACCTGCTCCAGGCCTTCGCCGAGACCTACTCCCGCTCCCTGCAACAGACGCTGTACCAGATGGGCGCCCGCGTCATCGACCACCGCGGCGAGATCGACGAGGTCCGCTTCTCGCTCCCCAACAAGCACCACTTCCTGGTCGACCTGGAGCCGTTCGGGCTGAAGAACGACACCGCCGACGGAGCCGTCTACTTCGCCGCCGACCGCCCGTACGGCCTGATCGAGGCCACCGTGCTGCGCGACGGATGCGAGGCACGGATCCCGGTGGACCTCACCAACCTGTGACGAAAGCGAGAGGACGAACCATGGCATCCGGGCGCATCGTCATCGAGAACGCCGCGATCGCGACCGTCGACGCGCACGACACCGAGTACGCGGACGGGCACGTGGTCATCGCCGGCCACCGTATCGAGGCGGTCGGCGCGGGCCGGGCCCCCGAGGACCTGCCGGACGTGGTACGCCGCATCGACGCCGGCGGCCACCTCGTGACCCCGGGCCTGGTCAACACCCACCACCACTTCTACCAGTGGATCACCCGGGGGCTGGCCACGGACCACAACCTGTTCGACTGGCTGGTCGCGCTGTACCCGACCTGGGCGCGCATCGACGAGCCGATGGTGTACGCGGCGGCCCAGGGCTCGCTGGCGATGATGGCCCGCGGCGGTGTGACCACCGCGATGGACCACCACTACGTCTACCCGCGGGGCTCCGGCGACCTGTCCGGGGCGATCATCCGCGCCGCCCGCGAGACGGGCGTCCGGTTCACCCTCGCCCGCGGCTCGATGGACCGCGGCCGGCAGGACGGCGGGCTGCCGCCGGACTTCGCCGTCGAGACCCTCCAGGACGCCCTCGCCGCCACCGAGGAGACCGTACGCCTGCACCACGACGCCTCCTTCGACGCCATGACCCAGGTCGCCGTCGCGCCCTGCTCGCCGTTCTCCGTCTCCACCGAACTCCTCAAGCAGGGCGCCGAACTGGCCCGCCGGCTCGGCGTGCGCCTGCACACCCACGGCTCGGAGACGGTCGAGGAGGAGAAGTTCTGCCACGAACAGTTCGGCATGGGCCCGACCGACTACCTGGAGTCCACGGGCTGGCTCGGCGACGATGTGTGGATGGCGCACTGCGTCCACATGAACGACTCCGACATCGCGGCCTTCGCCCGCACCAGGACCGGCGTCGCGCACTGCCCCTCCTCCAACGCCCGCCTCGCCGCCGGTATCGCCCGTGTCCCCGACCTGCTCGCCGCCGGCGTCCCGGTCGGCCTCGGCGTCGACGGTACGGCCTCCAACGAGTCCGGCGAACTCCACACCGAACTGCGCAACGCCCTGCTGATCAACCGCCTCGGCGCCCATCGCGAGGCCGCGCTGAACGCCCGTCAGGCGCTGCGGCTCGGTACGTACGGCGGCGCCCAGGTGCTGGGCCGCGCCGACCAGACCGGCTCGCTGGAGCCGGGCAAGCTGGCCGATCTGGTGCTGTGGAGGATGGACACCCTCGCCCACGCCTCCATCGCCGACCCGGTGACCGCGCTGGTCTTCGGCGCGGCGGCCCCCGTCACCGCCTCCTTCGTCAACGGCCGGCAGATCGTGCGGGACGGGCGGCTGCTGCACGTCGACGAGGACGCCGTCGCCCGTTCCACCCGGTCCGAGGCCCGTCGCCTGTCCCGACTCACCACCCAGAACTGACCGGGCCCCGCCCGGACCCGGCGGCCCCGGCTCGGACGAGTCCCGACCTCGTCCAGTGCAACAGGTTGTTCAAGTCCCGGCCATTTCAACCGAGTTCACGATGGGTCGTGCGGCTGGGCCCGCCGTCGTACGGCGTTCCTCACCGGCTCCGGGGACGCAGCACCGCCCCGGCCAGCACCAGGGCCGCCGCCGCGATCACGGTCGCCGCCTTGAAGGCCAGTCGGTAGCCGTCAGCGGTGGCCGGAAGGAGATCGGCGCCCCGGGCGAGGACGGTGTCCGTGCGGGTCGCGGCCAGTGTGGTCAGTGCGGCCAGACCCAGTGAACCGCCCACCACCTGCGTGGTGTTGAACAGCCCCGAGGCAGGAGACGCTGCAACAGTTGACGGACTGGGCCGAGCGCCACCGCGGGCACATCGCGACGGCGCGGGCGGCCTACGACGCCGAGCACCGACCGGAACTGCTCGACGCGTAGGCCGCGCACGGGCTCGCCGCGTGGCGTGGGTTCATCACAGCCCGCGCGGGCTCGCTACAGCCCGAGCGGGCTCGCCGTGGGGCGCGGGCTCGCTACAGCCCGAGCGGGCCGAGGTCCGTCGTCAGTTCCTTGAAGACCTCCCGGGGGTCGGCGACCAGCTTCCGCAGCTTCAGGTCGAGGATCCCGCCGACCGCGCTGATCTCGGCGGCCACGGTGCCGTCGGTCTTGCGTATCGTCTGCAGGATCCGGAACGTCTTGCCGCCGCCCCACTCGAACGCGCAGGTCACCTCGACCTCGTCCCCGGCGAGCAGTTCGCGCAGATAGCGGATCCTGGTCTCCAGCGCGACCGGGCCCACGCCCTGTCCGACGAGCCGGCTCTGGCTGACCCCGACCGCCTGGAGCAGCGACCAACGGGCGTGCTCCGCGTAGTTGAGGTACACCGCCTGGTTGAGGTGTCCCTGGACATCCGTCTCGTATCCGCGGACGGTCACCCGGACGGAAAACGGCTCGCTCACGGTTGGCCTCTCTCGTGTATGACGCCCTGACGTCTCCGATCCTGGCACGCCCGCCTCACACCCGGCGCGGCGAAGCCAGTACATAGCGCTCACGCGTCCGCGGCTGGGTGTACTCGCCGGACTGCCAGCCCGCTGCCTCCAGCGTGGCCGCATACGCCCCGAGCGCCCCGGCGTCCGGCGCGTACACCGCGACCGCCTCCGGCTGTGGGGTCGCACGCACCCGGTAGCCGTCGGCGTCCGGCCCGGCCGGGCGGTGGCCGGCCGCCTCCAGGGCGAGGGCGGCGGCCCGCACCAGATGGGCGCGTTCCCAGCCGCAGGGCCGGTCGGCCGCCCCGTCCGGGTTGGTCATCCGGCGCAGTTCGAGCAGGCCCTGCCAGGCGCTGTGCACCTCGCGCGTCCGCGCGGGACCGGAGGCGGCGCCAACCTCTTCCGCGCCACCGACGCGGGCCGCGAAGACCCCGCCGTCCGCGGCGGGCGCGCCGGCCGGTGCGGCGGGCTCGGCGGGGGCGGGGGCCTGTGCGGCGGGCATGGCGGGGGCGGGGGCCGCTGCGGCCGGGCCCGCGGCCGGTGCGGCCGTCTCGCGCAGGCGGTGTCCCGCGGGGGTGAGGAAGTGGTCGTGCGGCGGACGCGGATGCCGGAAGGCGAGCCCCCGCTTCACCAGCGCGGCGAGCTGCGCCTCCGTGCCCCGCAGCCGCCCGGTGACCGGGTCGGCGGAGTCGATCACCCGCCGCTGCGCGGCGGTAGGCGGTCGGGCCACGGCCTGCTCCTCCCCGGTGGTCGTACGCTGCGAAGAGCCGGCGGCCGGCTCCTTCGAAGCCTACGACCCGGGTACGACAGCGGGCCCGGACCGCCCGGTGTCAGGGGTTCGGCCGTAGGTTCCAGTCGGCGATGACCGGGCGGTTGTGTTCGGTGGTCAGTCGGCACAGGGTGCCGGTGGTCAGGAGGAACAGGGCTCCGTGGGTGGGCGGGAGGCCGAGTCGGCGGGCGGTGAGGACGCGCAGGAAGTGCCCGTGTGCGACCAGGAGCACGCCTTCGGTGTCGGCGAGCGCGGCGCCGATCTTGGCCAGCACCCGGTCGGCCCGCTCGCCGACCTGCCGGGGGCTCTCCCCGGGGTGCTCGGGTGGGCCCGGTGCCACCCCGTCCGTGAACAGGAACCAGCCGGGCCGGGTGCGATGGATGTCCGCGGTGGTGACCCCCTCGTAGCCCCCGTAGTCCCATTCGTGCAGGTCGGCGTCGACGCGGGCGTCGCCCACTCCGATCAGCTCGGCGGTCTCCCGGGCCCGTTGCAGGGGGCTGACGAAGGCCACGCCGATCCGCTGCGAGCGCACCAGCGGGACCAGCCGGCGCGCCTCGCTTCGGCCGTGCTCGGTCAGCGGCACGTCCGTCCAGCCGGTGTGCCGTCCGGACCGTGACCACTCGGTCTCACCGTGCCGGACGAGAAAGAGGTCACCCACCTGCCCACCCTTCCCGCGCGTCTTCTCGCACCGTGGCACGGGAGGCCGGTGGCCGCAGGCCGAACTGGTCCGGACGGCCCTGGACGGCGCCCGAGGGCGTGGGCGGTCACTGCCGGTAGCCGCCGAGGAAGCGTCCGATCCGCCCGATCGCCGCCTCCAGGTCGTCCGCGTGCGGCAGGGTGAGGATCCGGAAGTGGTCCGGGGCCGGCCAGTTGAACCCGGTGCCCTGGACGACCTGGATCTTCTCGCGGAGCAGCAGGTCGAGGACGAACCTCTCGTCGTCGTGGATCCGGTGCACCTTGGGGTCGAGGCGCGGGAAGGCGTACAGCGCGCCCTTGGGCTTCACACAGGACACGCCCGGGATCTCGTTGAGCCGTTCCCAGGCCACGTCCCGCTGTTCTCGCAGCCTGCCGCCGGGCGCGGTCAGTTCGCGGATGGACTGGCGGCCGCCGAGGGCGGCCTGAATCGCGTACTGGGCGGGCGCGTTGGCGCACAGCCGCATGGAGGCCAGCATTGTCAGGCCCTCCAGATAGTCCTTCGCGTGCTGCTTCGGGCCGGTGACCACCAGCCAGCCCGAGCGGAAGCCGGCCACCCGGTATGTCTTCGACAGCCCGCAGAAGGTGAGGACGACCAGGTCGGGGGCGAGCGCGGCGGTGGAGTGGTGGACGGCGTCGTCGTAGAGGATCTGGTCGTAGATCTCGTCGGCGAAGACCATCAGGCCGTGGCGCCGGGCGAGGTCGAGGATGCCCTCGAGGACCTCCTTGGGGTAGACGGCCCCGGTCGGGTTGTTGGGGTTGATGACGACCACGGCCTTGGTGCGGTCCGTGATCTTGGAGGCCATGTCGGCCAGGTCCGGGTACCAGTCCGCCTGCTCGTCGCACAGGTAGTGGACCGGTTTGCCGCCCGCCAGGGTGGTCACCGCCGTCCACAGCGGGAAGTCCGGTGCCGGTACCAGGATCTCGTCGCCGTCCTCCACCAGTGCCTGGACGGCCATCGACACCAGTTCGGAGACGCCGTTGCCGAGGAAGACGTCGTCGACGCCGACCGCGAGGCCCAGGTTCTGGTAGCGCTGGGCGACCGCCCGGCGGGCGGAGAGGATGCCGCGCGAGTCGGTGTAGCCGTGCGCCTGCGGCAGCATCCGGATCATGTCCTGGAGGATCTCGTCCGGTGCCTCGAAGCCGAACAGCGCGGGATTGCCGGTGTTCAGGCGCAGCACGCTGTGACCCGCCTCCTCCAGTGCGTTGGCGTGCTCGATCACCGGGCCGCGGATCTCGTAGCAGACCTCGCTGAGCTTGTTCGACTGCCGGAACTCCATGCGCCGCTTCCCCTCAGATAACTGATGTTGCTTGGTTTTACCAAGTGGGAGCTTGGAAAGTCCAACAACATGTCTAGACTGCGTCGCATGTCACCTCGCCGAAGCTACGACCAGTACTGTTCCGCCGCCCGCGCGCTCGACCTCGTCGGCGACCGCTGGACCCTGCTGATCGTCCGGGAGCTGCTGGCCGGCCCGCGCCGCTACACGGACCTGCACGCCGACCTGCCGGGGGTGAGCACGGACGTACTCGCCTCACGGTTGAAGGACATGGAGCGGGACGGGCTCACCACCCGCCGCAGGCTGCCCCCGCCCGGCGCCGCCTACGTCTACGAACTGACCGGACGCGGACGGCAGTTGCTGCCCGTGCTGCATGCGCTCGGCGCGTGGGGGCAGTCCGAGCTGGCGGAACGCAGACCCACCGACGCGGTGCGCGCGCACTGGTTCGCGCTGCCGCTGCTGCGGGCGCTGGACGGCGAGGGACTGGTCGAAGTCCACCTGGAGGAAGGGGACTTCCATCTGTACGCCGACGGCGAGGAGGGGCCCGTGTACGGCGACGGACGGGCCCCCGCACAGCCCGACGCACGGCTCGCGATGGACACCGGGACCTGCACGGACATCGCCCGCGGCGCGCTCACGCTGCGCGACGCGGTACGGGCCGGGCGCGTCGCCGTCACCGGCGACGGCACACTCGCCAAGACGCTGCGGGAGACGTGAAGACGCGGAAGGCCCGCCGTGGCGGCGGGCCTTCCCGGAGGTCAGGCGCCCGGCGGCACCCGGGACGGCCGTCCCGTGCCACGGGTCAGCGCATACCCGCCGATGCCGGCGAGCGCGGCCAGCACACCGCCCATCCCGGTCCACACCCAGCGGTCCGTCCACCAGCCGGACGACCAGCCGCCGTCGGGTTCGATGCTGGACAGCACCGCCGACTTCACCGACCCGTCCTCGCCCGGATCCGCGGTGGCGTCCGACGCCACTGAGACGCCGGGAACCAGCGGCTGTGCCAGCGAGCCGTCCACCGCGGCCGAACCGCCGATCTCCTTGGATCCGACGCGGACTTCGGCGCTCACCGGCAGGCCCAGGTCGGCCGGGGCGGCGTTCACCACCGTCAGCCGGACGTAGTAGGTGCCCGGCAGCGGATCGTTCGCCCACGGCTCCGACCAGGCCCGTACCGTGCGCAGCACGCACGCCGTCTCGACGGTGGCGGCGCCCTCGGCCGCGGTGCGGGTCTGGGCGCCGTACTGGCAGGACTGGCGGCGGCGCAGACCGTCGTACACGTCCAGCTGCCACGTCTGGGCGCCATGTGTGTCGGGCAGCTTGACCGTGGCCCTGACGTCGGGCCGCTGCCCGGCGTCCGCCGGGAACGACCAGTACAGATAGTCGCCCGTGGAAGCGCTCGCGGTGGCCCGCTGTCCTTGCTCGATCTCGGTCGCCGTACGGAACGACGTCCCCGCCCGGGTGGGCGCGCCCCCGTCGTCGGAGGCGCCCGGCGACGGGGAGGAGTCGGCCGCCGCGGAACCCGCGGCCAGCCCGAGCGCCAGCAGGGCGCCGCTCAACACCTGTGTGATCCGCATCAGTTGGTCCTCCAGACCGCGACCCGCCAGCGCGACAGCCAGCCCCACAGCACACCTGCGACAAAGCCGGTCAGCACCAGCGCGCCGAGCAGCCACCAGCCGCGGCCGAGACCGAAGGCGGCCACGTCGCTCGCCTTGCTCGGGCCGTCCACGACGTCGATGGTCAGCTCCAGCGGCGGCCCCGGTGTCGTCTTCACCCCGGCCGCCACCGAGAAGGAGTTGGTGACCTGGAGGCACACCGGCTCGGCGGTGGCGGTGTCGTCGTCGCTGTCCGGCTTCGGGTAGCGCAGGCCCGTCGAGAGGACATCCGTACGGCCGTTGCCCGCGGCCTCGCCGCGCACGATCTCCCGGCCGTGCACCGTGACGGCCCGCAGCAGCACCCCGTAGTCGGGGTTGACGGCCCGGTCCGCGGCCACGCTCACCGAGGCGCGCAGCTCCTGGCCGGGGTCGACGTCCACCTTGTACCAGCGCTGCTGCCCGAACTCCTCGCGGTCCGTGTACAGCCCGGCCTTCAGCGCGGGCGCCTTCGCGCACTCGGCGGCCCCCTCGGCCGCCACCGGAGTCACCACCGGTTCCGCGGCGCGGTCCACCAACTCACCGACCCGGTCGCTGAGTTCCTCCTTGTGCTGCACGGAGGTGTAGGTGCCGCCGGTGGCGTCCGCGATGCAGATGAGCTGGTCGCGGGTCTTGGCGTCGGGCACCAGACCGAGGGTGTCGATGGTCAGCCCGATGCCCTTGGCGGCTATCTCGCGGGCCACCTCGCACGGATCGAGCGGCGGGCAGGTGTCCTCGCCGTCGGTGATCAGGACGATACGGCGGGTCCCCTCGCCGCCGTCGAGGTCGGTGGCCGCCTTCCGCAGCGCGGGCCCGATCGGCGTCCAGCCGGTCGGCGCGAGGGTCGCCACCGCCGTCTTGGCCTCGGTCCGGTCCAGCGGGCCCACCGGGTACAGCTGTTCGGTGTCCTGGCAGCCCTGCTTGCGGTCGTCGCCGGGGTAGTTGGCGCCCAGTGTGCGGATGCCGAGCCGCACCTCCTCGGGTGTCGCGTCGAGCACCTCGTTGAACGCCTGCTTCGCCGCGGCCATCCGCGACCCGCCGTCGATGTCCCGCGTACGCATGGAACCGCTGACGTCCAGCACGAGTTCCACCTTCGGAGCGGTCTGGTCCGTCTCGTCGGCGACCGCTCCGGCTGGGAACGCGATCCCGGCCGCCAGGGCGGCGAGCAGGGCGCAGACTCCCGCCGCCAGCCGTTGTGTTCTGATCATCGGCGGATCCTATTGATCAGAGGTGTCCTGTTCCAAAACGAGCGGGTTGGGCAGCGCGGCCCACTGGTCACCGGGGGTTCGCGGGGACAGCCGCATCAGGGTCAGTGCCTTGGCCGGCAGCGGTCCCTCACACAGTGCGCCCAGATCGGCGGTGCGCGGTAGGTCCGGCAGGGCCGCGGCCAGCGCGGCCCGCAGCGCCGGCCCCGAACCCGCGGCCCCGGCCAGCGCCCCCGCCACCAGTGAGCCGAACAGCTTGCGGCGCAGCGCCGATACGTCGTCCGTGACCAGCCGGCCCGTCAGATCGGGCGGGGTGATGCCGTGCCGGGCCAGCCGGGCGGGACTGATCCGGATGTCGGCGAGGTCACGGTAGACGAGCCGCAGCGGATCGCCCGCCCCGGACAGCACCACCAGCAGATTCTGACCGTGCGCCTCCAGGGCCACGCCCCACTCCAGCAGCCGCAGCCCCACGGTGAGCGTGAGCCGGGCGAGCGCCGCCAGCCGGCCGGGGCTGTCCGGCAGACCGGTGCCGGCCAGCGCCGCCACCGGGAGCACATACTCGCCCGGCCCCGCGAACCGCTGCGGTGACTCGCGCAACACGGCGGCCAGATCAGGGGAGTTCGCGGAGGCCGCGCCCAGCGTGCGGGTGATGTGCAGCAGCCCGCCCATGCGGTCCGACAGGTTCTCCGCGAACGCCGACAGGGTCGCGGAGGCGCCCACCGAGTACACCGAGAGGTCCCGCACCGAGGACGTCAGCCGGGCGCTCAGAGCGGTCTTGACATGCGGGCCGCCGGGCACGGCGAGAGTGCGCAGGGACATCAGCGGATGGGCCGAAGGGCCCGGCTCACAGGGCGACTTGAGGACATGGGCGGCCTGCCACGGGTGCACCGGGATCAGCAGCCGGTCCCCGTCCCGCCACTCCGCGGGCCACGCACCCGTCAGCAGGCACTCCGACGCCGCGACCGGCACCGTCCCCAGCTGAACCACCGGCCGGTGCTCCGGCCCGTACGCGAACTGCTCCGCCACCGAGAAACCCGGCCGGGAACGGCAGTTGGGGTGGAACGGATGGCCGTCGACCACCCGCTGCTCCCACTCCCAGTCCCACCGCGGCCGGCCGCCCGGCAGTTCCGTCCTGCCCGCCCGCGACAGCGCCAACGAGGCGACGCTGTGCGCCAGTTCTTCCGCCAGGCCCGACGCGTTCGGCACCGCGAGAGCCAACAGCAGCCGGGCGGGGTCGTCGTAGCCCCTACCGTCCAGGAACACCACGGTCGCATACGCGTCGGTCGCGTACGGATCCGCGAGCGGCCCGCGCAGCGTGCGACCGTCGGCGAGCCACAGCGCCAGCCCGTGCGCCCCGGCCGCCCGGCGGACGATCCACGGCAGCGGCTCATGGGCCAGCGCCCGCCACAGACGGGTCAGCACGGCCGCGCGGGCACCGGGCAGCTCGGCCGCGTACCGGGGCACGAGGCCGGGCCGCAGGCCGGCCAGCTCGGCGGCGACCTGGGCCTCGGCGGTGGGGGGACGGTGCACGAGCGGGCTCCTCGGATCCGGGTGGGTGGCAGGAATGCCGGGTTCCAGAGACATACTGATCGCGATCGGACCGTGCGGCCGCACCACACCGCGTGGGCCGTGCCACCTGTGGACGCAGAACGACGAATGGACCGCGTGGACCCCATGCCCCCCAGCGACGACATCGGGGCGCGCGCCGACGCGTATGCCGCCGCGCCCCTGCTCAACTGCCTGCTCCGGGAGATCGCCGAGCCGCTGCCGGGGTCCGGCGAGCCGCGCGCCCACCGGCTGCCCGGCAGCGGCCGGCTGCTGCGTGTGCGCGGCGGTCGGCGGCCCGCCGCACCCGAGATCCACGCGGCCGGCACCTGGCACCGCGTCGGCCACACCGAGCTGGTCAAACTGGTCGCCGACGAACTGCGCCGGCACACCGGGCTGTCCAACGACGACCTGCTCACAGAGATGATCGACAGTCGCGACGCGATCGCCGCGCTGCTCACCGCGCGCGCCGCGGCGACGCCGCCCGATGACCCGTACCGGCTCTCGGAGCAGTCCCTCGTCACCGGCCATCCCCACCACCCGGCGCCCAAGGCCCGCGGCGGCGGCCCGGTCCACCGCTGGCTGCCGTACGCCCCCGAGGCATACGCCCGCTTCCCGCTGGTGCTGCTCGGCGTGCGCGCGGACACGGTGGCCGAGGAAGGCGACACCACGGCGCTGGACGCCCTCGGCACCGCGCCGCCCGGCTACCGGCTGCTGCCCGCCCACCCCTGGCAGCTCGACCTGGTCGCCCGCACCCTCGCGCCCGCCTTCGCCGACGGACGCCTGCTGCGGCTGGGCACGACCGCGTCGCACGCGTGGCCCACCGCGGCGATCCGCACCCTGTACGAGCCCGGGCACGATCTGTTCCTGAAGTTCAGCCTCGATGTGCGCATCACCAACGACATCCGTCGGCTGTGGCGTCATGACCTGCTGAAACTACGCCGTACCGACGCCGCCGCGAGCCATGCCCTCGCCGCCTTCGACGGCCCCGCGGCCTGGCTCGGGGACCGCGGCTACCGCACCGCCGCGTTCGCCTTCGAGGAACTGGCCGTCCTCGTCCGTGACGGGCTGCGCGGCCATCTGCTGCCCGGCGCGACCCCGCTGCTCGCCGCCGGACTGGTGGAGGGCTTCACCGGTGACCCACTGGCCACCGCCGCGGATCCGGCGGCCTGGTGGGCGGCGTATCTGCGGCAGGTCGTCCCGCCCGCCCTCGCCGCCTTCGCCGACCACGGCGTGGTGATCGAGGCGCATCTGCAGAACACGCTGGTCGCCGTGGACGGCGCCGGGACGCCGGTGCAGGCCCTGTTCCGGGACGCCGAGGGCGTCAAACTGCTGACGGACGTGTCCCGGGCGGCCGGCTGGCAGCGGCTCGTGTACTGCCTGGTCGTCAACAACCTCATCGAGGTCGCCGCCGCCCTGGCCGAGCGGCACCCCGGATACGACCCCTGGCCGGCCGCCCGCCGCGAGCTGGCCCGGCACGACCTGCCCGAGGCCCGTGCACTGCTCGCCTCGCCCACCCTGCCCGGCAAGACGAATCTGCTGCTGCGCTGGACCCGCGCGGACGGCGCGGACGCCCGCTACCTCCCCCTGCCGAACCCACTCGCGCACGACACCTGACTCGCCCAGCGGGTGGAATGCGTCGACGCCGATCGCCACGGCCGGCGGGTCCGTTTCGGCGGCCTTGCGCACTCGCACCTGCGCACCGGCCTTCTCGGCACCCTCGACGGCGGCGCGCGCCAGGGCGCGCTCGGTGATCACCCTGGAGGCGGGAGAGCCGGCCGAAGAGGCGTGTAGCCTCGGGACAATGTTGCGTGAGGTCACTGCGACCCGTTATGTCGCGCCGCTGCGCGAGGGTGGCTCCGTGCCGGGGATCGTCGAGGCCGACGACCTGGGCACATACGTCGTCAAATTCACCGGCTCGGCGCAGGGGCGCAAGGCGCTGGTCGCCGAGGTGATCGTGGGCGAGCTGGCGCGCGCCCTCGGACTGCGCTTCCCCGAGCTGGTCCTGGTGCGCTTCGATCCCCGGATCGCCGCGCACGAGCCGCACCAGGAGGTGCGTGACCTCCACGGCGCCAGCGCCGGTGTCAACCTCGGCATGGACCTTCTGCCGGGCGCGCGGGACTTCACCCCCGAGGTGGCGCGGACCTTCCCGGTGGACCCGGTGGAGGCGGGCCGGATCGTCTGGCTCGACGCGCTGACCGTCAACGTCGACCGCACAGTGCACAGCTCCAACCTGATGATCTGGCCGACCCTGGGCATCGCGCCGCCGCGGCTGTGGCTGATCGACCACGGCGCGGCCCTCGTCTTCCACCACCGCTGGGACGGCGCGGACCCCGCGAAGGCGTACGACTTCCGGCACCACGCCCTCGGCCGCGTCCGTGTCCCCGGCCCCGACGGCGCGGCGGGGTCGTCCGCCGCGCCGGACGTCCGCGCGGCCGACGCCGAGTTGGCGCCCAAAGTGACCCGGGACCTGCTGCGCGAGATCGCCGCGGCGGTACCGGACGCGTGGCTGGCCGGGGAGCCCGGCTTCACGACGCCGGACGCGGTCCGGCAGGCGTACGTCGGCTATCTGCACGCGCGCGTACGGGCGTCGTCGGCCTGGATCCCCACGGACTTCCCCACCGGGGAGGAACGCGCCGCCGAGGAGGCCCTGCGGGCGGCGCGTACCCAGGAAGGCCGCCCGCAGTGGCTGAAGCGGGTCCCCGACCTGCATGGCAGACCGGGGGCGGAACAGGACTGGTCGGTGCACCTGGGATGACCCGGCGCGTGGAGATCGAGTACTGCACCTGGTGCCGGTGGCTGCCCCGCGCGGCCTGTCCGGCGCAGAGTCGCTGACCGCCTTCGGGGGCTGAGCTGCCGGAACCGGCCCTGACGCGGGCACGGGCGGCGTCTTCGTTTCGTCCGGGTGAACGACGAGGCCGTGTGGGACCGGCGGGAGCGGGGCTTCTCCGAGCCGACGGCCGTGAAGTGGGTCGTGCGCGTCCGGGTGGCCCCGGGCAGGTCCCTGGGCCACCCGGACGGCTGAGGGCGGCCGCCCGCGGCCGACCCCGATCCGCCGGCTGTTCGTGGCCGGTTTCAGCCTGCCGGCTGTTCGTGGCCGGTCTCAGTCCCGACGGCTGTTCGTGGCCGGCCCCGATCCGCCGGCTGTTCGTGGCCGGTCTCAGCCTGTCAGCTGTTCGTACGCGGGCAGTGTCAGGAAGTCCGCGTAGTCCTCGTCGAGGGCGACCCGGAGCAGCAGATCGTGCGCCTGCTGCCAGTGCCCGGCGGCGAAGGCGTCCTCGCCGATCTCGGCCCGGATGTCCGCCAGTTCCTGGGCAGCGACCTTGCGGGCCAGTGCGGGGGTGGCCTTCTCGCCGTTCTCGAACTCGACGCCCGCGTTGACCCACTGCCAGATCTGCGAGCGGGAGATCTCCGCGGTGGCCGCGTCCTCCATGAGGTTGAAGATGGCGACCGCGCCGAGGCCGCGCAGCCAGGCCTCGATGTAACGGATGCCGACCCGCACGGCGTTGACCAGGCCCGGGTATGTCGGCCTGGCGTCGAGGGAGTCGATGGCGATCAGGTCGGCCGCCGAGACGTGGACGTCCTCGCGCAGCCGGTGCTTCTGGTGCGGCCGGTCGCCGAGCACCTTGTCGAACGACTCCATCGCGATCGGGACCAGATCCGGGTGGGCGACCCAGGAGCCGTCGAAACCGTCGTTCGCCTCCCGGTCCTTGTCCGCCTTCACCTTCTCGAACGCGACCTTGTTGACCGCCTCGTCGCGGCGCGACGGGATGAACGCGGCCATGCCGCCGATCGCGTGCGCGCCCCGCTTGTGGCAGGTGCGGACGAGGAGTTCGGTGTACGCGCGCATGAACGGGGCCGTCATGGTGACGGCGTTGCGGTCCGGCAGCACGAACCTCGGCCCGCCGTCCCGGAAGTTCTTCACGACCGAGAACAGATAGTCCCAGCGGCCCGCGTTCAACCCGGAGGCGTGGTCGCGGAGTTCGTAGAGGATCTCCTCCATCTCGTAGGCGGCCGTGATGGTCTCGATCAGGACGGTGGCGCGGACGGTGCCCTGCGGGATGCCGACATAGTCCTGGGCGAAGACGAACACGTCGTTCCAGAGGCGGGCCTCCAGATGCGACTCCGTCTTCGGGAGGTAGAAGTACGGGCCCTTGCCGAGGTCCAGCAGACGCTGTGCGTTGTGGAAGAAGTACAGGCCGAAGTCGACGAGGGCGCCGGGCACCTGGGTGCCGTCGGCGTCGACCAGATGGCGCTCGTTCAGGTGCCAGCCGCGCGGACGCATCACGACCGTCGCCAACTCGGCGTCCGGGCGCAGGGCGTACGACTTGCCGCTGCCCGGGTCGGTGAAGTCGATGCTGCGGGTGTAGGCGTCGATCAGGTTGGCCTGGCCGAGGACGACATTCTCCCAGGTGGGCGCGGAGGCGTCCTCGAAGTCCGCGAGCCACACCCTGGCGCCCGAGTTGAGCGCGTTGACGGTCATCCTGCGGTCGGCCGGGCCGGTGATCTCGACCCGGCGGTCGTTCAGGGCCGCGGGTGCCGGGGCCACCCTCCAGGTGTCGTCCGCGCGGATCGCGGCGGTCTCCGGGAGGAAGTCGAGCGTGGAGGTACGGGCGATCTCGGCGCGGCGCTCCGCTCGGCGGGCGAGGAGCCGGTCACGGCGCGGCGTGAAACGCCGGTGCAGCTCGGCCACGAAGGCGAGCGCCGCGTCGGTGAGGACCTCCGGCTGCCGGGGCAGGGGCTCGGCGTCGACGATGGCCAGCGGGGACGGCGCTGGTGCGGACATGAACTGTCACTTCCTTCAGCGGTGGCACCGGGTGCCAGTCGTTCCGTGGGTCCGTGAAGTGGTTGGGCGCTTCTGGTTGGTGGATACTAGTTTCCTCATCGTGGAAGTTCAATGAGTGTCGACGTCGAGATCTCCGCGTCGAGGCAAGGCGGCGCCCGGTGTCACGACGCTCACTCAAGGTGGATGAGGTCCGCCTCCGTGTCGATGTCGTACGGCCGCGCCACGTCCCCGCACTCGACGAGCGTGATCGCCGCCTCGTGCGCCTTCAGGTAGGCGCGGGCGCCCCGGTCCCCGGTCGCGGCGGCGGTGATGCCCGGCCAGTGGGCGGAGCCGAGCAGAACGGGATGGCCGCGCACGCCCGCGTAGGCCGCCGACACGAGGGACGCCTCGTCCCGGTAGGCGGCACGCACCCGGGCCGCCGCCTCGGGCCCGATGCCCGGCTGGTCGACCAGCGAGACGAGGGCCGCCCGGGTGTCCGTACCGACGAGCGAGTGCAGCCCGGCCCGCAGCGAGGAACCCATGCCCGCGGCCCAGTCCGGGTTGTCCACGAGCACGCAGCCGCCGAGGTCGGCCCGCTCCCGCACGGTCGCCGCGGCGGCGCCGAGCACCACATGGACGCGTGCGCAGCCGGCCGCGCGCAGCACCGCGACCGCGTGCTCCACCAGCGGTCTGCCCCGGTGCTCCAGCAGTGCCTTGGGCCGGCCGCCGAGCCGTCGTCCGCCGCCCGCGGCGAGCAGCAGCCCGGCGACCCGTGTCCCGTTGCCCTGGTTGTCCGTCATGGCTCCTGCATACCTGACCCGAGGAGGAGTAATCGGTGTCCTGGGACTGAATTTCGGTCCCCGCAGTGGCGCGGCGCGCAGCGGGTGGCGTTTACTGGCCGTCCCCCGGTGTCCGGCCAGTGCCGCGGGTGCCGGGCGGGATCGTGAAGGGTGCGCCGCGCGTAGTGTGGAGGGGGAGGGCCATGTTGCGGAGTTTGGGGCAGATGCCGGTGACCGGCAGCGACGAGGACCCGAGAGTGACGGGGCTGCGGACCGCGGTCTCCCGGCTGCGGCGGGAACTCGCCGCGCATCCGGCCGAGTTCCGGGACCGCGCGATAGCCGAGGACGAGCTGGCGGCCCTGGCCGCGATGACCTCCGACGGCAACCCGGAGATCCCGCGCCTGCGCCGCTCCCTGCTTCTGATCGCGGGCGCGATCGGCTCGGTCAGCGCCCTGTCGCAGGGCCTCGCGGAGGTCCGCTCGGCGGTGGAACTGTTCGGGGAGCCCCCACGGTAGGGCTCCGCCGGTTGGGCCGGGCCGCTGATGCCGCCGCCGTCCCGATCGCTCGGCACCCGTCGCCGACGCTGGTCTGTTACGCCCGGTCGGGGGGGTGCGGTCTGCCTGGTGGGCGGGGTGTGGGTGCGGTGTGCCGGTTGGGTGCGTGGTTGTGGCTGCGGTTGGGGGTCGTAACCAGCGGTGGCCGTCTGCGGCGCCGTCGTGGCTGGTCGCGCAGTTCCCCGCGCCCCTTCGTCTTCGGGGCTCGGTCGGCGTTCTGTCGCGGGGTTGCGGTTGGGGGTTGTAACCGGTGGTGGCTGTCTGTGGTGCCGTCGTGGCTGGTCGCGCAGTTCCCCGCGCCCCTTCGGGGCTCGGTCGGCGTTCTGTCGCGGGGTTGCGGTTGGGGGTTGTAACCGGTGGTGGCTGTTTGTGGTGCCGTCGTGGCTGGTCGCGCAGTTTTCCCCCGCCCCTGTTCTGGTGGTCGGTGGGGTCAAGGGCCTGCTCGCGGCGTCGCGTCGTTCCCGGCAGTCGCAGTCGCTGTAGTCAGGAACCGGCGCTGGCCAGGGAGCGGGACAGTTCCGTTGCCACCTGCTGGAGCACCGGCACGATCTTCTCCGTCGCCGATTCGGTGACCCGGCCCGCCGGGCCGGAGATCGAGAGGGCGGCGGCCGTGGGGGAGCCGGGCACCGAGACCGCGAGGCAACGGACGCCGACCTCCTGCTCGTTGTCGTCGATCGCGTAGCCGAGGCGGCGCACGTCCGCCAGCGCGGCCAGGAAGCCGTCCGGCGTGGTGATGGTCTTCTCGGTGGCCGCGGGCATGCCGGTGCGGGACAGCAGCGCACGCACCTCGTCGTCGGGCAGGCCCGCGAGCAGCGCCTTGCCCACCCCCGTGGAGTGCGGCAGCACGCGCCGGCCGACCTCGGTGAACATGCGCATCGAGTGCTTGGACGGCACCTGCGCCACGTACACGACCTCGTCCCCGTCCAGCAACGCCATGTTCGCCGTCTCGCCGGTCTCCTCGACCAGACGGGCCAGATAGGGACGGGCCCAGGTGCCGAGCAGCCGGGAGGCGGACTCGCCGAGCCGGATCAGTCGCGGACCGAGCGCGTACCGGCGGTTCGCCTGCTGGCGTACGTACCCGCAGGCCACGAGCGTCCGCATGAGCCGGTGGATGGTCGGCAGCGGCAGCCCGCTGCCGGCGGCCAACTCGCTCAGACCGACCTCGCCACCGGCGTCCGCCATCCGCTCCAGCAGGTCGAAGGCGCGCTCCAGGGACTGGACCCCACCGCCGGCGGACTTGGCGGAGTCGGTGCTGCTGGCGCTGGACGGCGGCACGGCGCGTTCCTTTCGACTGGCGGGAAGGGCAGAAGCCTACCCGGCGGCCGGTCGGCTCCCCGCTTATGAAGAGCCACGTTCTGCTGGTCGGAATTCTAATTCCACGTCGTGGAAAGATCCAGGGTGAGCATCCGAAGGGCCCCGTCGAGCAGTGTGCCCCTTGACGCCGACCGAGCGGGAGTGAAGACTCCTTCAACAGATCGTTGAATTCCATTACGTGGGCGTATATCCCGTTTCCTGGAAGTGAACGACGGCAGAGAGGGGCCCGGGTGTCCGACGCCGAACTGGTGCTGCGCTCGACGCGCGTCATCACCCCGGAGGGGACGCGGGCCGCCTCGGTCGCCGTCTCCGCCGGGACGATCACGGCCGTACTGCCGCACGACGCGCCCGTGGCCGAGGGAGTCCGCCTGGAAGACGTCGGCGATCACGTCCTGCTGCCCGGCCTGGTCGACACCCATGTGCACATCAACGACCCAGGCCGCACCGAATGGGAGGGCTTTTGGACCGCCACGCGCGCGGCGGCGGCCGGCGGCGTCACCACCCTCGTGGACATGCCCCTCAACTCCCTCCCGCCGACCACCACGGTCGACCACCTCCGCACCAAACGGGCCGTCGCCGCCGACAAGGCCCACGTGGACGTCGGCTTCTGGGGCGGCGCCCTGCCCGGCAACGTCAAGGACCTGCGCCCGCTGCACGAGGCCGGGGTCTTCGGCTTCAAGGCGTTCCTGTCGCCGTCCGGCGTGGACGAGTTCCCGCACCTCGACCAGGACGGGCTCGCCCGGACGCTCGCCGAGATCGCCTCCTTCGACGGCCTGCTGGTCGTGCACGCCGAGGACCCGCACCAACTCGCCGCCGCCCCGCGGCACGGCAGCCCCAGCTACGCCGGCTTCCTCGCCTCCCGCCCGCGCGACGCCGAGAACACGGCCATCGCGCAACTGATCGCACAGGCCCGACGGCTCGACGCGCGCGTGCATGTGCTCCATCTGTCGTCGAGCGACGCACTGCCGCTGATCGCCGCCGCCCGCGCCGACGGCGTACGCATCACCGTGGAGACCTGCCCGCACTACCTCACCCTGACCGCCGAGGAAGTCCCCGACGGCGCCGGCGAGTTCAAGTGCTGTCCGCCCATCCGCGAGGCCGCCAACCGGGACCCGCTGTGGCGGGCGCTGACCGACGGCACGATCGACTGCGTCGTCACCGACCACTCGCCCGCCACCGCCGACCTGAAGACGGCCGACTTCGCCACCGCCTGGGGCGGCATCTCCGGCCTCCAACTGAGCCTGGCCGCCGTCTGGACCGAGGCGCGGCGGCGCGGCCACGACCTGGCCGACGTCGCGCGCTGGATGTCGACCCGCACGGCCGCACTCGTCGGCCTCGACGCCCGCAAGGGCGCCATCGCCGCGGGCCGCGACGCCGACTTCGCCGTCCTCGCCCCCGACGAGCCCTTCACCGTCGACCCGGCCCGCCTCCAGCACCGCAACCGGGTCACCGCGTACGCCGGCAAGACCCTGTACGGCGTCGTGAAGTCCACCTGGCTGCGCGGCGAACGCATCGCAGCCGACGGCGAGTTCACCGAACCGAGGGGCCACCTGCTGAGCCGTACCCCCTGAGCCGTACCCCTTGAGCCGCCCCCCCCCGCGCACCCGCAGCCGCCGACTCCCGAAAGGAACCCCTGATCACCGTGACGGCGATGCCCCGCTTCACCGGCGACGCGAACCCCTACGGAGGCGGTGACCCGTACGCGGACTACCGCACCGCCGACTTCCCCTTCACCCATCACGCCGACCTCGCCGACCGCCGGCTCGGCGCCGCTGTCATCGCCGCCAACGACGAGTTCTTCGCCCAGCGGGAGAACCTGCTGCTGCCCGAGCGCGCCGAGTTCGACCCCGAGCGCTTCGGACACAAGGGCAAGGTCATGGACGGCTGGGAGACGCGCCGGCGCCGTGGCGGCTCCGCCGCCCACCCCTGGCCCGCCGCCGAGGACCATGACTGGGCGCTGGTCCGGCTCGGCGCGCCCGGCGTGGTGCGGGGCATCGTCGTCGACACCGCCCACTTCCGCGGCAACCATCCGCAGGCCGTGTCCATCGAGGGTGCGTGTGTGCCCGGCTCCCCGTCGCCCGAGGCACTGCTGTCCGACGACGTGAAGTGGACGACGCTGGTGCCGCGCACCCCCGTCGGCGGCCACGCGGCCAACGGCTTCGAGGTCGACGTCGAACAGCGCTTCACGCACCTGCGGGTCAACCAGCATCCCGACGGCGGCATCGCGCGCCTGCGCGTGTACGGCGAAGTCGCGCCCGATCCCGCCTGGTTGGCCGTGCTCGGCACCTTCGACGTGGTCGCCCTGGAGAACGGCGGCCGGGTCGAGGACGCCTCCGACCGCTTCTACTCGCCCGCCACCAACACCATCCGGCCGGGCCGCTCCCGCACGATGGACGACGGCTGGGAGACGCGCCGCCGCCGCGACCAGGGCCATGACTGGATCCGCTACCGGCTCGCCGCCCGGGCCGCGGTCCGCGCGGTCGAGATCGACACCGCCTGTCTGAAGGGCAACAGCGCCGGCTGGGCGTCGGTGTCCGTGCGGGACGGCGCGGGCGGGGAGCAGGGCGAGGGCGGCGAGTGGACCGAGATCGTCCCGCGCACCCGCCTCCAGCCGGACACCAATCACCGCTTCGTCCTGCCGGAACCGGCCGTCGGCACGCACGCGCGCGTGGACATCTACCCGGACGGCGGGATCTCGCGGCTGCGCCTGTACGGCTCCCTGACCACCGAGGGCGCGACCCGCCTGACGGCCCGCCACCAGCAACTGAGCGGCTGATCCCGCCAGGCACCCCCAGCGCTGGCGCCGCCACCACACGCCCCTCCCGGCGCCCACAGCCAGCTCCGCGCCCCCCGAACCCGACCGCCCGAAGGAGCAGCCCCCAAAGAGACGCGCCCCAACCCCCCCAAGCCGAACCGACCGCCCCCCACCACCGCGCGGGCGCGCGACACCGACCGAACCGCAAGAACCTCACACCCCCATCGACGGCGAACCCGGCGCCGTTGGGCCGCCACAAGGCGCATCCGCTGCTGCGTCCAGGGTGCGCACCGCGCGTTGGCGGTGTGCTGCGCTTCGAAGCCACGTTCCCGGGTCACCGCGCCCGCGCGACCGATCACGCCGGACCGCCGGAGGGTTACGCCGCACCGCCGGGCACGTCACGGCGGCGGGCATCTCGATCCAGACGTACGACGCCGCGGGGCGCCCCGGGTACGGGTCGTACGCACTGCCGGAGCAGAGCCGGGCGCCAGGTTAACTTCCCGCTAATTCATCGGACTTGGCGGGCAGTTCTGCCCAGCTGTCATTGACATGCCATCCTCTACGCGCGTCATCATGAGGGCATGAGATTCCCCCCACGCATCACTCGCATCGGCGCCGCAGCCGCCGTCCTCTCCGCCCTCCTCGTCGGCGGCACCGTCACCGCCGGCCCGGCGGCCGCCGCGGTCGGTAGCATCTGCTACAGCGACCTGCCCACCCAGGCGTACGACACGCTCGAACTGATCGAGCGGGGCGGTCCGTTCCCGTACTCGCAGGACGGCAGTGTCTTCCAGAACCGCGAAGGCGTCCTGCCGAGCCACCCCACTGGCTACTACCACGAGTACACCGTGAAGACCCCTGGCTCCTCCACGCGCGGTGCGCGCCGCATCGTCACGGGTGAGGAGTACCAGGAGGACTACTACACCTCCGACCACTACGCCACCTTCGACCTCGTCGACTTCGACTGCTGAGGGCCGCCGCTGAACAGTCCGAGGACCGGTGCGACCTGCTGGAGACCCGGCCCGCTGCCCGGCCGGGCCTCCAGCCCTCACCATTCCTGAGCAGGCGGGGCTCGTGGATGCCGGCCATGCGAGCGGCCTCCCACCGCGGTAATTCGATGGCGCGCGCGAAACAGTGGGCCCACCCTGGTCCCCATGGCAGAACCCAAGTACCGGATTCGAGCCCTGCACACGGACTCCACGGTCACCGTCTATCAGGCGTACGCGCCGGGGATCGGTCTGCCGGCCGCTCGGGAAGGCCGTTTCCCGGCGGTGTGGCAGCGGGACCGGATGACATGGATCAAGCCGTCGTTCCTGTGGATGATGTCACCGCTGCGGATGGGGCGCCAAAGAAGGTCAGGAGACCGTCCTCGCCGTCGAGATCTCCCGCGCAGGCTTCGAGTGGGCACTGGAACACGCCTGCCTGTCCCACTACGAGCAGGCGCTCCACGCCGACCACGCCACGTGGAAGCGCCAATTGAAGCGGGCTCCGGCCCGGGTGCAGTGGGACCCCGAACGCGACCTGCGTCTTCAGCCGCTTCCTCACCGCTCGCTCCAACTCGGTCTCGCCGGCGAAGCCGCACGCCTCTACGCCGACGAATGGATCACCTCCATCACCGACATCACCCCGCTCGCCCACACGATCCACGCCCACATACAGGTCGGCGACCTGGACGCCGCACGGCACCTCCTGCCCCGTGCACGCCCCTACCCCGTGAACCACGGCTTCCTGGCCCATCTGAGCCCATGAGCCAGGCCGCTGGAAGTGGGGAATCGGCTGACCGTCGCAACCCAGCCGCGGCAACCGGAGCACTCCCCGCCCGACCACATGGCGTCGCCGAAGGCACCGGCGCGGGACGAGGACGAGACGACGAACGGCGGGTCCGGCGACCGGGCCGGGAAGGGCGGATGCGGCACGGTCGCCGGGACCCGGGGGTGTTCTGCCGGGACCCTCAGGAGGCCGCGGCCGGGTGCGGGTCGCCGAGGTACGGGAACCGGTCCAGGGTGTCGGTGTGCGGTGTCAGACCGGTGGGCGGTGCCTCGTTCTTGGTGAGGAACGCGACGCGGATGTCGATGACGTCTTCGGTGAACGTCCGGCCATTGGGGTACGCGGCCGGCTTGGAGGGGTCGAAGTGCAGCACGTCCGGCAGGATGCCGTGCTCCTCGAGCGCGGCGATCGCCTCCTCGGGCGTGTAGCCGCCGGTGTGGCCCAGCAGGTGCACGAACTGCTCCGTCCACCTGGCACGGTCGTTGGCCGGCTCGCCGGCGTTGTACTCCTCCTTTGTGTCGTCGGTGTTGAAGAAGCTGCTCACCGACGGGTGTCCGGCCCGGTCCGCGTGGACGAGTTCGCCGTCGCGCAGGACACTGCACCGGCCCCAGACGCGCAGCTCGGGGTCGGGCGCCAGCTCCGCGGTCGGCACTTCGACGGCCATGGAGAAGACGTTGGCCGTGACGTTGGAGTCGACGCCGGTCCACGGGGACGGCCCGTCCAGATGCGGGGCGGTGAAGTTCCGGTTGCCGCTGGTGTCGAACAGGTTCTTGATCCCGTCGAAGTCGAAGAAGAAGGCGTCGCTGCGGCTGCCGGCGGCCACCTTGTAGGCGCCGCTGTCGACCACGTTGGCCCGCGGGCCGAAGGAGACGTCGGCGTCCGACACGATCTTGGTGCCGACCGCCTCGGGGCTGCGGGACTCCGTACCGGTTGCCATGAAGACGCTGTAGGTCTGGGAGCCGTCGGCTGCCGGCGGGCTGAAGACCCAGCTGAAGGCGATGTCGGTCAGGTAGTCGCCGTCGTTGTCGATGTTCAGCCGGTATACGGCGTCGGGGTGCAGGGCGTCGGCGTTGGGATTGGCGTTGAGGATGAGAGCGGTCCTGCTCGGATCGCCGGGGGCTTGGAAGGCGTAGAGGTCGCACAGATCGAGGCGCTGGTCGCCGAGCGGCGGCCCCAGGCTGAGGCCGGTGAAGTGATTGGACATGTCGGGCGCTTCCTCTGCTCGCTCGCTGGAAAACCGCCAGAGCGCCACGGCCGTCTGGCAGCGCGCGTGAACGTCGGGGGCGGTGCGGCCACGCTAGCCCGGCGGACCGGTCCGGCCGTCGATGGGGAAAGTGCCGCTGCCAAACAGCCCTCGAATGGGCCACCGGCACAAAGCCGCCGCCCTGCGAGCAGAGGTACGGCTCGCCTCCGCGGACCCTTCCACGGCGCCCGTCTCCCAGGTGCCCGCCGGTCTCGCCGGCGCCGGGATCGCCGCCGCGCTCTTCGTGAGCGTCGCCATCTCCTGGCTTTCGTGTTCTCGCCAGCCCGGCCGCGGCAACCGCGTGCGGATCGCCCCCCCGCCCAGGTGTATTGCCCTGTGAGGTTGGGGACGCGGCCGGCGGGTGGTCGGCCTTTCAGCGCGGTGTGTCCGCGGACGCGGGACTCCTCGACGCCACCGCCCCCAAGCACGACCCGCAGGACACGGGCGACGCCGGGCGCCGTCCGCGTCCTGCGGGTCGTGCACGCCCTGCGCCGCACCGGGACGCGGGCCGGCCTCACCACACGGGTGCCCGGGGCGTGATCAGGGCCTCGCCCCCGCCCTCGATCTCCGCCGGCCGCACCGGGCGCCGCTCCCGCCGGGACACCTCGCACGCCTCGGCGATGCGCAGCGCCTGCAGTGCCTCGCGCCCGTCGCAGGGATTGGCCCGTTCGCCGCGCACCACCTCGACGAAGGCACACAGTTCGGCCTCGTAGGCGGGGCCGAACCGGTCCAGGAACCCCGCCCAGGGCTTGTCCGCGGGCGGTGGCCCGGTCGGCTCGGTCGAGGCGACGGGCGTACGGTCGTCCAGCCCCACCACGACCGTGTCCAGCTCCCCGGCCAGCTCCATCCGGACGTCGTAGCCCGCGCCGTTCAGCCGGGTCGCCGTGGCCGTGGCCAGTGTGCCGTCGTCCAGCGTGAGCACGGCGGCCCCCGTGTCGACGTCGCCGGCCTCCCGGAACATCGCGGGTCCGGCGTCCGACCCGGTCGCGTACACATCGACCACCTCGCGTCCGGTCACCCAGCGCAGCGCGTCGAAGTCGTGGATCAGGGTGTCCCGGAACAGCCCTCCCGACAGCGGCAGCCACTCGGGCGGGGGAGGGGCCTGGTCGGCGGTCATGGCCCGCACCGTGTGCAGCCGCCCCAGCCGCCGTGAGCGTACGGCCTCCCGCGCGCCGGCGTACCCCGCGTCGAACCGCCGCTGGAAGCCCATCTGCAAGGCCGTGCCGGCCGCGTCGACCTCCGCGAGCGCGTGCAGGGTGCCCGGCAGGTCGAGGGCGATGGGCTTCTCACAGAAGACGGGCAGCGCGGAGCGGGCCGCGCGGCCGATCAGTTCGGCGTGGGCCGAGGTCGCCGTGGTGATCACCACGGCGTCCACTCCCCACGTGAAGATCTCGTCCACCCCGGGTGCCGCCGTCTCGCCCAGACGGTGCGCCAGTTCCTGGGCCCGCGCGGGGTCCGCGTCCGTGAGGATCAGCGAACCGACCTCGCGATGACGGCTGAGCGTGTTCGCATGGATGGTGCCGATGCGGCCCGTACCGATGACCCCGATGCGCATGGAAACAAAGGTGGGGGCCGACCAGGGACGCTGTCAATCCGTATGTCCGGACAATCGAACCTCACGACTTCCCGTCAACCGGCCACGGAGCTACGCTCGGGCCGTGCCGAAACCAGAAGTGGACCCGACCGCAGCGCTCGATCTCAGCGTGGACCGCAGTTCGCCGGTCCCGTTGTACTTCCAGCTGTCCCAACAGCTGGAGGCGGCGATCGAGCACGGAGCGCTCACGCCCGGCAGCCTGCTCGGCAACGAGATCGAGCTGGCCGGACGGCTCGGCCTGTCCCGTCCCACCGTCCGCCAGGCCATCCAGTCCCTCGTCGACAAGGGGCTGCTCGTGCGCCGCCGCGGGGTCGGCACCCAGGTCGTGCACAGCCAGGTCAAACGCCCGCTGGAGCTGAGCAGCCTCTACGACGATCTGGAGGCGGCCGGCCAGCGTCCCGCGACCTCCGTCGTCGTCAACACCGTCGTCGCGGCGTCCGCCGAGGTGGCGGCGGCGCTCGGGGTGGCCGAGGGCAGCGAGGTGCAGCGCATCGAGCGGCTGCGGCTGGCCCACGGCGAGCCGATGGCGTACCTGGTCAACCATCTGCCGCCCGGCCTGCTCGACCTGGACACCGCGCAGTTGGAGGCCACCGGCCTGTACCGGCTGATGCGCGCCGCCGGGATCACCCTGCACAGCGCCCGGCAGTCCATCGGGGCCCGGGGCGCCATGGCGGCCGAGGCGGAGCGGCTCGGTGAGGCCGAGGGCGCCCCGCTGCTCACCATGCAGCGCACCACCTTCGACGACACCGGACGCGCGGTCGAGTTCGGCGACCACATCTACCGCCCGTCCCGCTACTCCTTCGAGTTCCAACTGCTCGTACGCCCCTGACGGGCGACGTACCGCTGCCACGCCCGAACGGCAGCCCGTACGCCCCTGTGTGCGATCCCCATGGCCTGGGCGGCAGTTCGTACGGCCCCTGTGTGCGGTCCGCATGTTTTGGGCGGCAGTTCGTACGGCTCTGGTGTGTGGTCCGCATGTCCTGGGCGGCAGCTCGTACGGCTCTGGTGTGCAGTTCGTACGGGCCGGGCGGGCTGCGCGTGCGGCCACGGCGGGCAGTTCGTACGGGCCCGGACGGCAGGCCCGGCCGCCCGCCCCTGCCGCGGCGACCCTTCCGCGCTCCCTGCCGGACGGCCGGGCGACCGGACTGCCGGCTGCATCGCATCGTCCGGACAGTCTGACCGGCCGGCCCTCCCCGCCGCGGAACCGCATCACGCGTATCCGGTGGGGGACCGGTTCGTGAGGCTGTGGCGCGGCACCATGGTGGGCCACCACACACGGGAGGAGATCACCCTGGACGAGTTGACCGGTCAGATGGCGGGCGAGCCGATCTGGAGGCCCTGCGCCACGAACTGCGGCGCGGTGGAGCCGCCGGGCCCCATGAGGTCCCCGTACCGCACCCGCCCCGCGGTGAGGCAGAATCGGCCCTGATGAGCACCTACCGCGACCTCACGGCCCCCATCGGCTCCCGCAGAGCCCCCGTCCTGCGCACGGTCGGCACGCGGGAACGCCGGTCCCACCTGACCGCGCCCCGAGTGCCCACCGTGGGCATCGACATCGGCGGCACGAAGGTCATGGCGGGCGTCGTCGACGCCGACGGCAACATCCTGGAGCGGCTGCGCACCGAGACCCCGGACAAGTCCAAGAGCCCCAAGGTCGTAGAGGACACGATCGTCGAACTGGTCCTCGACCTGTCCGACCGGCATGACGTGCACGCGGTGGGGATCGGCGCGGCCGGCTGGGTCGACGCGGACCGCAACCGCGTGCTGTTCGCCCCCCATCTGTCCTGGCGCAACGAGCCGCTGCGCGACCGGCTGGCCGGCCGGCTCGCGGTGCCCGTCCTGGTCGACAACGACGCCAACTCCGCGGCCTGGGCCGAGTGGCGCTTCGGCGCCGGCCGCGGTGAGGACCACCTCGTCATGATCACGCTGGGTACCGGCATCGGCGGCGCCATCCTGGAGGACGGCCAGGTCAAGCGGGGCAAATACGGTGTCGCGGGCGAGTTCGGCCATATGCAGGTGGTGCCCGGCGGCCACCGCTGCCCGTGCGGCAACCGCGGCTGCTGGGAGCAGTACAGCTCGGGTAACGCGCTGGTCCGCGAGGCCAGGGAACTCGCCGCCGCCGACTCCCCGGTGGCGTACGGGATCATCGAGCACGTCAAGGGCAACATCGGCGACATCACCGGCCCGATGATCACCGAACTGGCCCGCGATGGCGACGCGATGTGCGTCGAACTGCTCCAGGACATCGGCCAGTGGCTGGGCGTCGGCATCGCCAACCTGGCGGCGGCGCTCGACCCGTCCTGCTTTGTGATCGGCGGTGGTGTCTCGGCCGCCGACGACCTGCTGATCGGCCCCGCCCGTGACGCGTTCAAACGCCATCTCACCGGCCGCGGCTACCGCCCCGAGGCCCGCATCACCCGCGCCCAGCTCGGCCCCGAGGCCGGCATGGTCGGCGCCGCCGACCTCGCCCGGCTGGTCGCCCGCCGCTTCCGCCGGGCCAAGCGCCGCCGGGTGGAGCGCTACGAACGCTACGAACGGTACGCGGAGGCCCGCCGCCCCCGGGACACCGCATGACCGCTTCGCTGCCGCGTCAGACCGAGGCGCCCGACACGCGGGAACGGCCCGCCGAGAGTCCCGGCCACAAGGCCCGCCGCCGGGCGCTCACCCTGCTGATCATCGGGCTGCTCATCGGCGTACCGGCCGGCTATCTGGTGATCTCCGCCGCCCAGAGCCGCGACAGCGGCAAGGCCAAGGAGGCGAAGTACTCGGCGACCGGTCTCAGCGCGGGCTGGCCGTCGAAGGTGCAGCGCCGCCTCTACCAGGTGAACGTCCCGCATCCGGCGGACCAGATCGCCTACTACGAGACCAACAACTGGAAGACCAGCAGGCTCTACGTCCAGTTCCGCACCACCGTGGCGGGACTCGACAGCTATCTGCAGGCGCTCGGCATGCGGCGGGACGACCTGAAGCCCGACGACCTCCCCATCAGCGGCCGGGACCAGAAGATCACCGGCTGGGACTTCACGGGCTCCGGCCCGTGGTCGGGCTTCACCTGCAAGCAGAAGAACCCGGCGCCCAGCCAGGACGTGGTCGTGAACATGTCCGACCCGACCTACCCGATGGTCTACGTCGTCTCCCGCACGGTGCCCTGACGGCCCCGGCGCCGGCCGGCCGCCGGGGCCGACTGTCAGACCCCGCCCGTACAGTCGAAGACGTCTGGTCCGACGCACGGGCGGGAGGTGGCAGGACGTATGAGCGACACGGCCGCGGTGGCCGAGCGAACCGGGGAACCCGGGCGGAGCGAGGGCCCCGTCCCGGTGCGGCTCGCCGCCGTCTATCTGCCCGCGCCGCTCCCGCGCGAGGGCCGGATCGCCTTCTGGGACCCCGACGGCGGCCCCCTGCCCACCGCGCCCGACGCACCCGCGGCGGCCCAGCCGCACCCGGCCGCCGGCCACCGACGGCCGACGGGCCCCCGCCACGAGGAGTCGAGCCTCCTGCGCCATGAGGAGCCGACCGTCGTGCGCCATGAGGAGCCGACCGTCGTGCGCCATGACGGGCCGAGCCCCGTGCGGCATGACGAGTTGACCGTCGTACGCCCGCACGGCGCGAGCGTGCGCCGCAGGACGGTGCCCGCGCTGACCCTGCCGCTCGCCGCGGCCCTCCCGCTGCTCGTGCGGGCCCGCCACCATCCGGCCGCCCACCCGGCGACGGCCTGCTGGGGCGCGGCGGCCCTGCACGCGCTGCGGCTCGCCGCCCGCGGCCGGCTGCTGCCCGGCCTGACCCCCGCCGGGCAAGACGCCTGGCGGGCCGGCCCCCTGGAGCCCGACGACATCGCCCATCTGCGCGCCGTCGCCGCCGCCCTCCCCGCCGAGGGCCACGCCGTGCCGCTGCCCGGCCCCGGCCCGCTCCGGCTGCCCGAGCCGGAGGCGCTGGTGCGCTCCTTCCTGGACGCGGTCGCCGACACCCTGCCCCGCACCCCGGCCGCCCCCCACGCCTCCGGCGGGCCCTTCGCCGCCCGGGAACCCCACCTGCTGCCCGACGCCCACGACTGGGCGGCGGAGGTCGCCGCGGGCATGGACGCGGGCGTGCGGATCTCGCTCCGCCTCGACCTGTCGGCGTACGACCTCTTCGACACCGGCCCCGGCGGCGACGGCACCCGCGGCGCGGGCGCCGCGATCGTCCAGGTGCACAGCCTCGCCGACCCCACCCTGGTGGCCGACGCCGCCGCCCTGTGGGCGGGGGAGGCCGACACGGCGTTCGGGCCACGCGCGCGCGTGGACGCGGCCCTCGCCGTCCGCCGCGCGGCCCGCGTGTGGCCGCCCCTTGACCGGCTCGCCGAACAGGACGTGCCCGATGTGCTCGCCCTGTCCGAGGGGGAACTGGGCGACCTGCTCGGGGTGGCGGCCACCCGGCTCGCGGCGGCCGGGGTCGCCGTGCACTGGCCCCGGGACCTGGCGCAGGATCTGACGGCCACCGCGGTGGTGCGCTCCGCGCCCGGCTCGGCCACCGACGGCACCGGCTTCTTCGAGAGCGAGGAACTGCTCCAGTTCCGCTGGCAGTTGGCCCTGGGCGGCGATCCGCTCAGCGAGGCCGAGATGGATGCGCTCGCCGAGGCGCACCGCCCCGTCGTCCGGCTCCGCGACAGCTGGGTGCTCGTCGACCCCGCCCTGGTCCGCAAGGCCCGCAAGCGCGAACTCGGTCTGCTCGACCCGGTCGACGCGCTGTCCGTGGCGCTCACCGGCACCGCGGAGGTCGACGGGGAGAGCGTCGAGGCGGTGCCGGTCGGCGCTCTGGCGGCACTCCGCGACCGCCTCACGGCCGGGATCAGCCCCGCCCGGCCGCCCGCCGGACTGCACGCCACCCTGCGCGACTACCAACTGCGCGGGCTGGCCTGGCTCGACCTGATGACCTCCCTGGGCCTCGGCGGCTGCCTCGCCGACGACATGGGCCTGGGCAAGACGATCACCGTCATCGCGCTGCACCTGAAGCGGGCCCGCGACGAACCCACCCTCGTGGTCTGTCCCGCCTCCCTGCTCGGCAACTGGCAGCGGGAGATCGCCCGGTTCGCGCCCGGCGTCCCGGTCCGCCGCTTCCACGGCCCGGACCGCACCCTCGACGGCCTGGCCGGCGGCTTCGTCCTCACCACGTACGGCACCCTGCGCTCGACCGCGCCCCGCCTTGCCGAACAGCCGTGGGGCATGGTCGTCGCGGACGAGGCACAGCACGTCAAGAACCCGTACTCGGCCACGGCCAAGGCCCTGCGCACCGTCCCGACACCCGCGCGCGTCGCCCTCACCGGCACCCCGGTCGAGAACAACCTGTCCGAACTGTGGGCACTGCTCGACTGGACCACGCCCGGACTCCTCGGCCCGCTGAAGTCCTTCCGCGCCCGGCACGCGCGCGCGGTGGAGAACGGCGAGGACCAGGAGGCGGTGGACCGGCTGGCCCGTCTGGTCCGGCCCTTCCTGCTGCGCCGCAAGAAGTCCGACCCCGGCATCGTGCCCGAACTGCCGCCCAAGACGGAGACGGACCACCCGGTGCCGCTCACCCGCGAACAGGCCGCGCTGTACGAGGCGGTGGTGCGTGAGTCGATGCTCGCCATCGAGACGGCGGAGGGCATCGCCCGCCGCGGCCTGGTCCTCAAGCTGCTCGGCGCGCTCAAACAGATCTGCGACCATCCCGCGCTGTACCTGAAGGAGCCGCCGCCCGGCGACCGCCTGGCCGCGCGGTCCGGCAAACTGGCCCTGCTCGACGAGCTGTTGGACACCCTGCTGGCCGAGGACGGCTCCGCCCTCGTCTTCACCCAGTACGTCGGGATGGCCCGGCTGATCACCGCTCACCTGGGGACCCGCGCGGTCCCCGTGGACCTTCTGCACGGCGGTACGCCGGTACCGGAGCGCGAACGCATGGTGGACCGCTTCCAGAGCGGGGCGACCCCGGTCCTCGTGCTCTCCCTCAAGGCCGCCGGCACTGGTCTGAACCTCACGCGCGCGGGCCATGTCGTCCATTTCGACCGCTGGTGGAACCCGGCCGTCGAGGAACAGGCCACCGACCGTGCCTACCGCATCGGGCAGACCCAGCCGGTGCAGGTCCACCGGCTGGTGACCGAGGGCACGATCGAGGACCGCATCGCCCGGATGCTGGAGTCCAAGCGCGCCCTGGCGGACGCCATTCTCGGCTCCGGCGAGTCGGCCCTCACCGAGCTGACGGACCGTGAGCTGTCCGACCTGGTGTCACTGCGGAGGACGTCATGACGGCCGACCGGGAACGCCCCGCCGACATCGCCCGCCGCGCCCTGCGAGCCGCCCGGGAGCGGCCCGGCGACAGCGCACCACAGCGCACGTCTCCGGGTACGGCGGGGGAAGAACCGCAGGGGACGGCTTCGAGCACGGAGGGGGAAGAATCGCGCGGCACGGCTTCGGAAGGGGCGCGGACGCTTTCGCGAGAGATGGCACGAGAGACGGCACGAGGGGTGGCACGGGGGGCGGCTTCGGGCACGGCGGGGGAGGAATCGCGCGGCACGGCTTCGGAAGGGGCGCGGACGCTTTCGCGAGAGACGGCAGGAGGCGCGGTACGGGGGGCGGCTTCGGGCGCGGCGGGGGAGGAATCGCGCGGCACGGCTTTGGCAAGGGCGCGGACGCTCTCGCGAGAGACGGCAGGAGAGACGGCACAAGGGGTGGCACGGGGGGCGGCTTCGGGCACGGCCCGGACCCCGTCGCGAGCGGTGCCTTCCGAGATCGCCGAGACGCCCTCTCGGACGGCCCCCGCCGAGACGCCCTCTCGGACGGTGCCCGCCGAGACGGCGGAGGGGCCGGTGCACGGGGGCGGCACGCGTGCGGCGGAGCAGCGTCCGCGCGGGCCCGCTGCGAAGGCGACCAAGGACATGCCGCGCGGAGCCGCTTTCCCCGCCGGCGAGGCGCCCCGCGGCACCGACGGCGGGGGCGACCCTCCCGCGCGGCGGCCGAGGCCCGGCGACGCCGCCCGGGCCGCGATCAGGCCGGCCGCGTCCGCGGACCCCGCCTCCCGGGCCGGCGCGGTCGCCCCCGGAGGCCCGGCGGCCGGCAGGCCCCGCACGTCGGAGCAGGAGGCCGCGCGTACCCCGGCCGCGGTCAGCCGCCGGGCCACGGCGCCACCGCCGGCGACGCCCGCCAGTCGCGGCGACCGGCGGGCGGACCAGGGCGACGCCGCCTTCGGCGCCGTGGTGCGACGGGACGACCCCGACGCGGCGCGCCCCGCCACGGACGACATGCCGGACACGGCCCCGCCTCCCGCCGGCGAAGCCACCCCGGACACCGATCGTCCGGCCGGCCCTTCCGCCCCGTCCGCGAGCCGACCTGCGGACGCGGCCCGCCACGCCCTTCGAGCGGCCCGCCGGGAACCACGAAGGACCGGCGAACAGCTCCGGCCGTCCGCATCACCGCCCGCCACGCACCCCGCTCCGGCACCGTCCGGCACCCCCGCCGTCGAGCACACCGGCACCGGGACCGAGCAGGGAACCGGGACCGGTCCTCCCCGCCTTCCCCGGACCATGGCCACCCCCCACCGCGACGGTGAACTGCGCCGTACGTTCCCGGCGTTTCCCGGCCGGACGCCGGCGGACGGCCCGGACGCGGCCTTCGCCGCCACCTGGTGGGGCCATGCCTGGATCGACGCTCTGGAGCGGGGCGCGCTGGATGCCAAGCGGCTGGCGCGCGGCCGAGGGTACGCCGAACAGGGGCACGTGGACGCGATCACCGTGACACCGGGACTCGTGCTGGCCTACGTGCGGGGCAGCCGACCGCGGCCCTACCGGGTGCAGGTGCGGCTGCGCACATTCGACGAGGCGGACTGGGAGCGGTTCCTCGACGCCGCCGCCGAACAACCCGGCCGTATCGCCGCGCTGCTCGACCGGCAACTGCCCGTGTCCCTCGCCGAGGCCGGAGCCGCGCTGCTGCCCGGCGCCGGCGACCTCGACCCGCGATGCAGCTGCCCCGACTCGGGCCACCCCTGCAAGCACGCCGCCGCCCTCTGCTATCAGACGGCGCGGCTGCTGGACGCCGACCCCTTCGTCCTGCTCCTGCTGCGCGGCCGTGGCCAACGCCAACTGCTCGACGCGCTGTCCCGCCGCAGCGCCGCCGCCGCGGCCCGCGCCGCGCAGGACCGGCAGCCGCGCCCGCTGCCCGGCGTGCGGGCCGCCGAGGCCCTGGCCGCGCGCGAACTCCCCCCGCTCCCAGCCCCGTTGCCGCCGCCCGCGCATCCCGAACAGCCCCCGGTCTACCCGGCGGCGCCGGGCGGCCCCGACCCCTTCGTCCTGGACCAGCTGGCGACGGACGCCGCCGCCCGCGCGCATGCGCTGCTGTGCACCGGACGGGATACGGTCGGTGAGCTGACGCTGTGGCAGGACGCGGTGCGGCTGGCCGCGGCCCGCCCCGGCTCCGGCCTGACCGCCGCTGCCCGCGCGCTCTACTCCGCACTGGCAGCCGCCGCGGGCCGCACCCCCGCCGAACTGGCGCGCGCGGTCGCCGCCTGGCGGCAGGGCGGACGGGACGGGCTCGCCACGCTGGAGGAGCCCTGGGACCCGCCGGCGGGCCGCTTCGACCGGGCCCGCCCGCTGCTGCTCGCCGCCGGCCTCCCCGCGTTCCGCCCCTGGCGCAACCACCTCACCCATCCGCGGGGCCAGGTCCAACTCCGCCTGGGCCGGGACGGCCTGTGGTACGCCTACGAAGCGGAACCGGGCCACGACGACTGGTGGCCCCGAGGCACCCCGAACCCAGACCCCATCGGCGCCCTGACCGCCTTGACCATCCCCAACACCGACTGACCCTGGCACACCCGATGTCGACGGGGTGAGGATTCATCAGATAATCACCTCAAAGGGCTAACTCCCCATCAATCCCTTTGCGACCAGGGGACTTGACATCCCGTCCGCTGGGGGCGAGGAGGCGTGCAGGTGCTGCGGGTCCCTCGTTCGGCTCTCCGGCGAAGGGCCTGGTGATATGCCCGATATGACAGCCATGGGAGCTGTTTGTACGTTCAGTCATGCGTCGGCTGCGCAGCCGGCCCTCTCTCAGACAGGAGACGTTGCATGCTGATGACCCGCTCCACTGCCGTCACCGCCGGCATCGCGGCCGCCGCGGCCCTGGCCGCGACCGGTATCACCTATGCCTCGGCCGCCTCCGTTCCGGCCCAGGTGGCCCCCGCCCAGGCGCCCTTCGGCGGTTCCGGAAAGGGCAACGAGGGCAATGAGGGCAACGAGGGCAGGGGAAAGGGCTTCGAGGAGGAGGGCCTGATCCACATCAATGAGCGGTCGTACTCCGCCCACCCGGGTGGTTGCATCACCGTGGTCAGCGGCCTGGGCGCCAAGAGCCTGAACATCCGCAATGACACCCGCCGCACCGTCGAGGTCTTCCGTGGGGCGGTCTGCGACAACGGCGCCCCCATCGCCACGGTCGGGCCGCACAGCTCCAGCGACGGCGTGAATCCGCGGTCCAATGACGGCTTCTTCGACGAGGAGGCGGTGGTGGGCAGCTTCCGGGTGGTCAAGGACCGCGACGGCAAGTTCTGAGCCGGCCGCCCGACGGGAATCCCCGGCCCGCCGGAATCGGGCCGGGATCCCCTGCGGGCATGACCACCGTGCGGCAGAGGAGTCCGGGATCGGCCTAGGGACAATGCCGTCGGCATTGGGTCTAGCCTGCGCGTTTCAGTTGCGTCCGTGTCCGGATCTTGAGCGGAAAGACGAAAGTGCCTTCTGAGCTGGGATGATGAGGCTTGTCTAGGGCTTCTGTCACCACAGCAGGAAGGCACTTTCTGCGTGCACACTACCGGGTCGCGTCCCAAGCTCGTCGTCTCGTCCGACGGCCGCGGAGTGGTCAGCCACGCCGGATCCCGCCTACTGGCCGATCTCGCTGACGCCACGGGCCTGACCGGCTCCTTTACCGACGCGCTGCGCCTGCTGCGGCCGCGCGGCACCGGCCACGATCCGGGCCGGGTGGCGGTCGACCTGGCGGTGATGCTCGCCGACGGTGGCGAGGCAATCGCCGACCTGGCTCTCCTGCGCGATCAGCGCGAGGTGTCCGGTCCGGTGGCCTCCACTCCCACCGCTTGGCGTCTGCTGGCCGACATCGACACCACCGCACTCGCGGCACTGCGCACGGCCCGCGCCGCTGCCCGGGAGACCGCCTGGCTGCAGGCCGCCGAAACCCGGCGCGGGATACCTGTCTCCCGTGCGGGCGGGCGTGACCTGCCCGGCCTGGTCCTGGACCTCGACGCCACCCTCGTCACCTGCCACTCCGAGAAGGAACAGGCAGCCGCCACCTACAAACACGGCTTCGGCTTCCATCCGCTGCTGTGCTTCCTGGACAACACCGGCGAGGCCCTGGCCGGCCTGCTGCGGCCGGGCAACGCTGGCGCGAACACGGCGAGCGACCACATCACCGTCCTGGACGCCGCACTCGCCCAGATCCCGAATGCCCACCGCCACGGCACCGACATCCTCATCCGCACCGACAGCGCAGGCGGCGCCAAAGCGTTCCTGACCCACCTGCGCAACCTGCGCCAACAAGGCATCCAGACGCGCTTCTCCGTCGGACACCCCGTCACCGAACCGGTCCGCCAAGCGATCCGAGCCCTGCCCCGGCAGGTCTGGCACCCGGCCCTGGAACAGGACGGCTCCCTGCGCGGCACGGCCGAGGTCGCCGAGCCGACCGGCATGGTCTGCCGTGGCACCCCGAGCAACCACAGAACGCATTCTTGATCGTCCGCCGAAACCCCGGCCTCGCCCTGTACACCGCCACCGAACGTCTACCGGGCGTGCTCCGGATGCACAGGAAACCCCAGCCGGATGACCGGGAGTACGATCAGCCGGTCCGTGAGTGGCCCACGGACGAGGACCGCCGCAGCTGGTGCTTCCGCACGACACCTGACACCTCGGCCTACGCCCCTGCCGAAGCCGTCGGCGGCTATCACCGCCCGTACGCCGGACCACACATGTGGGTCTCGGAACCCGAACAGGCTGAGCAGAGCCTGGAACTGACCTGGCCCGCGCCGGTGACGATCCGCAGCGTCGACCTCGTCTTCGACGACGACGTCCACGACGACCTGATCAACCTCCACCACCACCGCACCGACTACGACGTGCCGCCCGAGCTGGTCCGCGCCTTCCACATCGAAGCCAGAACAGCGGACACATGGCACACCCTGACCCAGGTGACAAACAACCGACGCCGACACCGGGCGTTCGCACTGCCCGAGCCGGTCCACGCCCAGGCACTCCGCATCGTCATCGAAGCAACGCATGGCGCTCCCAGGGCACATGTGGTGTCACTGAGGGCCTACGGGTGAGAGTTCGCCCCATACCGAACCGACCTTGCTCCGGCGGCCTGAGAACGACATGAGCGTTCCGCCTCGACGGCCCGGACAGAAACGGACCCCATGAGCCACCACACAAACGGGAACTCCACGGCACGACCCGCACACAGTCGGACCGCCGAACGCCACAACGGCCAGAGCGTCTCTGCCCGCGACCCCTACCTCACCTACATCGGCCGATGGGGCCACCTCGGCACCATGGCCATCACCCCCAACTCCGGCTCACAGCTGCGGTTCCGGTTCACCGGACCCATCCTCCGAGGCATGTTCGACACGTCGACAACCGTGAGCCCTCCGCAGATCTACGTCTCCATCGACGGCGGCGAACCCCGGCTGCACCGAGTGGACCGCGACCTTGTCGACTTCACCCCGACACCACTGACGGACAGTCAGCACACCGCTGACATCGTGGTCAAGGACATCGACGAGCACGAGAACCGCTGGATCGTGCCGATGCGATCCGGCCTGCACTTCACCGGCCTGCAACTCGCCCCTGGTGCAAGCCTCCTACCGACAACGCTGCCAGACGCGCTACGCCTGATCTTCTACGGAGACTCCATCACCCAAGGAGTCATGGCTTTGGGCGCGGAGGCCACCGTCGACTGCGCCGACGGCACGAGGAGCTTCGCCCACCTCACAGGCCGAGCGTTTCAGGCCACCACACACCAGGTTGGCTTCGGCGGCCAAGGAATCCTTCGGCCCGGCAACGGAGGTGTGGGGACAGCCGGCCAGTCGCTCGGCTGGAACTTCCACGGGTCGTCTGTCGATCCACAGTTCCAACCCCACGCAGTGATCGTCAACCAGGGCACCAACGACCATGCCTATGAGGGCGCGGCATTCCGCCCGGCCTACCGCACATACTTGGACCGCACCCGTGCAGCGCATCCTCACGCCTGGCTGTTCGCCATGTCCCCCTTCGGCGGGTACCACGCCGAAGACATCGCCTGGGCCGTCGCGCAGACCAGGGATGCGCGAACCGTCTACGTCGACACCGCAGGCTGGCTCTCGCCCTCGCAAGACGACTTCAACGATGGCTGTCACCCCAATGTGCGGGGGCATGCGAAGGCGGCCCGTCGGCTGACCGCCGTCATACAGGCGACTACCGGATGGACTCCTGTTACCGACCGTTCCGTTGAGTTGTCGGGGGAGTGACAGAACAACAACCGCCGTGCGGAAGGCCGGCGCAGGACAGCGGACGCCTCGGCGGCATGCCTCACACTCATGCACGTAACGCCCACGTCAACGGCCTTCGAAGGGTCCGTCCGTACGATGCTCGGACGTCTTGCCTGACGCACCTGTCCTGATCCTGGGGCCCTCCCTCGGCACCACCTGGCACAGGTTGTAGAGACGGTCTGTCGGCGTCCAGGTCAGTCCAAGATGACCGCACAATTCCAGGTCAGAGCGTTTTGGTCCGGGGGAGTCGACGCAGTCGGTGACAGGTGTGTGATAGCGGTGTTCGACGAGAAGCCTCGCCGGTGCGGTCCGACGAGGCTTCTCAAACAGGTGCGTGCAACGTCCGTCGAGGGCACCGTTGTGCCCGGCTTCTCCCCTCCTGAGCACCCGAAGCAAGGAGGGGGCGCCGCCGCCGCTCTGACGGCCGAGGCACAGCCTGTCACCCAGGGACTCTCCGCGCCCAAGCGGGAGGCACTCTTCGCTTCTGCAAACTCATCGGCCTTTGAGGAGTGTCTACGGCACGGCATGTCTCTCCGAGGCCGGGCGGATCGCGAACCGCGCCCACGCGACCAACCGAGCGTCGGTGAACTCGGTGCGTGGTCGTGCGGCCGACGTACTGGAAGCGGTCGCGTCCACGTCACACCAGATCCCTTCCACCAAGAAGGGCAGGCGTGCGGGTCTCACGCGAACCCGTCTCTTCGTCATCGACCAGGGCGAGGTAACGCTCGCGACCGCTCCGCAAGATGATGTCCACGCCTGTAGTTGCCCACGTCATGGTTCAGGAGGGCATCCGCAGGGCGAGCAGGGCCACGTCGTCGTGAGGTTTCCCCGTCGATGTCGGACACGTGATCGTTATGCCGCGAGGGCGTGCTGGTGCCGTTGCCTGGCCTCGGCTGGGGTGAGGTAGCCGAAGGTCTTGTGTTTGCGTAGGCGGCGGCGGTTGTAGAAGGTCTCGATGAAGTTGAAGACCTCGGCGCGGGCGGTGGCCCGGTCGAGCCAGGTGCGGGTGCCGATCTCCTCCTTGAGCAGGGCCCAGAAGCTCTCCGCGGCAGCGTTGTCGAAGCATGATCCGGTGCGTCCGCAGCTCTGCCGCAGTCCCAGCTTCCCTATGTGTTGCCGAAACTGGGTCGACGTGTATGCACTGCCGCGATCGCTGTGAACCACGCAGCCGGGCTCGAGTCCGCCCCGGCCGTGGGCCATGTGGAGAGCGTCGACGACGAGCTCGGCGCGGTGGTGGTCGGCCATGGCGTAGCCGACGACCTCGCGGGTGGCCAGGTCCAGCCAGCAGGCGAGGTAGAGCCAGCCCTCAGCGGTGGGCAGGTAGGTGATGTCGCCGACCAGCTTGGTCCCGGGGCGCTCGGCATGGAAGTCGCGGCCGATCAGGTCCGGGGCCGGCTTCGCCTTCGCATCCGGCCGGGTCAGCGAACGTCGCCCGCGCCGGGTGATGCCGTGGATGTCGCGCTCACGCATCACGCGGGCGACGCGCTTGCGGTTCACCCGCCGGCCCAGGCGGCGCAGCTCGGCGTGGATGCGCGGGACACCGTAGGTGTACCGGGAAGCGATGTGCACCACGGTGATCTCGTGCGCGAGCGAGTCGTCGGCGGCCTGCCGGGCACGGCGGGCGGCCTCGCCCTCGCACCAGTCGTAGGAGGAGGGGCGGGCGACCTTCAGCACCCGGCACAGCAGCACGATCGGGTAAGTCGCCTTCTCCGCATGGATCAACCGGTAGAGCTCTCTCACCGGTCGTTCTCCTTGACGAAGAAGGCCGTCGCTTTTTTCAGGATCTCGATCGTCTGCTGCGGTTCACGGACCTCCTTCCGCAGCCGTTTGAGCTCCTCGCGCTCGGCGCTGGTCAGTTCACCCGGCCCGCCCTCGCCCCGGTCCGCCTTCGCCCGGCGATACCAGCCCCGCAGGGACTCGGAGCTGATGTCGAGTTCCCGGGCGACAGCAGTGACCGTCCTGCCCGAGGAATCAACGAGCGCGATGGCGTCCCGCTTGAACTCCTCGGTGTACCGCTTCGTGTACTTGCTTCCCACCTGGTGCTACTTCCTCTGGAACCTCAAGATCCCAGTCTCCAGGTGTCCGCGATCAAGGGGAAGCTTCACGGCGCCGCCTTGGGAACTGCTGAGACCGGGCCGCAGGTGGGGATGCGCTTGGAGACGTCTGCTTCGTCTGCCAGCGGCAACGTAGGCTCATTGTCTAGATGCGGGTTCCCTGCCAGGCAGGTCTCACGCCGTGACAGGACAGGTTTGTGGAGCGATCCACGCGCTTCCACGGCAGAACGGAGGCCGGCCCGTGAATGGGCCGGACCCCAGCAGGCGGGCACTGCCGAGGGAAGGACATTCGTGTATTTGTCCGGATGTGTTTGCGATGGAGGGTCGGAAAGGGCCAGAGTCGGAGGGGGGACAGGAGGCGACCGTGACCGTTCTCGCGATGTTTCTTCTCATCATCGGGGCGCTTTTGATATTGCTTGGGACGGTCCTGGTCGTCGTCGGGGTCCTCGTGATCCTCATGGGGATGACCCTGATCGCCGTTGCGGCCTTCCTGCTGATCCGGAGAGTGCTGGGCCGCCGACAGTAGAAATGGCAAGGCCGAGGGGGTGTCTGTACGTCCGGTCAGGCGTGCTGTGGTGTGACCTGCGCCCGAGGTGAGGCCGGAGAGGCGGGACCGGATGAGGCCCAACGCGTCGAGCTGCCGTTGACGCCTGGCTAGGCTGCGGTTTCTGTGATGAGGACGGCGGTGGTGGCCGGGCCGGATGTGTCGGTGGTGGCTGCGTCGGCTACGGCGGCCCGGACGGCGCGGGCGGCACACCCGCCGACCGGTAATGCTCCCGACCGCTGGCCGACCGCGACATCCGGGCCGTCGCCCGCGCCTTCCCAGCGCTGTGCGTCCTCACGCTCGCCCTGCCGCTCGCGGTGGGCTGGGCCATCGGCGGTACGTGGCTGTACAACGTAACCGCCCTGCTGTGGGCGGGACCTGTGCGCATCGCGCTTTTTGCTTGCGCGCAATGACCGCGTTCGGCTCCGCACACAGTTCGTGCTCTTGTGATGCTCACGGGACGCTGGATTTGCGATTGCGCCCATCAATGAGGGGAGCCGTGAGGCGGCGCAGCAGTTGCGTTTCACCGGATCACTGCAGCCGGGCACCGGGACAGGGCTCTGGAGTACGCCGTCGGCGCCGGTGCGTCATGCTGGGGCGCTGCCGATACGGGCTCGCCGCAGTGGGGCTCCTGCTCGGTGGAGGCTGGTGAGTGCTTGCCGGTAGGAGGTGATCAGTCCGGTTTCCAGGTAGTCGACTCCAAGGTCCTGGCAGTAGTGGCGGACGAGGGGCCGGGCCTTGCGCAGGTTGGGGCTGGGCATGCTGGGGAACAGGTGGTGTTCGATCTGGTGGTTCAGGCCGCCCAGGGCGAGGTCGGTGAACCAGCTGCCGCGCACGTTGCGTGCGGTGAGAACCTGGCGGCGCAGGAAGTCGGGGCGGTCGTTGCCGGTCAGGATCGGCATGCCCTTGTGGTTGGGGGCGAACAGACAACCGAGGTAGAGGCCGAACAGGCACTGGTGGACGGCCAGGAACGCGATTGCCATGCCGGGTGGGAGGACGATGAACACTGCGGTCAGGTAGGCGGCGGTGTGCCCGTAGAGCAGCGTGCCGTCCAGGGCGCGGTTCTTCAGGGCGCGGTTGCCCAGTGCTCGCGCGCTGGAGACATGAAGGTTGACCCCTTCGAGCAGGAGCAGGGGAAAGAAGAGGAACGCCTGCCGACGGCCGATGATCCTCGGCAGTCCGGTCGCGGCGCGGGCCTGGTCCTGGGACCACACGAGCAGGTCGGGGGCGATGTCGGGGTCGAGGTCCTCGTGGTTGGGGTTGGCATGGTGGCGGGTGTGTTTGTCCTGCCACCATCCGTAGCCCATCCCGATCGCGGCCCCGGCGATGCGGCCGGCCGTTTCGCTGGGCCGGCGCCGGCGGAAGACCTGGCGGTGCGTGACGTCGTGAGCGAGCAGAGCCACCTGCCCGAACATCACGGCGAGGAACGCGGCGAGCGCCAGGGTCCACCACCCGGCGCCGATGACGACGAACGCGCTCCAGCCCCCGGCGTAGGCGACGGCCACGACGATGGACCGGACGGTGTAGTAGCCGGGGCGCCGGTTCATCAGGCCGGCCTCGGCGATCTTCTTCGACAGGCGGGCGAAATCACTGCCACCTGCGGGGGGAGGCGGGCGACGGCGCGGGGTATGCGTGGTCATGGTCTCGGAGTGTCCTTCCCGGCTGACGGGCCGCATCCGGTCGTGCGGTGCAGGCCGGATGCGATGCGGCAGCCGGGTACCCACATCCCTGCCTTCGGACCGGCACCCGATGCTCGTCGGTCGGAGCTCCGGATGTCGCGGGCTTTGACATAAGGCCCCCACGGAGGGTGGCTGCTGTCGATGAACCTGCCGCGCTGGCAATCGGGGCGAAGCGGCATGACAGGGGTATAAGACACTAGCCTCGGGCCATGGTGACGCGTACCCGGCTGTATCACGACGGCACTCTGGTCCTGGAGGGCTTTCCCGCCAGTGACGTCTCAGCGCATCTCGCTGATCCGGCGTCGGTCCTGTGGCTGGACCTGCACCGGCCCGGGCCTGCCGAGTTCACCATGCTCGGCCAGGAGTTCGGCATCCACGAACTGGCTCTGGAGGATGCCGCTCACCGTGGACAGCGGCCGAAACTCGACCGCTATCGCACCCACGAGTTCCTCAGCGCCTATGCCGTGACCGTCAGCCCGGACGGTGCGCAACTGGCGTACAGCGAGATCGCCGTATTCCTCACCAGCCAGGCCATGATCACCGTCCGCAAGGACGACGGCCTCGACATCGAGGACGTCGTCGCCCGCTGGGACGAGAGCCCGGACCTGGCCGGCCACGGCGTCGGATTCCTGCTGCACGGTCTGCTCGACCATCTCGTGGACGGGCACTTCGCCGCGGTCCAGCAGTTGGACGACAGCGCCGAGGAGCTGGAGGGTCTGCTCTTCGCGGCCGGGCGCCGTGAGATCGAAGCCGTGCAGCGCCGGGTTTTCGCACTGCGCAAGTCGCTCGTCCAGCTGCGCCGCGTCGTGCTCCCGATGCGTGAGGTGGTCAACACCCTCATGCGCCCCGGCCTGCACCTGATCAACGACCCTCTCGCCCCGTACTACCAGGACGTCTACGACCACGTGCTGCGTGCCACCGAGTGGACGGAATCACTGCGGGACCTGGTGGCCTCGGTCATGGAGACGAACCTCTCGGTCCAGGCCAATCGCATGAACCTGATCATGAAGAAGGTGACGAGCTGGGCCGCGATCATCGCCGTACCCACCGCGATCACCGGCTACTACGGCCAGAACCTCCCCTATCCCGGTTTCGGCCGCGAGTCGGGATTCGTCACCTCCGCCGCCGTCATCGTGCTCCTGTCCGCCTTGCTGTATCTGACGTTCAAGCGCAAGGACTGGCTCTGACCGGCATCGGCACCGGCGACCAGGTCCCGAAGGCAGGAAACTGCCTGGTCATCCCGGGCTTTTCGGACCGGTGAGCGGAGTAGTGTGAAGACACCGGGAGTTCTTCGCGCACCGGCTCCGCTGCGGGTGCCGTTCCCGGAGATCGACAGCGCCGGGCCGCACCCACGAGCCCGGAGACAGGTTCGCGCCATGGCCGTGACCATTGACCGTACGACATCGGGCAGGCGCGCGCCGCCCCATCCGGCCCGGCTGTCCCTCACGCCCGCACCGGGCGGGCTGGACGGTATGTGGTGGCCCCGCTCCCGTGCCTTCACCCGTGAGCTGCCGTCGTTGACGGCCGCATTGGGCGATCTCTGGGGTCGTATCACGGGTGTCACCGTGCACCCGGCCTACTGGCCCGTCCTGCCGCACTGGGTGTCCTACGCCGGGCGCACCGTGCAGGTGGGCTGGTCCACCGAGGAACAGGATCCCCACAGGCTCACTCTGTTCTCCGCTGACGGCCGCCGGGACGTGCTGGTGATTCCGCCGGAAACCGGTGCGGATGTTGCCGTGCAGCTGATGGCCGGCGACGGCGCCGATGCCTCGGCCCGGGAGCAGGCAGCAGACAGGATCGATGCACGAAACAGGGAAGAAGCCTGGGAGGCCGACGGCGGAGCAGGTCGACCGTCGTCCCGGCCCCGGCCCATCGGCTCGGCAGGGCCTTCGCCCGCCGGTCGGCGGAGGTGAGATCCCATGCTCGTCATCGCCGCGGGCGTGCTGCTCGTCCTGATCGCCGTCGGAGTCGTTCTGATCCACCGGCTCAACGGTCAGCACGCCGAACGGATCGCTGCCTTCCACTACAGCGATGTTCTGCCGGGGATCGGGCGTCGGCCCCGGAGGCACCGTCGGCCGGCGGTGGACGCGACCGTTCCGACGCGCCCCACCGCGACGGCGACCGCGGACGGCATCGACTTCGGCCCGATCGTGGGCAGTAGAGGAAGGCGCGTCATGGCGATACTGCGAGACCGGAAGACGTACCGCGAGAGGATCATGCAGGCTCTGTACCAAGCCGCCGAGGGCAATCGCCTCCTGGGCGTCGATGGGGCGAAGCTCCGCTCCGACCTGGGTATCCCTGAGCAGGACATGGCCGCCGCTTGTATGTACCTGGCGGGCGAAGGCTGGGTCGTCGTGGACTGGGGGAGGGGTAACACGCCCGCGATGATCACGCTGACGCACCAGGGGATCCGGCAGATGGAGACGGAAGAGGAAGGGCGTGGCTGAGCCGCCGCGTCGGCTCCTCGGACCGGAGTGAACCCGCGCAAGGATTGCTTATGGCGGATTAGTCCCTTTGGCGTAACCTGGAAGGCGGGTCGGTGCACGCTCACGTGCAATGACCCGGAAGGGCGGCTCCGGCGGGTATACGCCGGAGCCGTTGCCTGTTTCCGTGACCGCGCCCTGCGGCGAAGCGCTCGCGGGAGCGTCGTGCGGAGTACCGTGAGGTAGCAGGGTCGTATCGTGGCAGCACGTCCTGCGGTCGCACTGCTCTCTGTGGACGGGCGGACACCATGGCCGACTCAGACACCCCCGATCTCCCCAGGCTTCTGCCGGACGCCGTCCACCGGTCGGTGCACCCCGGGACGGCCCTGCTGCGGCTGGAGACGACACACGCACGCGAGGGAATCCTGGACGGCGCATGGTGGCCGCGGTCCCGGGACATCGGTGCGGAGCTGCCCTCGCTGATCTCCGCGTTGACCGAGCATCTCGGGCCCATCACCCGGGTCGGTCTGGACGGCAGAGCCTGGGACGGACTGCCGACCCGGGTGATGGTCGACGACCGCGTCGTGCACATCGACTCCTTCCCGGTCGGTGACGACACCGTCCTCATCACCCGGGGCGACCGGGACCACTTCTCCCTGCTGCTGGTGCCTCCGGACACGTCGCCCGACGCGGCACGCGCCGCGATGGCCAGGGCCGTACGGGCCGAAAATGTCACCGAGGCCAGGCAGATCCTCATCGAAACGGGCAGCGTCCAGCCACCTGCGCCGGCCTGACACGTCCGTCGCACGCCGACTCTTTATCGGCCCGGACGCTAGATGCGGGCGAACTCCTCCGTCTGTTGGGCGAATTCCTGGGCCATGGCGGCGCTGACCGTGGGCCTGGTGTCGCGGATCGTGTCCAGGTAGTCGTCGGTGGTGGGGGTGGTCCGGGTGCCCGTGTCGAAGGTGCGCTCGAACTGGGCCTGGGAGACAGTGCGTGCCGCGTGGGCGATGTCGGCGGGGGTGAACCCCTCGCTGGCGGACGCGAGTACCGCGCTGTCGGCCCGTGCGCCCGCTCGGGCCAGGTAGCTCTCCCACAGCGCGGTCCTGGCGGTGTGGTCGGGAGGGCCGATCGGCAGCACGTAGTCGAAGCGGCCGTGCCGCAGGAACGCGGAGTCGAGCGTGGTCACGTTGTTCGTGGCGCAGACGAGCAGCCGTCCGTCCTGGCTTCGGAACCGGACGATCGCCTTGAGCAGTTCGTTGACGACGCCGACAGCGGTCGCGTCCGCGCCGCCGCGTTCGCCGGCGATCTCCTCGACCTCGTCGATGAAGACGAGGACGTGGTCGAGCCGGGCGATCTCGTCGAAGCGCCGGTTCAGCCCGGTCGCCAGGCCGTACTCGGCGGCCAGACGGGCGGGGAACAGTTCGAGGAAGGGCCATCCCAGGCGGCTGGCGATCGCGTGCGCGAACGTGCTCTTGCCGGTCCCGGGCGGGCCGAACAGCATCACCGCCCGTGGCGGTTCCACTCCGTGCTGGGCGGCCAGTTCGGGGTGGGCCAGCGGCAGGACCAGGCGCCGCTCGATGAGCTGCTTCTCCCGTTGCATGCCCGCGACCTTCTGCCACAGTCCCCCTGGCGGCAGCTCCGCTCCGAGCGAGGACAGCGTGCCGGCCGACTGCGGGGTCACCGGTCCGCGTTTCTCGAAGAAGACCAGCCCGGGGCGGGCGCCGAAGTCGCAGTGGCGCAGGGCGGTGGCACCGGTCTCGCCCTCGGGCAGGGCGGCGTGCACCGCGCGGATGCCGGCGGCGAAGAGCCGTTGCTCAAGGGCGGTGATCAGGGCACTGCCCAGCCCGCGCTGCCGCCAGCCGGGCGCCATGCAGATGCGCAGGATCCATGCCCGTTCGCCCTCCACCCTGCTCACCGCGGCGCCGATCAGCACGTCGTCGGCCGTGGCCACCACCGCCGGGTGGCGGGTCTGGAGGGCCGTCACGGCGTCCGAGAGCGGGAAGAGCGGCGGCTCCTCGGTCGTGCCGCTCTGCATGTCGACACGGATCACCGCTTCGAGATCGTCCTGGGTGTAGTCCCTGACCCGCCAACCCGTCATGATCAGCTCCGCGTGTTCGATCGTACTCCCATCATCAGCCGGTGTCCGGAGGACGCGCGCGACAGGCGACGGTCACGAATCCTCCCTGGTGCCACGGATCGTTCGGGCCGTAGTCGGCTTCACGCCGCGGTGCCTTGCGCGCTGGCGGCCGGGCTGAGGGACGTGTCGGTGCGGCCGGTGCCGACCGGTGGCGCTGCCGCGGCGGGGGCGGCGGCAGCGGTTTCCCGGGCGAGGAAGGAGCCGAGCTCGCCGATCGTGCTCATGAGGGGGGCCGGGAAGACGACGGTGGTGTTCTGGTCGACACCGATCTCCACCAGGCTCTGGAGATTGCGCAGTTGAAGCGCCAGGGGGTGGGCCATCATGGTGTCCGAGGCGTCGCCGAGCGCGGCTGCGGCCAGGGACTCGCCCTCCGCGTTGATGATCTTCGCTCGCTTCTCGCGCTCGGCCTCGGCCTGGCGGGCCATGGCGCGCTTCATGGTGTCGGGCAGCTGGATGTCCTTGAGCTCGACCAGCGTGACCTGCACACCCCAGTCGACGGTGGTGACGTCGAGGATCTGGCGGATGTCCAGGTTGATACGGTCCGTCTCCGACAGCGTCTCGTCGAGCGTGTGCCGGCCGACGACCTTCCGCAGGGTGGTCTGGGCGATCTGGTTGATCGCCGCGTTGACGTTCTCCACGGCGACAACCGACTTCACGGCGTCGACGACCCGGAAGTAGGCGACCGCCGACACGTCCACGCTCACGTTGTCCCGGGTGATGATGCCCTGGGACTGGATCGGCATGGTGACGACCCGCAGCGACACCCGGTGCAGGGCGTCGACGAACGGGATGATGAGCCGCAGCCCCGGGGAGCGTGTTCCGACAAGTCGGCCGAAGCGGAACAGCACTCCCTTCTCGTACTGCTTGACGACCTTCACGGACAGGGCGAGGGCCAGGACGGCCAGGAGACCGATCACGACGATGAGAACGATCAGGGCTTGCATGTGCTGCTCCTCGGGACGAGGACCACGGGGGCGGGGATCCGCCGGTCGAGACCCCTGCATATGCCTGCGCCGGTTCGCGAGGCAGGGCCGAAACCCGGGAAGGCACCGGTCGTGGCGGCCGTCTCACATGCCGATGACCAGGCGACTGGCGCGATCCGTCCGTGCCGGAACGGCTGCTGAGGCGGGGCCGTCCTCCTCGTGCTTCCCTGCCTCGTCCGGTTCGAGTGGCCGGTCGGCGGCGGAGACGGCGTGCCGGGTCTCGTCCGCGGCGATGAGAGCGCTTGCGGTCAGCGGTGGGCCGTCGTAGTCGGACGCGGTCGCCATCAGGCGGGCCGCCGACTCCGTCTCGGTCTCGGGCGGGATGACCAGCAGGTCCCAGCGGCCGGTGCCGTAGGAGAGCAGCAGCAGCTTGTGCGGGTCGATCTCCGGGGTGAACCATCCGACCTTGACGACATGACCGCCCACGGGGATCTCGTGCGGGATGACCGGCCAGTACTTCGGGTTGACGGCGATGCGGGTGATGCGGCCCCACAGAGGGTCCAGCACATCGGTCAGTGCGGGCAGCTCGCTCAGCAGGTCTCGGGAGCGGGGCCACCAGGCACCGTCCAGGAGGCCGCGCGACGGGCCGTCGGTCTTCAGCGCGAGACGCACGGCCGGGGCTGCGACGGGCTCGTGGTGTGGCAGGAGTTGGTGCAAGGTCGCCGACATGATGCGGACCCATCTCCGGGCCGCCTTGGCGGCGCCCCGGGTTTCGTCTCTCGCCGAGAACGACCCGGCGTGGAAGCCGGTGTGCGAAATGCCCTCGGTGCTTTCCACGGTACTCCGCACACGCCGGGGCGGTTGTGGAGACGCCGCCGCATTCGGTGAAGCGGCTGTCGATACCGGCGGGAAGTGGGCTGAGGGCGCCGGGGCACGCCGTACGCCGGCTACCGGACCGGTCTCACGCCCGACGGCTCGCATGCCCTGGCCGGCACTCCTTGGCTGTATTGCGCGGGAGGTTTTCCTCGTGTTCCGTTCAACCCCTCGCTCCGCATCGGTCCGCCGGGCGCGGGCGAGGAGTAACCTGGTGAGTACCGAGAGCATCTCGTACACCGGCTTCCACGCCGGGTCGTTCTCGGCGATTCATGGCAACCGGGCCGGCCGTGACCGGCCCGGGGTTGGGTCCGCGTCATGACCGCGACCATTCCGTTCACACCCGCAGTCGGAGACCGGGCCCCTTCTTCGTCACCGCTCCGACTCACGCTGGCGCGGGCCGGCGCCCCTCCGGCCCTGATCGACGGTGCCTGGTGGCCCCGTTCGCGCAACCTGACGGAGGAGCTCCCGGCGCTCGTCGAATGTCTCGACCCGCTGTGGGGGCGGATCACCCGGATAGCGGTGAGCCGCACGTTGTGGCCGGTCATCCCGGGTGAAGTGCCCGCGCACGGCCACATGGTGCGCGTCGGCTGGTCCAACGCCGGGCAGGACCCGCACAAGCTGTTGCTGCTGTCCCACACCTTCGGCCGCTGGGACCTGCTGGTGATCCCACCGGAGACAGCCCCGGCCACCGCAGCCCGGCTCATGGCCACGGCCACCGACCCGTCGCGGAGCCTCACGGCGACCGGCCTGATCCATGAGGCCGAACGTTTCCGGGCCGCGGCAGAGGCAGCGGCCGACTCGGACTCACTCGGGGAGGCGGTCTGGGACTCCGAAGGCGGACACGACGCCCCCCACCCCGCCTCACGCACTCCTGACGGACCGGTCACCGGTCACGGGCCCCCACCACGGCAGTAGGAGCATGGGAGATATGGGCACCTTCGTGACGGTGAGCGTGCTGCTCGCAATGATCGTCTTCGGTGTGATCGTGATTCAGCTGTTCACCGCGAGCCACGATGATCGCATGGAGGCCCTGACCTCCGGCCGTACCCGGCGGTGGCGGTTCTCGCCATGGCACCGCACGGGGAAGTGAACCCGCTCCAAGGAGGATCGCGGAGCCGCCCCCGCCGGTGCGACTTTCGCAAAGAGCGGCGGGAGAGGAACGTAGTGTGCCGTCGGCCATGTCCATGGCGGTGCGCTGCCGGCTCACTCCAGGAGGGCGAGGTCGTCGGGGGCGCTCCCGCGCCATTCGATCAGCAGGAGCGTCGCATCGTCCGTGATGATCCCGCCCCGCGCCCGTTGCAGCGCGTGGGAGAGGGAGCGCGCCACCGTCCGGACCTGTTGGGCCGTGGGCTCAAGGCGGTTCACCCACCCGATGAGCTGCTCCTCACCGAATTCCTCACCGCCGACATCGCGCTCCTCTGTCAGTCCGTCGGTGAAGCACAGGATCCGGTCGCCGGGGATGAGGGCCACTTCGCTGATCCGGGGCTCGTGACCGCCGAAGCCGACGGGCAGCGTCGTCGGGCCCTGCAGCCGTCGTACGACACGGTGTCCACGGATCAGCACAGGAGCGGGATGTCCGGCGTTGACCCACTGGAGCCTGCCCGTGGCCGTGTTGAGCCGCATCATCTGAGCGGTCGCGAAGTGGTCGGGGCCGAACTGCTCGGCGACGGCCCGGTCCGTGAACGTATAGATCTCCGACAGGCCGACGCTGATGCGCCGGGCATGCCGGTAGGCTCCGATGACCACCGTGGCCATCGTGGCGGCGTCCAGTCCGTGGCCCATCGCGTCGACCATGGCCACATGCAGGACACCGTCGTTGGGGGCGTAGTCGAAGCTGTCGCCGGCCACGTCGTAGGCGGGTTCCAGCATGCCGGCCAGCTCGACCCGGGGCGTGGACATCGCCAGCGGTGGCAGCAGCGACCATTGGATCTCCGCCGCCACACTCATCGGTTCTCTGCGGCGCAGCCGGAAGAACAGATCGGTGTAACCGTGCTTGGTCACCAGCATGTCGGCCACGAGCGAGGCGAGCCTGCGCAGCAGCCGTCGCTCGTCGTCGTGGAGGTGGTCCAGGGTGACGGCCATCACGCCCACCTGGTCTCCACCGTCCAGCAGGGGAAGGTAGACCCGCACACCGCCGGCCTGCGAAACCTCGACGGGACGCGCCTCCCGGAAGGCGCGTCCGGCGTCGGAGCCGTCGATCGGCTGCGGTTCCCCGGCCGCCAGCCCGTCGCCCGGCAGGGGGACGAGCCACACCTGGCCGTAGTCCTGCAGGAAGATAGAGGTCTCGCGGCCGTCGAGCCTGCCGATCTGCCGTGCGACGAGCGGACCGAGCTGGTGCGGCGGCAACTCGTGCCCCTGGTCCAGCAGGACTCCCAGAAACTCCTCCCCGAAGCACTCCGACCGGGTGGAGCCTTCCGCGGGTCCTTGCCGCTCACCGCCCGCCATCGCCGTGGCCCCGGGGGACGTTCGGGCGGATCCTCACGAAGGTGCTGTGCATACGAACTTCCGGCGGAGACTCACGGGCCGACGCGGTGGGGAACTTCCGCCCGGATGGTGGGGGCCGATCCACCGACTCCCCAACGAGTCGGCCGTGCGCTCGTGCGGCGAGGACCGGCACAACGGCCACCGGGCGCGCCCCGGTCGAGCCTCGGCGGCTGGCCGGCACCGGCGGCGGCCTCTGCCGGCTCGACCTCTCCGCCGCCGCCGTCGTCCGCCGCCGCGGAACGTCTTGGTGGGGTCCGCGACGTCTGCCGGCCTGCCCGCAGCCTGGATCACTGCCCTGCAGGGCGACGATTCCGACTACCAGTAGTGGCGTCGGCCGGCGACGGCGTGTCCCATCGCGCCGAGGATCCACAGGATGGCTCCGACGACCAGCAGGATGATCCCGATGGTCCACAGGATGGACAGGCCGGTGAGGAAGCCGACGACGAGCAGTATGACGCCCAGGATGATCATGATCTCTCCTTCGGGGAGTGATGTCGGCGCACCCGCGAACTGCTCTGGGCCGCAAGGGCGTCGGCGGGAACGGCCCAATCTCTCTCCTCCTTACTCCACGCGGTGTGGTCCGTGGCGGCTGACCTGTAGGCGGACCTCGGCGGGCATGTCGATGAGGCCGGTGGACCGACGCGCGGTGCTGAGCGGGCCTTCGCACAGGGCACCGAGAGTGGCGCCGGGCGTGCCCTCGGGGGTGAGGGTGAGCTTGATGCGGGTGTGGTGGCGGCCCGGTCGGCCGGTGATGAGTACGGCCGCATGGCCTACCCCTGGCAGGGCACCGGCTTCGTTCGCGATCGCTTCGCTGAGTGCGCGGTCGCGCACTTCGACGCCCTCCTGCGGGGGTGTGCCGCCGACGGGCAGTGAGCCGGGGCGGTGTCGGCTCAGCTGGGCGAGCAGCCACCACAGGGCGAGCAGGGCGGTGAGGACGAGGGCGGCGATGACCGCGGGCCACCACCACCAGCCCTGGCTGCTCCAGCGGGCCCGGTCGGCGGAGGCGAGCAGGACGTCGGCCGGGGTGGTCAGGGGCCAGCCGGCGGGTGGGGCCAGATCGTGTCGCCGGTAGAGGTCGAGCCCGGCGAAGAGGATGAGCAGTCCGCCGCCGAGGAGGACCAGTCCGGCGAGGGCCAGCAGAGTGCGGTTGAGGGCGGATCGCGGCGTCATGGCGGGCTCCGGTGCTGCGGGGCTTGTGTCAGCGGGTGCGTCGCCGCGTTCGTACGGCGATGCGGGGAGGACGGGCGAGGGCGAGCCGGTCGCGCTCCTCGTCGAGGACGGCGGTGAGGTCGTCCTTCACCTGTCGGGGGTCTCGGAAGCGGACGTCCGCGCGGGCTTTGATGCGGTGGCGGCCCACCAGGACGTGCGCCGCGCCGACTCCGGGGACGCGCATGGCGGCGTCGCGCAGCAGGACGGCGGCGCTGTTGCGGTCCACGAAGGCCCGCAATCGCGGGCAGCCGGCGGGTGAGCGCAGGGGCAGCCAGCGTCGCTGACCGGGGGTGAGGGCCAGGACGATCAGCCAGACGCCGACGGCGGCGGCCACGGCGGCCCCCGTCAGCATCCACACGTCGTCCACCGGGCGGGTCGCCAGTTCGTCGGCCAGGTGCCGTCGCCAGGCCGCGGCCGGACGTCCCGCCCGTACGGCGACGACATCGACGAGCGTCGCGACCGCGGCCACGAGAGTCACCGCGGCGACCAGCGCCGCCGTGATGCTGCGCGCCGACCACTCGCGACGGGTTCGGTGCCCTCCTTCGCGCTCACCGGCTGTCAGGTCCGAGGTGGACACGTCGCGTTCGGGAGGATCGGGCTCCTTCGTCAGCGGCACTGCGGCACGGTGCGCGGACGACGCGGAGCCGCGGCCCGGGGGACGTGGACCGGATGTCATCGCGATCGCCCTTCCTGCACGGCGTGCCCGGTGACCCGGGCCGCCCGGCCGCTCACCGGACCCGCCCCCGGCTCGAGTCGGCGGCGGTCACCAGCCGCCGGACGGTGAGGAGGACCTCTCCCACCCGCAGCCCGGTCAGCTGGGCGACCCGTTCGGCGACGTCCTGCCGGATCCGCTCGCAGACACGGGGGATGTCGGTGGGATAGGGCAGGTCCATGGTCAGATGCAGGCGCACCGATCCGGTACGGACGGCGGCGGAGGCGTGGGGTGCCGCAGGTCCGCCCCGATCGGGCGGTACCGCGGCGCGCCGCGCCTGCGCCGCGCGCGCGGCCTGCGCGGCGATACGGGCGACCACCCTGTCCGGGATGACGGTGGCGCCCCGCTCGGCCGGGGGCGGCAGCCCGGCGGCCGGCGCCGGCGGGCCCGACCCCTCGCCGGGGGAACCGGGCCGGGTCTTCACCGCTGCCTCCGTGTCCGGAGGTCCAGGTCGCCCTGTACGACGAGGCCGACGATCAGCCCCGCCGCGCCCAGGACCAGCACCAGCAGAAAGGCCCAGAAGCCGCCGAAGTAGCCGGCGAAGCCGAGGGCCATGCCGGCCGCGAGTCCCGTCGTTGCTGTGTTCATCTTGCACTCACCCGTCTCGCGAGTGTCCCTCCCGCCGTGATCATTCGCTCGTGCCCGAGGACACGGCGGTGCTCCCGGCAGCGGTCACCTCACGCGGCCCTCGTCCGGTCCGGTCTGTTCCTCCTCGTCGTCGGGCAGGTGGACGTCGTCGACGGCGATGTTCACCTCGACGACCTCCAGGCCCGTCATCCGCTCCACGGCGCTGATGACGTTGGTGCGTACGCCGCCCGCGACGTCGACGATGGAGACGCCGTACTCGACGACGACGTCCAGGTCCACCGCGGCCTGCCGTTCCCCGACCTCGACCTTGACGCCGCGGGTGACCGCTCCGCCTCCGCCTGCGCCGGGGACGTGTTCCCGCATGGCTCCGAAGGCGCGGGCCATGCCCGCGCCCAGGCTGTGGATGCCTGGTACCTCGCGGGCGGCCATGCCCGCGATCTTGGCCACCACGCCGTCCGCGATGGTGGTCCTGCCCCGTGTCTCGGCCGGAGCCCCGGCCCCGGTGCGGCCCTTGAGCGCGCTCACGCCTGTTTCGGGCCGGCTGCCCCCGCCGACGCTGGTGATGTTGTCCGTCATGGCGGTCGCCTCGATCGGTCGGCCGGACACCGGAATGATGCCCGTCGAAAGTTGGACATATCGAGCGGCGGAGTCCTCACGTGCCCTGGTGTGTGACGTGCATCACATCTCTTTTCGGGGGTACACGGTCGTTCCGAGACCTGCGTGGGGGCGCCATGATCGAACGCACTGCTTCCCCACGACTGGGGTGCGACCTGCCCGACCGTCTGCTGGCGGTGCGGGCGGCCGAGGGAGACGAGGACGCCTTCGCCGTTCTCGTCCAGCGGCACAGCCGCTCCCTCCTGACCCTGGCCCGCTGCATGCTGGGCAACCCCCAGGACGCCGAAGAGGCCGTCCAGGACGCCTTCGTCAGTGCCTGGCGCCACCTGCCGGAATACCGCCACAGGGCGGAGTTCCGCACCTGGATGTACCGGATCACCGTCAACCGCTGTCAGACCATGTGCCACCGCCGGCCGCCGCCCGTTCCCCTGGACACCGTGGCCGAACCCACGGCGAGCGACGCGTGGAGCCATCCCGCCCGGACCGCCGAGCAGGACGCGGCCACGGCCGCCCTGTTCCGCGCACTCGCCGAGCTGGACGCCGGACAGCGGGTCTGCTGGATCATGCGGGAGGTGCACGGCCTGCCCTACAAGGAGATAGCGCACGTGACGCGTACCGGCGAGCAGACGGTACGCGGCAGACTGTTCAGGGCACGCCGATCCCTGCAGGAGGCGATGGGCTCATGGCGCTAGACGACCCGCACACGCGGCCTCCCGAACCGCCCGGAGCCGACGGGCCCCGCAACGGCTGGGCCGCCGCCGACGTGCCCCCGATCGCAGGCGATGAGGTACTGCCCTGCGGCCGCCTGCTCAGCCGGGTCTGGGAACAGGCGCGGGACGCACCACCGGCCGCGGACCCGCACCCGGTGTCCTGTCCATACTGCCGAGAGGCGGTTGAGGGACTGGCCACGGTGAACGCGGCCGCCCGGACGCTGCGCGACGAGGACCCTCCGGGCCTGCACGCACTCGCCGACCGGGTCATGGACGTCGTCAGGGCAGAGGTCCGGTTCGGGCGGCTGCTGCCCCTGGCCGACCCCGACCGGGACCTGCGGATCGCCGAGAGCGCCGCGGCGAAGGTGCTGAGGCGGGCCGCGGACACGGTCCCCGGTGCCAGGGCCGCGACCTGCCGGCTCGTACCCGAGGGCAACGGCACCGACGTGCGGGTGACCATGACCCTGGCCGCCGCCCTCGACCGCCCGCTGCCCGACCGGGTCCACCAGGTACGCCGATCGGTCCTCCACTCGGCCGGACAGGACCTGGGGCTCACGGTGACAGCCGTCGACATCACCGTGGCCGACGTACTGGAACCGGGACCGACCCTCGGTCCCCGCCTCCCGACGGGCGGTGGCGCATGATGACCGCCGTCGGCACCACCGCGCTCCCCGGCGTCGCGGCCGAGGCAGCCCTCGCGGTTCCTGGCGTGGCCGCCCTGCAACCCCGCCTCGCCCGGCGCCTCGCGGCAGCCGCCGCGCCCACCCGGGCGGACACCACGCCGCCCGAGGCCGGCATACGCGCCGACCGGGCGCCGGACGGTTCCGGATGGCACATCGAGGTGCGCTGCGTCCTGACAGAGGGTCGGCGGGCGCTGGACATCGCCCGAAACGTCCACGACCGGGTGACAGCCGCCCTCGTCACCCACCTCGCCACCCACGGTGCCGCGGAGCCGGTCACCGTCGCGGTCACGGTGACTGGTATCGCCGCCTGGCGCGACGCGGCATGAGCGGCGGCGCGGGCACAGGCCCCGCGAACCGTCGTTCGGCAAGCTGGTTTCCCAGGGCGGAAGCGGCCGCGGGGCCACCAGGCGGGCAGGTGGTCGCCATGGACGAGGATGACGCGGACGCGGCGTTGCGAGCGGCGCCCGACCAGATGGCGTTCGCCACCCGGAGCGCGGCGGCGCTGTCGAGCACGCTGGACGCGGTCGAGGGGCTCAGACGGGTGTGCCGCGTGCTGGTGCCGAGACTGGCCGACTGGTCCGCGGCCGATCTGATGGACGAGGACGGCGCCGCCGAGCGGGTCTGTTTCTCACACCGCGACCCCGACGCGGCCCTGACCGGCCTGACGGGACCGTTGCCGCCGGTGCCGGAGACGGCGACGGGCCGCTGTCCCGGGTGCTTCGCGGCGCCGGCCCGCTCCTGTTGTCGGCCGGGCGGCTGCCGACCGCGCAGGGGCGTCCGATCCGCTGCACACGGCAACCACGCAACCGTTCGCGCGACTCGGGGGAGACTTCGTGATCGTGGGGCCCTTGCGGGCACGCCGGCGAGTGCTCCGGAGCGTGCGTGATCAGCGACCGCCGGAAAGTCTGGCGTGCGACGTTTTGGTCAGATGGGTTCGGGGACGCGTTGAGCGGAGGTCGCGTCGCGTGCGGGTTCGGAAGTGAGCTGGCATTCAACTCGTCCGCCCGCCCTGCCGTCCGGCTCGGAACACGGGCGGCAGAGCTGTGCTGCGTTCAGATGGACCGTGCGGTGGCCAGTGCCTTGTCCAGGGAGGTGCGGATCTCATCGGGCAGCTGTTCGCTGTGTACCCACTCCACGATCAGTTCGGAGACCTGCCGCAGTTTCGTATTGGTGTGCTGTGAGACCTCTCGTAGCAGTTGGAAGCCCTGCTCGGGACACAGGCCACCGAGGGTGATGACCACACCGATCGCTGCTCGGTCAGACCCTGGAGGTGGACGAGGCCCTCGCCCGGTTGAGCCGCAGCCTTGCTCTCCGCCTCACCGACGGGGCCGCGGTGGACCTGCGGGTCGGCTCCCGTCCGGCTGGGGTGACAAGTAGCCCTGGCCGCTTTCAGGGCCCTGTCCGCAGTTTCGTGATCCCCAGGTCAGCGGAGGGAACGACGGGCACAGCGCCCACGGCGCGGTGAGGTTCTGTCCGGCAAAAAGGCGTTCCGGAGCAGCCGCCCTGGCGCCCGCGTACGGCCACACCTGGTCGTGTCGGTGCCCGCCAGGCGCAACAAGTCGAAGGCGACGAAGTGGGCGGGCCACTGCTCGGCGAGCCGGCCAGCGCCGGCACCGCGCCGCTGGAGGCGACCCCGGAGTCGCTCGAAGGCGAGCCTGCTGGATTTCCCGTACGACCAGCTCGCCGTCCAGGGCCGTCGCGTCGGCAGCTGGACCGTGCCCGGAACGAACCTCGGGGAAGGAGGGTGCGAGGTTCCTGTCCCTGCGCGAGCGCAACACCAAACGCCCGGCATCCAGAGAGAGCAGCGCTCTCCAACCATCGTTCTCCAGACTCTGGCGTGTCTCATAAGACATGGGCCCGTCGAGCCGCTTTTGTACGGAGCAGCCGTGGCGGCCCCGTCCGCGGGCGAACGCCGGAGCGTGACTGTTCACGGATTGACGCTCACTGCGGTTATTACCAAGCTGGTGGGGGGTGCGGAGGGGACTGCGGTCGTGAGCGGTGGACAAAGTGGACTCACCCGATTGCTGACGGCAGCGGAGACAGCGGCGCCGGCGGACGCCGTCGACGTGATCGCGGAGGACCTGCTGTGGCGTTTCGAGGCCACGAAGGTCTCTTTCCTCATCGTGGACCTGACGGGGAAGGCGGTGGCTCGGCTGTCCACCGCTCCCACTCGGGGTGGGCGGCAGGCCGAGCGGATTCCTCTGTTCGGCAGTGTCTACGAGGAGGTGATCCGTACCCAGCGCCTGTATCAGGACGCGACCGGCGAGGGGCAGCGGGTGATCGTGCCCGTCACCAACCGGGGGGGATACGATCGGGCTGCTGGAACTGCTCCTGCCGACCGGCCCTGGCGAGGACGTGCTCGACGCAGTCCGGGAAGTCGCCCACATCCTGGCCTACATCGTGATCGCCAACGGCCGCTTCACCGATCTCTACACCTGGGGCAAACGCTCCAAGCCCCCCACCCTGGCAGCTGAAATCCAGTACCAGCTGCTGCCCCTGTCGCTGTCGTGCGAGGCCGCACAGTTCACCCTGTGCGGGAACCTGGAGCCCTCCGAGGACCTCAGCGGCGACACCTTCGACTACACCGTGGACCGCGACACCTTGCACGTGTCGGTGACCGATCCCATGGGCCACGACATGGATTCCGCCCTGGCCGCCACGGTCCTGGTGGGCGCCCTGCGCGGTGCCCGCCGGGCGGGCACCGGCCTGGCCGAACAGGCCCACCGGGCAGACCAGGCACTGATCGAACACGGCCACGGTCATGCCACCGGGCAGCTCCTGCGCATCAATCTCCATACCGGGCGGGCCCGGCTCGTCAACGCCGGTCATCCCTGGCCGCTGCGCATGCGCGGCGGGGCTGTGGAGACGATCACCTGCGCGGTGGACCATCCCTTCGGGCTGTCTGAGCTGACTCCCCACCCGTACCGTGTGCAGGACCTCGACCTGCGGCCCGGTGACCGTCTGCTCATGTTCACCGACGGCATGCTCGAACGTCACGGAGAGAAGGTCGACCTGCCCGCCCTGCTGGCGTGCACCCGGAATTTGCACCCGAGGGAGACCGCGCTGGCGCTGACGTCCGCGGTCCGGGACGCCGCCGACGGCCGGCTCGAAGACGATGCCACCGCCGTCTGCCTGGACTGGCACGGCCCCCAGGAGACCCAGCGGCACGTCAGCACCGGCGCAGACACCCGGCAAGCCTCAGCCGCACGCACGAAGGACCAGTCGTGGCCTGGGTGAACGGTGCCGACGCGAATGAGACATCACGAGGTGTCTGGAGAACCGTCCCACTTCTCCTCGGCGGCCCACCCATCGGGCGGCGCCGGGTCGGAGACGGGGGCCGCGAGCATCGGGTCCGGCAGCGCCCACATGCGCCATGCCTTCCACGCGGGCGCCCCTTCGTGCGGTGCTGCTGTTCCCCGTTACTCGAGTAGACCGAGTTCCCAAGCACTCGCCGGTGCCTTTGCCGAGTTGCTAGGCAGCCTCTTTGGCAGCCCGCGCCATGACTTGCGGACAACCGTGCACCAGAATGAGGGCTCGAAGCCGTTCGTGCGATGGCCGATGGAGGGCGACCGTAAGGCGGCCCAGACGGCTGTCTGTCATTGCCGGTCGCGAGTGGGCGGGGAGTCAGCTCATTCTCAGCCTGCTCCGGCCAGGTTGGGCATTGGTTCGGGCGAAGCCATCCGGCTGTGGTCGGTAGATGCCGATACGCCGGGATCGATGCGACGGTTGCGCGATGCCGTCCCGGACGGGGGTCTGACTCTTGAGATCTTTGACCGAAGTGTCCAGTCACAGGCTTGTCGACCGTCGTTGCGGGCTGGCTTCTGCTGTCACCGAGCCACAGGGCGTGTCCCAATAGGGGCCTTGCCGAGTTCCAGGCGCCATCACGGTTCAGACCGCCCGAGCGGGCCGGTGCCATCCACTCAGCGTGTCACCCTGCGGGAGGCGAACCACCATGACGACCAGACAGCGCAGCACCTCCTCCAGTACGGATCCTCCCGTGCGGAGAGAAATCGTGCTCGGCGTGGACACGCACGGTGAGGTGCATGTCGCCGCCGTGGTGTCCCCGCTGGGGAAGGTCCTTGGCACCGAGTCCTTTCCGGCGACGGTGGCCGGCTACCGGCGGCTGCTCGTGTGGGCCCGCAGGCGGGGGACGGTGCGCCGGGCCGGTGTGGAGGGCACCGGTACCTTCGGCGCGGGCCTGTCCCGCTACCTGCTGACCCAGCAGATCCAGGTGTTCGAAGTGAACCGGCCCGACCGCACAGCCCGCCGTCTGCTCGGCAAGTCGGACCCGCTCGATGCGCAGGCCGCAGCGCGAGCCGTGCTCAGCGGTCGCACCCGGGCCCAGGCCAAGTCCGGCGACGGACCCGTGCAAGGCGCCCGGATCTACAAACTCGCCAAGGACTCCGCGGTCAAGGCCCGCACACAGGCGATCAACCAGCTCAAGGCCGTCCTAGTGATCGCCGACCCCGCCCTGCGGGAACGGTTGTCGAGCTTGGGCAATGCCGAGCTGTTCCGCACCTGCGCGACCCTCAGCCCACCCGATGGTGGGGGAGACGAGGACGCGGTGGTCCAGGCCACCCACATGACATTACGCATGCTCGCCGAACGCATCGAACAGCTCACCGGGCAGATCAACGAGCTGAACCAACGCCTGACCCGACTCGTCGAACGCCACGCGCCGCAACTGCTCGTACCGATGGGCATCGGCCCGGACAGCGCCGTCACTCTCCTGATCACCATGGGGGACAATCCCGAGCGGCTGAACACTGAGGCGTCCTTTGCTGCCCTTTGCGGAGTCAGCCCCATCGAGTACTCCTCCGGGCGGCGCATCACGCGACGGCTCAACCACGCCGGCGACCGGCAGGCCAACGCCGCCCTGCACCGCATCGTGTTCACCCGCCTGCGCCACGACCCCCGAACCCAGGCGTACTACGAACGCCGCACCCAGGAAGGCAAGACCCGGCGCGAGATCATCCGATGCCTCAAACGATATGCCGCCCGCGAGGTCTTCAACCTGGTCAGAACGGTATCCAGCGTTCCCCCGTTATAGGGGCGTCTGTGAGAGCGCCGGTGATACGGCGAAGCCCCGTCGGAAACATCACGACGGGGCTTCCGCATGGAGGGGGCTATGACAGAGTGCGGCGTCCGGCAGCACGGGCACTGACGCTTGGACTCCCGGCTCTGGAGCACCGGGAGCAAGGATGCCGGGCGTGGTAGGGCCTGGCCGACCACACGGCACACACGTTCGCTCAGCTCGCCGAACGGCTTTGCCTTCGCGAATATGGCGAGTCCCTCGACTGGCCAGTGTGCCTTCAGAGCGCGACCAGGAGGCGGTGTCCAAACCATCGACGGAAGATCGCGGTGCCCCGTTATAGGGGCAGTGCGGCCAGCGTTGCTGCCGTTCGGCGTGGCGGCCTCATCTTCGAGGCCGCCACGCCGAACGGCTCGGAGCCGTCCCGGTATCTACAGGTCGGTGCCGCTGGCTTCCTTCAGGATTTCGATGCTCTCAGGGTCCTTCGGCTCGGAGCGTCGGTACTGGGGGTGGCCAAGGTCCATCTGAAGCGCGGCGTGGAGCGGGGCCGGGTATCGCGTCCGGTCTGACCAGGAGAGCGCCTGGTGACAAAGCCGCGCCGCGGCAACCGCGAGAATCTCTCGGTCGTAGCCGTCCCGCGTGTGCATCGGGGTGATCTCCCTGGTGGTCATGCTGTACCAGGGTGCGTTCAGTTCGTTCTCCTTGCGCTCGTCGGCATTCTTCGATGCTTTCCCCGGGTCGGCGCGCCAGCGGGTCTTCCACTGCCCATGGCGCTTCTTGCCGTAGTTGCGGGGTTCGGTGAACAGGAACCAGGGGTGGCCTTCGGGCCGGGCTTCCGGGTAGTAGAGGTCGCTGGAGGTCTTGAGCGGGACGGTCTTGCCGTTCTTCTGCTTCTCGGTGACGGCGACCAGACGGGGCATTTCCGCCTGCGCGCAGTTCATGCGGATGATGCTGACCGGATTCCAGGACGGGGGCAGTCCGCTTGCGGGGAGCCAGAGGCGCGGGTCCCCGGGATCTTTTCCGAGGCCCTGCTTGTTGTTGTGGAGGCCGGGCCATACACGGCGGCTGGCGTGACCGTCGATCATCAAGGCGTAGGGCAGGCCGTCGAGTTCGTCGTGGAGCTCTTGGAGGGCGGTGCGGACGTCTTCACCGGCCTGTGCCCAGCGCTGGATTTCGCCGTCGCCGTTTTCAGTGTGAAGAGGGTAGTTGGCGGCGTGGAAGTTGCTCTGTGCGAGGGCGTAGTGCTCCCACTGCGGGTGGATGTTGCTCCAGCCGATCATGCGCCACGGGCCGCCGGGTTCAGGGGAGGGGATGATCACGCTGGCGGTGATGATCCTTTTGGGCTGGCCCTTGTACTTGCGGTCCGTGGCCTGCTTGCGGATGTGGATGCCGCAGAAGGCCATGCGGGGTAGCGGGTAGGGGTCGTCGCCGGGGTAGAGGGCACGCTCGAAGCGGTCGTCCACGACCCCGCACGAACGGTAGAGGTCCAGCAGACCCATGTAGACGCGGTGATCCTCGAAGGCTTTCGCGGGCCTCTTGATGATGGTGAAGGTCTTGGTGAACGGGTCGTACTCGCGGCCGACGAGGAATTGGGACGGCACTGCAGCCTTGGCGAGCTCCCGGACGACTTGGTGCTTGGCGTCGTTCTCCGCCAGGGCGGTCTTCACTTCGGCGGGCTTCATGCCCTCGTGTTCCTCGCCGCGCACCGGGATCTCTGTTTCACACCAGGCGGCGAGGAGGACGCCGGGTTCTGCGAAGGTGCCGGCGATCCTTTGGGCGTCAGTGGCGCGCTGAGTGCCGGGGCCGTGCTCCAGCAGGGCTTCGGCGTTGCAGAAGACAGCTTCGATGCCGTCCGCGAGCGGGAAGGACTTCTTTCCGCCAGGGTCCGGATCGATGCCCTCCGGGTCCAGCCCGTAGGGGTGGGCGAGACCGTGGATCATCCGCGTGAGGGTCGCGTCGCGGTACCACAGGCACAGGATGCGGAGTTTCTTGTATCCGGCCGCTTCGATGGAACGGCGAATACCCTCCGGGGAGGGCTTGCCGATGAGATCGACGTATTCGCCATCCTGCTTCTTCTGTTTCTTCTCTTTCTCCTGGGCAGCGGTGGCGGGCTCGTGGGAACGCTTACCGAAGACATTCCCCTTCGACTTCAGGTCGAGCAGGGAGACGGCGTCACCGAAGACTCGCTGGATGTGTTCCCGCAGCAGGGAGAGATGGTAGATGCCGGCGCCGGTACCGACAGCGAAGGAGTCCGTCTTCGGCATGGTCGGCCTGATCGCGCCAGGAGGAGGAGTCAGGATGTCGATCCTCTTGCCATTTTCGTCCCTGGCGTTCAGGCGGCTGCGCTCACCGGCGACGCGTTCCTCGATGGCGTTGAGCGATGACCGGTCGGCGTCCATCTTCGCCAGGATTTCCAGCGCGTGCTTGTTCGTCTGCCGCAGACCGCGCCCATCCAGGGACACAGACATGATCGGCCGGTCTGTTCCCTGGTCCACGAGAACGGTGCTGGCGTGGATCACCGTGTTGTTGATGCGCCGGATGTGAGCGTCAAGATTCAGGACGGGGTTCGGCTCGGCCGTGTAGGTGGCCATCTTCACCGACAGGCGGGACAGCGCGTACTGGACTTGACTGCGGGTGGGGTTCTCGGGACGGGCCTTGAGCGCTTCGGCGAGGTCGACCGGGTGGGCGAGGGTGGCGAAGACCGGGCCGATGGGCTGTTCCCAGGCGATCAGGTCACCGTTGCTGATGGGCCGGTACTGCACGGCCGCGACGTTGTCGGAGGGCTGCCAGCCGACGGTCCTGTGTTTCACCTGGCCGTTCGTCGCCTCGTACGCCTCACGGACCGGCTCGACTTCCCGGTCGAGGAAGGGCTTTGCCGCCAGCTTCTTGGCGATGTGCCACTTCACCGCCTCATAGGCCCAGCTGTCCGGACTGGCGGGCTTGCCGTCTTCCTCTTGGAGGATGTTCTTAGCCAGGCTTCGGCGCTCAGGAGCGACGTCCGCGACCAGTCGGGCCAAGGTGGGTGGATCCATGAAGGGGATCTCATCCAGAGGAATCCGGCGGACGATGCCTTCCAGGTAAGTGAAGACCGTCCTGAGGGCGTCGGGCTCCACGGGGTTGAGCGTCACCATGAAGGCCAGGTACTTGTCCAGGTAGACGTAGCCATCGGTGATCTGCTGGAGCACGGTGACAGCGATGGAATAGGGAACCAGGAAGGGGTCGGATTCCTGGACATCCTTGATCCATTTCGCGTTCTTTGAGGCCGTGCTCCCCAAATCCCGCCAGGCCATGCGGATGGGCGAGTGGTAGTCGCCGAAGTCCCAGACCAGGGCGGTCATGCCGTCCAGGAGCTCGGGGGTGCACCGGATCGATGTGGTGTGCGCGGTGAGATCCCGCTGCGTGTTGCTTCGCCCCATGAGCGGGGGTACCTCGTCTCTCGGTCTCTCCGTTTGGGAGAGGATGCGGGTCCGTCTCCGCCGCGGCAAGGCGGAGACGGGCGTGGTCAGTTCAGAGCGTCTCGCGGTCGAGCCCTGCATAGGTCAGGAATGCCTGAAGCGCTTGACCGTAGAGCTCATTCATGATGTCGCGCTGTTTCGGAGTCCAGTCGCGGTAGATCTGTTCGATGATCGTGGCCAGGTCGGAGCTGAACTTCTTGTCGTGGATGGAGTGGTCCACGATGTGGAGGGTCATGTCGGTCTCGCCCCGCCGGGCACGGCCGGCGAGCTGGATGAGCAGGACGAGCATTCCTGCGACGAGTTCCTTGCGCAGGTCGTGGTCCATGTTGGAGAACCGGGCCGGGGAGCGAAGGATCTTGGTGAGTTGCTTCCAGGAGGCTTCGCCTGCTGCGCGCAGGACGGCCAAGGGCTCGTCGCTGCCGCCGGCGGGAAGGGTGTTGTAACCGGCGGCGTTGACGCTTGCGTGCAGCCAGTCGGTGTCCTCGATGCTCAGGACAGGCCGGACGCACAGATAGATGTCGCGGACTGCCGAGCGCGTTCCGACGACGATGTTCAGGCCCCGGCCGATGACGGCGAGGGGGGCGATAAGGATCTCTCCGCGGTCGGGGAACTCCTTGAGCTCTTCGCGGACCATCCGGTCCACGTGGGCAGGTAGGTGCTCCTCGTAGTTCTGTTTCTCCGGCTTCTTCACCAGCAGGCAGATCCGGTGGTTCAGCCCGTCGGCCTGTGCCACCCCGGAGGCGAGGTAGGCGGCCTGCTCATAGGAGTTGACGGCGAGGATGACGCGGGCCCGTTCCGGTTCGTGCTTCTCCAGGCGGGCCAGGCGCTTGGCGAGCTGCTGCTCGTACAGGCCCCGGCCGAGATCGCGCAGTGCGTTGGGCTTCAGCTCTGGCGGGAGACCCCCGATCCTCATGGCATCCCCGCTGCTGCCCCGTACAGGCGTGGCGAGGGTGACGATGGACTCCGGACGGGTGTCGGGGAGCCACCAGCGGACCGGGGCATGGATGTGTTCCTGTACGGCCTGTGGTAGGTAGGCGGTGGCGGACAGGCCCATGACGGGACGCTGCACGCCGGCCGCCAGCAGGGCGGTGAGGCCGCCGAGTTCGCTGACGAAGGTGTGCGGATCGCCGCCGAAAGAACGTGACAGGAGTTCCGCTTCCTGCTCCTTTTTGTCCATGCCCTTGACCTGGTAGCCGTGGATGGAGCGGCCCAGCATGGCCAGGGGGTAGAGGGTGGCGACCGTGCTGCTGCGCATGCTTTCAAGGATCTTGCGGACCGATCCCAGGTCGAGATAGCGCAGGGTCTGGGCCTGCATGCGCAGCTCGTCCAGCGCGCTGTCGAGTTCCCGTAGCACGGTGCGGGTGATCAACAGGTTCACCACGGCGGCCTGCTGATGCGCATCGGGCACGTGCTCACGCAGGAGCGTGCGCATCGCGTCGCGAGTGTCGGTGAGGTGGTCCTGGCCGCGCTGCGCGGTGAGGATCGTCAGGGCTGTTTGGATGGCGTCCCAGTCGGCTCCGTCGGGAAGCTTGGCCTCCTCATCCGGTCCGGCCGCGTACCAGCGGGCGGGCATGATCTCGTCGAGGAAGGCGAACAGCTCGGGCGGAACGTCGTCGGCCGCGGTCTGGTGGGGGAACAGGAGCTGAAGGATTTCACGGTCCCTCGAGCGGGCCAGGCGCCAGCCGGTGTTGTCGCGGCTGGCCCCGTCAGGGCTGTCCGCCTCGTTGCCCGGGTTCAGCCTGAGCCCGCTGCCTGAGCAGAGCCACAGCAGCAGCATCTCGGCCATGAGCCGCGCGTGGCTGACCGGCGCTGCAAGGGACATCTCATGGACGACGGGCAGGTTCCTGGCGTCCGAGTCGATCTCCCGCAACGCGGTCGTCCGTTTCCGGGAAGCCAGAGTGAGCTCCGAGGTACAGCGGCTGATGGCGGCCGTCTGGAAGGCATCGATCTCATCGATCACCAGCGCATCGCAGGCGCGCAGCGTCATCTCCAGCACGCTCATGCCCCTAGTGCCACGTGCCTTGCCGCGGAACTCCTGCCCGTCCAGGACGACGCCGATGCGTGTGCGGCCTTCCAGGAGGTTGGCGTGGTTGGTGACGATCACGGCCGCGTCGGTGGCCCGGTAGAACTGCTGGAACTTGCCGCACACCGGGGCGAAGGAGCAGGTGAGCCGGGTGGAGCCGGTGGCCGGAGAGGTCAGCGAGGTGCAGTTCTCCTCCCCGTACGGATACAGGGTGGGCGGGTCCATCAACGCCCGCTGCGCGCAGCCGGCCGACAGCAGCGCGATGTCGGTCCTGGCGCGCCGGTCCCATTCGTCGATCTGGGTGGAGGTACCCAGGGCGGCGTAGTCCATGGCCCGCCGGTGCATGCTCGACGGGGACATCAGCGGAGTGCAGTGAGCGGGCTCGGCTAGGTGCTTGTTCTTGTGCAGATAGGCCAGGTCGTTGTTGATGTCCCAGGCCATGTCCAGGGTGGCGCGGACATCGGTGACGGCGAGGGCGATTCGCCGGTCGTTGAGCGCTGCCCAGGACGCCATGACCCGTACGAGTACCGTTTTGCCGCTTCCCGTGGGGGCGTTGAGGACCTGCAGGTCTCCGGACGTCAGGTCCAGTTCGGTCAGCTCGCCGTCGGTCGTCTTCATTGCCTTGAAGAAGCGCTTGAGCACCTTGTGCAGGTAGGCGACGCTCTTGTCCTGGCCGCTAAGGATCTTGGCGACATCCAGGAGTTGGTTCACTGTCGGCGCGACCCGGTCGCGCTGCGGGCGGGTGTGCACCTGCGGGAGCACCTCGTGGCCGGGCGCTTCAAGGAAGCCGGGAGTCGCCTGGATATGGATCTCCCTGCTGGTCGTGCCGTGCTCTTGGCCCAGGTAGGCCGTCCTCGTCTTGAGGGTTCCTGGGCCCGCGAACGCCTGTGCCTTGGGGCGCTTGCCGAAGGTGAAGAACGGCCCGGTGACGCGTTGTGCGTATCCGAGGAAATCCCCTCCCACCCTGGGGATCGCCGCCTCGGCCAGCTGTGGGTCTCCGGCCGGCAGCCGCAGCGAACCTCCCGACCTGTCCGCGAGGTCGGGATCGGGGGCCAGGGTGCCTAGGAGCGCGAGGACGGCGGCCCTGAGTTTCTTCGCATCCGTCCATTCGGGAGCCATCAAGGCCATCACCTGACGGATCAGGTTCCGCTCGGCCACTGGCAAGCTCGCCCAATCCGACCAAGCCTGCGGCTTGCGGTGGGCGAAGAACGTGGCTTCTTCGAAGCCGGCCAGGATGCGCCCCTCGTCGTCCTTGCGGGGAAAGTAGTGCGCGGCCAGAGCGAGTGCTCCAGCCAGGCCGGCTTCCTTACCCGTCATCTCCCCGCTCACGCCTGGCCCTCCTTGATCTGCGTGATGACCATCTCGAGGTAGTCCGTCGCGGTCATCGCCGCCTTCATCCTGTATGTGCGGCACACCGCATGGAGCTGGGCCACCTGGTCCTGGCGATGGTCGGGCACTACCAGGTACTCGGCGCCGCCCTTATCGCCGCCGTCCATATGAAGCTTGCTGACCAGGTGATTCGGCCAGGTGTAGTCCTTGAAGTCAGCAGGAAAGTGCGGCTGTTCGCTGCCTTCGCGGGTGATCCACAGGTCACACTGGTCCCCGTTGGGCCACAGATGTGATGTCCAGGCGGTTCCCTCCAGGGCCGCCGCGGCGGCTCGGTGCAGGGCCAGTTCGGGTAGGCCAGGGATGACGGTGTAGCGCCACACCGGCCGTACCAGCGCCATGTACTCTGCGGCCGGCTTAGCCTGCGGCACGTGCGGTACGGCCCCGGTCCATAGGCGTGCGAACCGGCCGGATGGGACCCGGCATTCGAACGTCGGACTCAGTTCGGGGGCCGACTTCTTCCGGGCGGTCACGACGAACTCGTACGACGCGCCCGTCTCCTCGTGCCAGGGGTACAGACACCGCACCCTGCCCCTTGTACGCGCGCCGGTGCGGGCAGCTGTCACCTTCATCGGCCACTTGCAGGCGGGGCAGGGCCACCACCAGCCGTTGAACTGCGCGTACTGGGCGATCGGCTTGTAGAAGTCGTTCGCCCGGGACGGCAGCTTGAGCTCCGCGAGACTGCCCGCCGGCACCGTCGGGTTCTCAACCAGCGTGGAGCGGTGCCTCTGGTAGAAGGAGCCCTTGATCGCGCTGAAGACGGCTTCCTGGCTGTACTCGTCATCCAGCTTCGGTTTCGTTACCTGCCCGGTGAACTTCCCGACCTTCTGCGCGGCCCGCAGGACGCGCTGGGCTTCGTGCCGGAAGTCGAACCCGTCCTCCGTGGCAACGCCCTCGCTGTCCATGAGCCGCACGCCAGCGAGAGCCTCGCTGTCGATCCAGTCGGGCAGCAACCCTTCCAGGGAGCCAGCCCGGTCGCCAGTGAGCCTGCCCATCAGTTCGTCGAACAGGATCAGGTGCCCCGGGCCGCATGCCGCCATCAGGATGCCGTGGGCCTCCATGAGGCGGTCCAGGCGTCTCGGCCCGTCCAGTCCCTCGCCGACCATCGCGTGCTCGCACACGGCGAACGCCTTGACGATTTCCAGCAGTGCGTGAGTCTGCTGAATATCCGTTGTGTCGTCAGCTTGCATCACGTGCCGGACCCTACGGCAGGCCACTGACAATGGGCCCTGGGAATCCCGAGGGGAGTTCAGCCAGAGCTCTCGTCGAGGCCCTCGGTGTCGATGCTGGGATACAGGCCGCGGTAGGCGTCGAGGTGGTCGGCGATGTGGCTTCGCCCGGAGTCGGTGAGGAACCACCGGTACGGTCCGTGAGTCGCTCCGTCGGGGTGCCGCAACACGATGAAGCCCCGGCTCGGGGTCCGTCCATCAGGGCTTTGTCCCACCGCCAGGTAATGCGGCCCACGCCCGGCGAGGCTGCCGTCCACCCCCTGCGCTCCGGCGCGCGCGACCCGGACCATGATCTTCCAGAGCCACAACGACAGCAGCGGCGCAGGTGGTCCTGCTTCCCGGGGAGCCCCGAGGGCCGCACGGGCCACCGCTCGCCCGTGCCGGGTCATCTCCACCCGGGTACGGGGGATATCCCCCAGACCGTCGACATACAGCCGGTCCCGGTACACGACGATCAGGCCACGCCGCTCCAAAGCGGCCACCGACGATCCAGCTCCTGGGTCATGTACCCCCGCTGCGCGCAGCCCCTCCTGAATGCGGGTGTACCCGACTACATCAGACGAGGCGGAGACTGCCAACGTCATGCGCCGCCATTCGGCTGCCGGTCGCTGTTCCGCTCCCACCAAGCGGGCCTGCCGCTGTTCTTCCTCTACCTCCTGGTCGTGACGGAAGATGCACGTCAGATAGGTACGTTGCCGCTCGTTGAGGGCCCTCCATACAGCCATCGACTCCTCGGAAGGCTGACGGGGACGTCGGACGGGAAGCACTGGGAGAGGGTCCTCCGGGCGGCTGCGGCGCCAGGCATCCATCACCACCCGGTCGGGGACTCTATAGACCTGGGCGATCATGTGCGCCACTCTCCCCAGGGTCTCGGGAGATCCCCACATCCAGCCGCGCACACGTCTGCCGCGTTCAAGATCGCGGATCTTCTCGGCGCTGATATGCAGACCGTGTGCACCACGCTTGCGTCGTAGAGCTGAGGCGGCCTCTTCCGTGCTCAAGCCAGCATCACGACGCAAGTCGGCCAGGCTCTCGGTACCCGGTTCGCGCCCTGTCAGATCCTGCGCACCACATCGCAGAACCTCTAGCAATCGGCCGAAAGCTCGGTCACCAACAGTCCGTGTTCCCGCTTCCCAGTGGCGTACAGCACGTGGCGTAACCCCTACAGCCTCGGCGAGCTGTTCCACGCTCATGTCTCTGAACAGTCGTTGGCGTTGCAGGGCCTGGGGACGGAGGGACTGTGCCATACCGGAAGCAAAACGTAGTGAACAGTTCACTGCAACTATTCACGACGGGGCGATCCTGATCCCGGCCAAGGCGGTTGCGGGCAACTACCGTCCAGAGCTTGGGGCCATCGCTGGTCGCCCCTCAGGACGCGCGCGGTCTGTGCCTCTCGGTCGCAGGGCCGGCCAGCGAAGGAGCCGTGGTGCACGACAGGGTGGCGAGGTCGCTCCGGTCTTCGCCGTCGTCGGCCACGCCGAAGGGGACCGTCCCCGTAACGTGTTCTCGTCGGTGGACGCCTCCGTGCACCTCGGTGACCAGTCCCCCAGCGCCGTTGGTCGGCGCCTGCCCAAGGGGATGCGGCCCGAGATCGCGCCGGGTCTGGAGGGCGCTGACCGTGATCTGGCGATCCGGCTGCTGACCCGCCCCGAGGGTGCACCGTGGTGGAGTCTGAAGTTGTACGGCTCTCAGTCGTACGACGGCTACCGTTCCGGCAGGGCGGACCACCCCGCTGTGGGCGAGCTGCCGCCCATCCTCGTCGACTCGCTCGGGGAGCCGGTGGTCGCGGCCTGGACGTCGCCGGAGGGCGACCAGCGGTGGTATCTCATCCCCGATGCCACCCGCTGGGAGAGCGTCCTTGGCTGGCTGGTGCACCGGGCACTGCCGGAGTACGTGCCCGCAGCGCTGCGCCGGGCCAGGTCACCGTTCTTCATCGACCCCGATCTGCAGACCGTCGGTGAGCAGAGCGCTCGCGACGCGCTGGAGGACCTGGAGGCGCGGTACGCGGCCGATTCTCAGGCTCATGTGCCCTCGTGGGTCAGCTCGCTTCAGGACCACGCCCCCCAGACAATGACCGCCGCGGCTGCAACCAGGGCGACCGAGACGGCCCAGACGATCGCTGTCCGCGCAGAGGTTTGCTGGGCCCCTCCGCTGACTTCGGCTCGCGCTGATCCACGATGGCGCGCGACCGCAATAGGCGCCGTGACGGTCACAGAGGAGTTGTCGCCCGTGATGATGTTGATGCTTTGGAGTGCTTGAGCGACCTGGTCCGGTGTCGGATCTTTTTGCCCTTGTGGCATCGCGGCCCGCAACTCCCCGACGAGCTGGACGAGTCGCGTGCGGACCTGATCCAGAATGCCCTCCAGGGCTGACGGGTGCACAGCCCAGTACAGCCTGAGAACCTGCCTGGGCGAGTTCTGGCTCATGAACACGGCCAGGTCGGCAGCCATGGCCGGACCGAGCTGCACAGTCTGGCCAGGATTTCCGGCGATGAGGGACTCGATCTGGCCGACGCCCTGCCCGAGGCGAAGTTCGCCGCCCAGGCTGTCACGGGCGAAGTCCGGCAGGTCGAACATGCTGACCGGCTGCTCCCGAAACTGGTACATCCCAGCGAGGCCATCCATCACCAGGGGGGCTGAGATTCTCCGGTAGTCGGGAATCGGCACGTCCGTGCCCTCGTAACCCTGGAGTTCCCGCAGCGCCCAGGCCCGCAACGGTTCGGAGTGAGCGTGCCCGCCCAGGGTGATCACCTGGCGCAAGATCGGCGCGAGCGGGCGGCTCTCGTCGAGGACGTCGCCTTCCAGTCTGTCGAGGCGGCTTCGGCGGAATCTCACTTCACGGCCACGGTGACGATGACGCCAGCAACCGTCCCCAGAGCGGCGATGGCACCCCAGATGACCGAGGTGCGGTGCCACCAGGGCTGCGGAGTCGCGGGCGCGGGTTCATTGACGTTGGCGCTCGCGGTGCCGCCGCGGTCCGCTTTCGCGTTCGGCGCCACGATGTTGAAAGTGGAGCCGTCGCCTCCTGTGATGTTGAGGGCCTGTTGCGCGGCCGAGTTGATCTGGTCGGGGTTCGGGTTCTGCTGGCCCGGGGGCATGGCTGCTCTCACTTCCGCGACGAACTGGGTCAGACGTGTTCTGATTTGATCGAGGACGCCCGCGATACTGGCGACGGAGACGTCCCAGTGCAGAGAGGTGATCTGGGAACCTTCGTTTCCCTGCTGATGCTGCTCCTGCGTCATCAGTAGGGCGTAGTCGGCAGAACCGGGCGGGCTCAGGCGTACCGACGCCCTGTCGGTGCGGGCGACCAGCGCTTCGAGTTCCCGTACTCCTTGTCGGATCGGCGCGCTCTCCCCGATGCCGCGATCCTGTGCGTGTTGAGGTAGTTGGTTTGGACTGACCCGCTGGGTATTGTCCCGAATGATCTGACCTGGAAGGTAGAGATCGACCACGACTTCGAGCGCGGCTGGCACCTTCCGGTAAGAGGGCAGCTCATCGGACGCCGCGTACCCCTCCAGCTCTTTCAGCGCCCATGCGCGCAGCTCATCATGGCGCGCGTAGCCGGCCAACATGAGGCACTGCCGGAGCGCAGTGGCGAGAGAGGCAGCGTCGTCTAGGACGGCGCGCTCAAGCTGCTCTAGTCCTCGGACGTCGGGTGTCGTCACGGCATCCAGTTTGCACGGCCCCACTGACAACACCGGTCGGATTCGTTGTCCTGGTGCGAGGATCCAGCCTGGAGCAGTGGAACCGGGCGTTCACCGGAGACCACACCCGGGCCCTCGGCCGGCCCACCCAACAACCAAATGGGCCCCCGACTCCGTCGGCGGCCCATCGCGAAATATCGAGGCTCGGGGGCAGCGGTATTTCCGGCGGGCCGGGATGACCTCGCGTATCCCGCTGCCGGTCACGAGGTCACGCTTCCCGCTTGGCGTCGATCTCGGCGATCAGCGCCTCGATGCGGGTCTTGATCTCGTCGCGGATGGGGCGTACGGCCTCGACGCCCTTGCCCGCCGGGTCTTCCAGCGCCCAGTCGAGGTACTTCTTGCCGGGGTAGATCGGGCATCCGTCGCCGCAGCCCATGGTGATGACGTAGTCGGACGCCTGGACGGCCTCGGTGGTCAGGGTCTTCGGCTTCGCCTCGGAGATGTCGATGCCGACCTCCTTCATGGCCTCGACCGCGGCGGGGTTGACCTGGTCGCCTGGGATGGAGCCGGCGGAGCGGACCTCGATCCGGTCGCCCGCGAGGTGGGTGAGGAATCCGGCGGCCATCTGCGAACGCCCGGCGTTGTGGACGCAGACGAACAGCACGGAGGCGAGCGGCCTGGAGGACATTGGTTCTTCCTTCGTAAGTGGATCAAGAGGGTGATGAGGGACGGTCTCAGGCGCTCGGCAGCGAGTCGAGCAGTTCGGTGATGTGGGCGTCGATCTCGTCGCGGATGCTGCGGGCGACGGCGATCAGGGCACCCTCGGGGTCGGTGACGGGCCAGTCCAGGTAGCGGCGGCCGGGGACGATCGGGCAGGCGTCGCCGCAGCCCATCGTGATGACGATGTCGGCGCCCTGCATCCGGCGCGCGCATCGTTATACTCCGGATCTCCGCTTTCGAGGACGCGGAGTAGGGACGCCGTGACAACACGCGTCTTACGGCCGATGCGTAGCACACGGCACGGAAACTGCCCGTTGCGGATCAGGTCGTATCCCTTGGCCCGTGAGAATCCCAGCGCCTTTGAGGCGTCCTCCACGCTCCCCGTTCCGTCCCAGGTGGCGCGGATGTGAGCGGGGCTATAGCGAGGGCCCAGAGTCTCTTCGATCTGCGTGTGCATTCCGATTACTTTCGTCTTGGCGGGTAGCCCGTGCCGGGCCTACGGACACCGCATGCGCCCGTCATCGCGGTGACCGTCAATCCTCCGCGTTATCGCCGGTTTGGCTAACCGGCGATTTGGGGCTATGTTGCCTCGCTCGCCGTGGAGGGGCCCACTCTGACAGCCTGAGGCACGATGCCGGAGAGGAGTCGGCAGAGTCCAGCACTACACTGCATTGCCTAGCACTGTGACGAACGGTTACCACGGATGAGTTGGGTGTTGTATGGGTCGCAGTTCGCCCCGTTGCACCACTGCAGGTCAATCGGGGTCTGGCTCTTCGGGGTCAGGCCCCCTAATTTTCACCGTGCTGGATAGGTGCTGGATTTCCTGACTTCTCGTCACCTGCCGTCAACTCCGCATCTGCTGTACTGTGCTGGATTCGTGCTGGACGCCGACGAATCACGGGTACCACCGGCCTGCGTGCTGCACGCCGGGGCAACTGACCCGGTCGATCGGGCCTCCGGCACACTTTCTTCACGTGACTCGCGCCGGTTGCGGAAACAAAGCTCTGCCTGTCCGACGTTGTCGATCTCCTATGCGATAACGGGGGTGGTCGGCTTGAAGTTGTTCCGGACGGACGCATCGCAATGCGGAGTGAGCGAGGTCATGCCGCGTCTTGCTGAGGTCGAGGCAGATGTGCAGGGTCTCGTCGAGGCGCACATGGAGACGCTGCTAGGCGTCCGTTTCCTGGCGAGTGAGTACGGCACCGGGCCGGTCCACAAGGGCCGGATCGATTCGCTCGGGCTGGACGAGAACGGATCGCCGGTCATCGTCGAGTACAAGCGCGGTGTCGACGCCGGCGTCATCAACCAGGGCCTGTTCTACCTGGCATGGCTAATGGACCACCGTGCCGAGTTCGAGCACCTGGTCCGCGACCGGCTAGGGGTGACGGCCGCGTCCCAGGTCCTGTGGACCGGTCCGCGTCTGATCTGCATTGCCGGCGATTTCACCCGCTACGACGTGCATGCGGTGCGCGAGCACCGGCGGTCGATCGACCTGGTCCGCTACCGATTCTTCGGCACCGACCTGCTCGGGCTTGAGACCGTGGCGTCCGTGAGCGGCGATATGCAGGTGGTACGCCGAGGGCGCCGCCAGGCGGTTGCTCGGGCAGCAGCCGATGCCCAGGACGCGTCGATGGTGGAGCTGGCGAGGGCGGTCGATGAGGCACTGCTCGCGCTCGGAGACGGTGTGAACCGCGTCGAGCGCAAGACGTACCGGGCGTATCAGCGGCTGCGGAACTTCGCCTGCCTCTGTCCGCCCCAGCGGAGCAAGCTGCTGGTCTACCTGAAGGTCGACCCGAAGGATGTCGACCTCGTCCCGGGATTCACCCGGGATGTCTCCGGTCTCGGTCATCACGGGACAGGTGATCTGGAGGTGCAATTGCGTACCCCGAGGGACGTGGAGCGGGCGCAAAGTCTGTTCATGGCGAGTTACGCGGCGGCGTGATCGCTGGCGGGTCTCTCGGCCGTGCGTGCTTCCTGGGTGGCCCGTGCCCGTCGGGTGATGCCTTTCGACGTAGGGGCAGTGAGGTGCTCGTAGTCGGCGACTACATCGGAGACAGCACCCGAGCTGAAATCGCCTACGCCCGGTCGCTGGGCAAGCCCGTGCGGTTCACGCACCCCGAAGTCGACCCCTACGCCTGACCGCCCACCCCCACACCCTCCGCAGGCGCCGACCGCTGGGCTGGCGCGCTACTTCGTCGCGATGACGTAGACGCTGCCCCACTGGCGCTTCGGGTTGGCAATGGTGGGGTCGAACGTCCAGGGTTCGACGGTGGTGAAGCCGGCCTCGGTGAAGAGCTGGACAAGCTTGTCGTGGTCGTAGGCCCACAGGTGCGGGGTGTACGTGGGGTCGTCGTCCTGGTCTCGGAAGACGAGATTGACGAGGTCGAGGCGGGTGTTGATGTCGCTGAGGCCGTCGCGCTTGGCATACCAGCGCCGGATCATCTCGTCGGAGTCTTCCAGGGCACCGGGGTACTCGCTCAGGGCGAAGGCGGCGTCGGGGACACCAGTGACGATCCGGCCGCCCTGTACAAGGACTCGGTGCGCCTCTCGGACATAGTGCTTCGCGGAGCGTGGGTAGTCGATGTGCTCCAGGAAGTGCTCGGAGAAGATCTCCTCGGCGCTGTCGTCCTGAAGGGGTATGCCTTCGCGGATGTCCCAGAGGAGGTCGGCCGGCGGGACGAGGTCGATGTTGAAGAAGCCGTCGACGCGGTGGGTCCCGCCACCGATCTGGACCTTGGCGGGCTTGTCGTCGATGCGGCCGTGGGGCCAGGCGTGGCGGCTGGCGTGGTGGTAGCGGTGGAGTTCGATCTCCTTGGCGGCGGCCCGAAGGGCGCGGGCGAGGCCGTGGGTGGTGGCGGGGTCGGCGAGGACGGTTTCGATCTGCTCGCTGAGAAGGTCGACGGAAGGTACACCGAAGGGACTCATCACGGGGCTCCTGTGCGAGAGTGCTTGTGATGGGTGGATCCGCTGGTGGCTCAGGCGGCGCTAGGCGCGGGGGACCACTGGTTGTTGCGCATGAGGGTGTACTTGATGTCCACCAGTCGCGGGGCGATGGTCAGCGAGAGCTCCTCGGCCGGGTGCAGGTGGCCGGCCTCGTCTTGCTCGGCGCGCCAGACGCGGTAGTCGAGGTTGGGGTAGGCCGGGTTGATGCCGACCTCACCTTTGGGCATCGTGCCGTTGAAGGGGGCGACGATGTCCATGTGGTTCCAGTAGTTCCAGGCTTGCAGCGCCTTGTGCTGGTCGAAGTAGAAGTAGAAGTCGGGGTAGCGGCCGAATGTGCGCAACTCCCGGTGGATGAGATGACCCAGCAGAGGGCCGAGCTGGGTGGCCAGCGAGTCGAACTCCCAGCGCGTGTGGTGCCAGTCTTCGGGGGCGTCGCCGGGTGCGAAGAGGCGGGCTGCGGCGAGATAGCTGATCCGCTCGACCAAGTACGCGCTCGCGTGGCTGGCATCGATGGTCGGATCGACTCGGTGGATGAGCGCGGAGAGCTGCTTCGGGCGGGGCCGGAACCTCGTCAGGTCGAACTTCCCGGCCATGGCGGGGAAGGCGGCGAACAGCATCTCCTTGTATAGCCAGTTGTTCAGCTCACCGAGTTCGGCCAGGCGTCGGGTCTGGTGCGAGACCGAGTGGAGCATCAGGTATTCGGCGACCGCTTCGAAATACAGGTAGCCGAGGATCGGCAGGCGGGGGATCGTCTCGTCAAGCAGCTTGAGGAACGGATCGGCGCCGACCCTGATGCCCTGGTAGGCGACGGCGGCAGCGGTAGCGAGGAACGCGACCGAGTTTTTGACCCGGCTGACGACGGTCTCGCGCAGATGGTGTCGTTCGTTCTTGCTCAGCAGATATTCGAGGTGGCTGTAGATCTGCAGGTGGATGAGGCCCAGCCGCAGGTAGTCCACGCCGGCGAGCCCGCGGTACACCTGAGGCGGGGTGTCGATCTCGAAGATCAGCGGGGTGGGGACGCGGCCGGTGACGCCGAGCTTGGACAGGAAGGTCGGCGCTTCCTTGGTCAGGACGTAGGCGCCCAGGTTGTGCATGCGGAAGCCCTGGTCGGTCGCGGTGAGAGGCGCGCAGTAGATGCTTCCGACGAGGCAACCGCCCGACGGGTAGAGCACCCCCTGCCGGCTGATCTCCTCCAGAGCGTGGGTGACGTGCAGCAGGTGCAGCTTGCCGTTGCCGCTCAGGGCCTCGAAGAGGGCGTTCCGCCGCAACAGGTGGCCGTTCGGAGTGTCCTCGGCGAGCCGTCTGTCCCAGCCTGCGGCCTGAGTGGCGAGCGGGTCGCTGTCGTCGGAGGGGTTGGGGATGAGGGTGGAGTCGAAGAAGGCGTGGGCGTCGGCCCACAGGTGGTAAGCGTCGAGAAAGTCCATGGCTAGACCAGGCCCTTCTCGGCGAGCGCGTAGCGGACGGCTGTGCTGCCGCTGGCCCCGGCGAGGTGCGCCCGCTCGGAGACGAGGACCAGGTTGAAGGCGAGACCGCGTAGCTGGTCGAAGGCGGGCTCGCGGACGTACCGGGCGTCCGGCCACCACTTCAGCTTCGGCAGACGGTAGCGGTCCAGGGCATCGGCGGCCTTGACCACGTCGGTGATGCGCTCGGCCCGGGCGTGGTCGGCCTTGTCGTCCGCGGTGAACGCTTCGTACGGAATGTCGTGCAGGCGGATGGCGGTGCACGCCTGCACGATCCGTCGGGGTATCGCGGTGAGGCCGAAGTGGCCCCAGACGGTGTCGGCGTTCGCAGCGAGCCAGATGGCCGCGCGGGCGCCGTGTCCGCGGTCGTCCTGGTCGTGGCGCCGCTGGCAGTCGTGGATGGCGGCGGCGATGATCGCGGTGGTGGCGTCGGCATCGCCGAGGCCGTTCGCCTCGGCGAGGAGGGCGGCGAGCGCCGCCGTCCTCATGGCGTGCCGGACTCCGTGGAGGGAGGTGTACAGGCGAGGGTCTGCCCACCATCGGGTGGGCAGATCGCCGTGCGCGAGCAGCTCCTTCGGCTGCGGGCGCAAGGCTGGCTGTGGCGCCGGCGGGAGGTCGGGCCTGTGGTCGCTGATCCACGCGACGGTGGCGTGATCCATGTGCTGGTGGAGCGGGAGCTGCCCTTGGGCGGCCAGGTCGATCAGACTTGCGGTCAACGGGGTCGTGCTCATTCGTGCCCACCCCCTTGGTGGTTTCCGCGGTGATGTTCCCTACCGGATCGGCGCGGCCTGTTGCTCGCGCTCCCTGCGCTCCTTCTCGGCGGCCTCGAAGGCTGCGGTGAAGTCGGTCAGCTCCTGCTCCGTCATCAAGGTCACGCCGAGTGCCGTTGCGACGTCTGTGATCTTGGCCTCAGCCTCGGCGCGGGTGGCGTCCGGGGCGCCGTCCTCCAACAGGACCTCGAACTCGGCGTGGTAGCCCCACGCCTCACTCCACTTGACCGCGATCTCGACGCCGTCGAGGCGGAAGTTGTGACGAAAGTTGAACGCCTCGTGCATCGTCGTCTCGAACCCGAGGGCGTTGAAGACCTTCACCGCAGCGGGAACGTCGGCTGGAGCGATGGCGAACTCGGTCTCCGAGAAGGCCGCGCCCTGCCCGATCTTGCTCCCCTTGAGTGTGATCTTGGCGGTGCCGGCAGCGGTGTTGTCGGTGACCTTGAGGAGCTGGTCGGGGAGCACGTAGAAGTAGATGTGCTTGTCGTCGGGGCCCAGGTCCTCCCCGTCCGCCTTCAGACGGGTGACGAGCTGGTCGTGAACCTCCATGGTGAAGCGGGCGCGCATCTCGATCTCGACGGCCACGGGACTGCTGCCTCCTCGTTTCAGGCATGGCGAAGCCAGCCGGACGCTGCCGTGCGGGGCCTGTCCGGTCGGGCGATCGCTATGGGGTTGGTGGTCGAACGCGGGGCAATGCGGCCGATGCGGTCCCGGCCGCATCACCCCGGTGGATCGGTGGGTTTCAGCCCAGGGCGCCGAAGCGCTCCTGGACGACACCTGAGTGCAGGTAGGTCGGCAGCTGGATGCCTCCCACTGACGTGCGGCCGGTGGCGACCTGCTCCTCCGTCTCGCTGGGGAAGCCCTCCAGCAGACGGAGGCACTGCTCGGCCCACTCACGTGAAGCGGGCCAGTCCCCCAGGTCGCGGTGGCGCGCCGCCAGGGCGTACGCGGTCTCGGTGGCCGCCCACAGGTCGGTCGTCAGCTCACGCTGGAAGATCGACTCCAGCTCGTCGGTGGAGGCCAGGCGGGTCTGGTTGGTCATGGTGCCCTCTCGGTTCAGACGGTCGTGCCCCAGTGGTGATCAACGCGACGGCGTCCCCGCAGTGACGCCGTGACCCGCTGTTAGTAGGTGTAGATCTCGGCCAGCGTCTTGTAGTCCTGCAGCTCGCCCTTGTCGAACCACAGCTCCACCTCCTGCTTGGCCTCCTCCGCGTTGCCGGAAGCGTGTACGAGGTTCGCGACTGCCTTGCCAGAGGCGATGCTGGCCGCTGCGCTGTAGTGCGAGAAGTCGCCCCGCACCGTGCCGGCCGGAGCCTGGTTCGGGTACGTGCTGCCGACGATCTTGCGGACGGTGGCAATGGCATCGAAGCCCTCCAGCACCAGGGCGATGACCGGGCCCTGCTGCATGAACGTCGACGTGACGTTGTAGACCTCCGAGCCCAGCCGTTCCTCAAGGTCGAAGTAGTGCCGACGGGTGAACTCCTCGTCCATCCACTTCATCTTGGTGCCGACGATCTTCAGCGCGGCGTCCTCGAACCGCGCGATGATCCTTCCTGCCAGGCCACGCGCCAGCGCATCGGGCTTGAGCAGGACGAGCGTGCGCTCGACGGTGTGTACCTCAACCTCGGACATGGCTCCCTTTCGCCTTGCCAGCAAAGTCTTATGACGGTCAATCATCCATCACTAATTGAGGTTACCGGCGCCGCCCGGGGTGCTCGGGCGGGCGTGCAATACCCCGGATGGGTGGACGTCGGCATGGCGTCGCTGACCAGCCAACCGAGGTGACCGATCTAGCCAACTTCGCCTCCCTTGTCGTCCGCCGGTGATACGCACCTAGAATCCCCACGTGATCGTCTGGTGCACTCGTCCCTTCTGTGGCCTGCCCAAGGGCTGAGACTGTGGCGGGTGTTTGCCTGGCTCCTGCGACTCTGATTCTTCCGACGCTCCAGCTGCGTGACCATGCAGTGCCAGTGCGGTGGGAGTGCACCTTCCGCGCGCAGGTTCCTGCACCAGAGCGACGATGAGGGGACAGCATCATGGACGTGGTCGAGCGCTGGACCGGCCGCTACGCCTGCCTGCTGCAGTCCGCCCTGCGCCTCGGCAACGAACAGTTCGCCGCGCACTTGGGTATCGCCGTGAGAACCGTGGCCGCTTGGCACTCCGACGCCTCGGTCGTCCCTCGCAGGGAGATGCAGCAGCTCCTCGACACGGCCTACGAACAGGCTCCCGCGGCTGCGCGGCAGCGCTTCGCGCTCCTGCTGGCGAACGAGCGGGGCCCGACAGATTCGACACCGTCAGGCGCCCAGGCGCTGCGTGTGGCCATCGCTGTGGTCATCCGGAACCGAGATGTACTGCTCGTGTGCCGGCGCGACGACGACGCCGCCGGGATCACCTGGCAGTTCCCGGCCGGTGTCATCAAGCCAGGAGCCAAGGCGGAGACCACCACCGTGCGGGAGACCTTGGACGAAACGGGTGTCCACTGTGCGGTCCGGCAGCGCCTTGGGAACCGGCTTCATCCCGTGACCGGCGTGCTGTGCGAGTACTTCCTGTGCGAATACCTGGCGGGCGAAGCCAGCAACACCGACGCAGTCGAGAACATCGACGTCATGTGGGTCCCAAGAAACTCGGTCCCCCGCTTCATCCCCGTCGATACGATCTTCCCACCCATCCTGGCTGTCCTGGAGGAGCAGACGTGACGCAGCAGAACGCGGAGGAGCAGCCGGGCATCGCCGCGGCCATCGTCGTCAGCGAGGGGCGCGTGCTAATGGTGCGGCGCCGGGTCAGCGAGGGACAGCTCTCGTGGCAGTTCCCGGCCGGCGAAATTGAGCCGGGCGAGACCCGCGAAGACGCCGCCGTACGAGAGACCCATGAGGAGACCGGGGTGGAGGTGGCCGCCGTGAAGCTGCTCGGCGAGCGGATCCACCCGAAGACGGGTCGGTTGATGTCGTACACGGCCTGCGAGGTGGTGGGCGGTACTGCCCATGTCGCGGACGCCGAGGAGTTGGCTGAGCTTGCGTGGGTCGCCCATGACGATATTCCGCAGTACGTGCCATATGGGCTGTTCGAGCCGGTGCAAGAGTATCTGGACGCAGTCATGGCAACCTGAGTGGTTCCAGCTCAAATGGATGATCTCTTGAGCTCGAGTAAGTGCGTTGGCATCAAGGCTGGAACCGGTGTGGCTATGACGTCGTCAACCGGACCCAGCGTGACGGCCCGAAATGGCCCCACTTTGTGAAGACCACCGACGGGTGATGGGGCCCCGGCGCGGCCCGGAAACCGCCGACCTCCCGGCCCGGCCTGCCGTGGGAGTGACGCTTAATGCCCCACGACCTCACGGAAGTCGTGATTCTGTTACTCCAAGCGCCACCGTCCAGCACTGGGGCGGGGTGGCGGTCAGGGTCAGGCGTGGGGAGAGGCCAGAGGTGAACGAGGAGAGGTTCAGCGAGATGGCGGGCCAGCTCGCCCGAGCCAGCTTGGATTCGTGGCGCGCGGGAAACCGAGCCTTCGCAGTGCTGCATTGCGGCATCGGGTGCGAACACATTCTCAAGGCCCTCTTGTGCCGCCACGACCCGCTTCTCATCTCAGAGAAGGGCGACCGGGCCCACCGCTTCCATGCCCTCGGATTCGGAAACGCGCCAGGAGTCAAGCCGCTGGCCGAGGCTCGAACCATCGGCATCACGGAAGCGTTCAGGGACGCGACAGTCTTCATGGACGGACGTATGCCCCTCGACGAGCGCGGCTTTCATCCGGTCGCCGCATCACGCAACGGCGTTGCTCATTACGCGCACCACAGCGAAGAGTCTGCGGCCGAGGTAGTCAAACTCGGTCTCCAGGTCATCGAAGCCGTACGCGCCGAACTGTGCCTCGACTCCTCCACCTTCTGGGGCGAGTACCAGTCCGTCTTCACGAACCTGGACAAGGTCGCCGACCTGCCGAGCCAGAAGGGCCAGAGCGACCGGCCGGCCATCGAAAGAGCGACCGAGGACCTAGCGTTTCGCCAAGCCCAGAAGGTCTTCAGCGAGCTCACCACAGCCGCCCGGACGGCTCAGTCGGTCATTTCATGGTGGGCTGAGGCGCGGCACGCCGACGTCCAGGAAGCTGTAGCCCGCCCGACCTTGAGCGCAGCCCTGCTCACCGCCCTCGACTCCGCTGGGGACCGGATAAGGGACGCGGCGAGAGAGCTTCTCGTCGCCTACGACATAGTCCCCTACACCTTCCCGCTCGAAGCTCCGCCCAGCCCTTCCGAGATCGAGCAGCGGGCGCGGACCGCAGTGATGGTGAAGGTTGTACTCGCATCGAGCGTGGGCGCCGCCATCCGTCGCGTTCACAACGACTTCCCTGCCTTGTCCATCGCGCCGATCCTGGCTGAAGTCAGCGCTTCAGGGCGTCTACTGGAAGACGCCCAGGCGAAACCCGGCACACGCCGCTGGTGGCATAACTGCCCGGCCTGCGGATACAGCGGCAACGTCTACGGTGACCTGGAGCCCATGGGCTGCTCCTGCGAAGGGGAGTGGGACACCTGCCCGCACTACGACCGGAACGAGGGGGTGGGAAGTATCCAGTCGTTCCTCTGCCCGTTCTGTGGGCTACTTCTGAATCACAGCCCTGAGCTGGCGGCGGCCGGCGTCGCGCCCGAGACGGCAGTGCCCTTGGACGCGTCACCGGCGAGTGGGTGACATAGAACCACCGCCTGCGCCAGGACGGCGTGCAAGATTCGCCGGACAGACCCTAAGCGTCACGAACACCAATGTCAGTGGCATCGGCGACGATGGCCCCGCCCGGCACCACACCACCCCTTGGTCTGAGAGGACTCCTCGTGGCCCAATCCTTCACCGTGCAGCTGACCTTCGGCAGCCACCGCATCGAGAACGTCACCTTGCAGTGGGGGGTTGGGATGGGCGGCGATACGCGGAGGGACGCTCCCAGCTGGGGCACTGACATCGAAGTCCCGGCTGTGATTGAACTCCTCGATCTGATTACAGCTGGAGCGATCACTGCCGAGCAGGCCCGAGACAAGCTGGACCGTCTGACAGCCGCAATCAAAGAGCGGATGGATCGCGAGTATGAGGAGATGATCGAACTGATGGAGCAGCCCACGCCTCGTGCGGTGCGCGAAAAGATTCGCTTCGATGACCGGTGGGTGTATGTCATATCGACCGACGGCACCCCTGGCTCAGTCAAGATCGGCGTTGCGAAGGACATAGCAATGCGGATCAAGTCGTTGCAGTCAGGCTCCGCGACCAAACTGGAACTTCTCTGGAGCGCTCGCGGTGGGTTCCCTCTTGAGCGCTACCTGCATGAGCAATTCAACGCCAGGCGCACCCACGGGGAGTGGTTCGACTTCGAAAGCTGCCCCGACCCCGTCAAAGAGATCAACGAGGCCGCTCACGCCTTCCTCCAGCAGTTCGCCGAGGAAGGCTCCACAAACCCCTAAGTCCACTGGACTCGTGCATGCCACCCGCGGTGGACTGCTTCATACCGTCGGTGGTCTTCACAAAGTGGGGCCATTTCGGGCCGTCACGCTGGGGCCGGTTGACGACGTCATAGCCACCGGTGCGTGGCTGCTGGAGGCAGACCTCAACCTCGGTGAGCAGGACCAGCCTGCCCCTCGAGCTGGAAGCCCAGGCGGGTGGACTGCACCGGCCACCGCATCGACATCGAGATAAGCGCGAGCGCCATCGAACCAAGAAGGACCTCAGCCGCCCGAAATCCGCCTGTGTTCCGGGTTGTTCAGGTGCCCCATTCCATCCGTACGGGCTCGCGGGCTGCGGCGAGGGCGCCGTCGAAGTCGGCGAGGCGTTCGGCGAGGGTGGTGGTGGCGATGCGGGGCGGTAGGGCCGCCGAGAACTTCAGGCCGCGGACTGCCCGCGGGTCAACGGTGGGCAGGGTGAGGGAGTCGGGGAGCTCGGCGCGGGCGGTTTTCCAGTCGGTGGGGGAGAGGTCCTGACGGAGGCGGACATGGGTGTCAGTGGGGCGCTGTACGGGGTCGGCGAGGCTGCCGAGGGAGGCGGTGAGGGTGGCGTTGGCGCGGTACCCGGCCCAGGTCCACCAGCGGGTGGCGTCCGCGTCGCGGACCAGTAGGGTGCCCGCCGGGTGTACTTCGTGGGGTGCGCGGTCCATGCGGAGTTCAGCAAGGGCCGCGACGGCGCGGCGGGTGAGGCGGACGTCGGGATCCGTGCCGAGCAGGACGTCGCGCATGGCGCGGGTGAGGACGTAGGAGAGCCCGCGGGCTTCGCTGCCCTGCCATTTGGCGATGCCGCCGTCCTCGACGGGTTCCACGAAGGCACGGCGTCGGGCCCAGTCGATGAACGTGACTTGCCAGCTGCGGCCGGCCAGCAGCAGGCGGCGCGGGCCCGGTCGTTCTTCGGTGAGGACGGTGGGGTCGGTGGTGCCGATCTCGGTGCGTCCAGCGAGCACCGTGAACTCAGGGGGTGCGGTGAAGGAGGCGGTCAGCTCCATGAAGTGCCGGCGGCCGAAGTGCTTCTCGGCTTCGGAGCCGATGAACAGCATGCCGCCGTCGCTGTCGAGGAAGCCTTCCGCGACCAGGTGCGACAGGAGGGGCGCGGCAGACTGGTCGAAGGGAGCCAGGCCGTTCCACTGCTCGGGCCACAGCCGGTCGCCGACGCGGTGTTCCTGCAGGGTGATGGCGAGGAGCTGCTGGGCGACGAGATGGCGGGGTGAGGGGGGCGGGGTGACGGGTTCAACCCAGCCACGGGCCCACAGAGTGAGCAGGCCGGCGGCTTGGAGCAGAGTGTCGGGCCGGGTGGCGAGGAACAGGCAGTTGCGGGATGTGCCGGCGCGGCGCCCGGTGCGGCCGATGCGCTGCAGGAACGAGGCCACGGTGCTGGGTGAGTCGATCTGGATGACACGGTCGAGGTCGCCGACGTCGATGCCGAGTTCCAGGGTGGAGGTGGAGACGATGACGCAGTCGCGGGCTTCGGCGAATGCCTGCTCGGAGCGTGCGCGTTCGTCGGTGGACAGCGAGGCGTGTGAGAGGAACACGGTGACGTCGCGGGCGCGCAGTGCCGCACCGAGTTCTTCCACCTGCTTGCGGGAGTCGCAGAAGACGAGCCGTTTCTCGCCCCGGTGCAGGGCGGAGATCACCTTGGCGGCGTTGGCGAGCGATCCGACGTAGTCGAGCTCCACCTCCCCTGCGGGACGCGGGTGTTCGGTGGTGTCGGTTGTGGCGGGCAGAGTGACGCCGGGGGCGACGACTCGGCCGGGGCGATCGGCGGGGCGTGCGCCCTGGAGCCAGGTGAGCAGGGTGTCGGGGTTGCCGACTGTGGCGGACAGCCCGATGCGCTGGATGCGGTGGCCGGCGAGCCGTTCCAGGCGTTCGAGCACGGCGAGCAGGTGCCAGCCGCGGTCGTCCCCAGCGAAGGCGTGCACCTCATCAACGACGACGGCACGCACCCGGCCCAGCATGTGTGCGTGGTCGGTCTTGACGCTGATGAGCATCGCTTCGAGCGACTCGGGTGTGGTGAGCAGGAAGTCGGGGGATTCGGTGCGGATGCGACGGCGTACGGACTCGGGGGTGTCGCCGTGCCAGAGGGCGGCTCGGCGCCCCAGCCACTGGGCGTAGCTGTCGACCCGGTGCACCAGGTTGTTCAGGAGCGCCTTGAGCGGGGCCAGGTAGAGGACTGAGGTGCCGGTCCAGCGCTGCTCTCGCATGGCGGACAGCAGGGGGAAGGTGGCGGCCTCCGTCTTCCCGCCCGCCGTCGGCGCGAGCAGGACCGCGTCCTCGCCGTTCATCAGCGGGTGCACGGACGCCTTCTGCAGCGGGCGCAGATCGGGCCACCCGAGCGTGTTGACGATGTGGTGCAGGACTACCGGGTCAAGGCGCTCCAGCGGGTCGGTGCCGCGCGGCTGCTCCTGCACGTCTGCAACTCCCGGGCCGTTCATCAGAGTTCGGGACTTCGGGACTGGGTCGTCAGATGTCGAGGTCGAGGTCGTCAGCCGAGGCGGCCGGTGCGGGCGCGGCGAAGTTCCGTTCGGTGGCGGTGAGCTCACTGCTGCCCACGGTCAGCTTGTAGTGCCTGCGCGGGTCGAAGTCGGGGAACTGGTCGATCCGGTCGAGTACGTCGCCAACCAGCTTCTTCAGGTACAGCCGTGGTGCGACTCCGACCTTCCCGCCCAGTGCCCCGCCCACAGCCCGGGCCAGGTCGGTGAGGTAGGAGTCGTCGGCAAGCTGCTTGATCCTGTCGGGGGACTGGGAGCCTTCGGTATACAGGTCGCGGATGGTGGCGCCCAGGCCGGTCAGTGATGCCTCGGTGAATCCGGGCAGCCGGATCTGGACGGCCCGCGGGTTGTCGAAGCGGGGGTCGGTGGTGAAGTCGGTGGCGAGGCGCTGGGCGAGCGGTGCGAGTCGCTGTACGCCCTGCTGCCCGTCGTAGAAGGCGGGCGTGCCGGTGATGATGAGATACAGGCCGGGGAAGCGGCCGGAGTGGACCTCGTCGATGAGCTGCCGCAGCGCGTTGAGTGCTTTGTCGCGGGCGTCGGAGCGGACCCGTTGCAGGGTTTCTACTTCGTCCAGGACGAGGACGAGGCCGGCGTGCCCGGCGTCTCTCAGCACGGTGAGCAGGCCCTGAAGGAAGCCGAAGGCACCGAAGTGGTCGAGGTCGCCGCGGACGCCTGCACTGCGCCGGGCGGCTGCGGCGACGTGCGGCTGGCCGCCGAGCCAGGCCATCACCGCAGCGGCGGTGGCCTCGTCGCCGGCATCCAGGGACTGCTTGTATCCGCGCAGGGCGGTGGCGAACGCGGGGGCGTGTCGGGACACCTCGGCCAGACGGGCAGTGAGCAGCCGGTCCACAGCCTGTGGCAGCTCGCTCTCGCTCGCGCCGTCGGCGAGTGCATCCTCCTCGAGTGCGTAGAACCAGGCGTCTACGACCGGCCGCAGGGCGCTGGGCGGGAAGCTGGCGGTGGCCAGGCGCTCAGTGAGTCGCCGGTAGACCGTCTCCAGCTTGTGCAATGGGGTCTCGGTCTCTGACACCTGCACCTCGGCCACGGCAAAGGTGCGCCGTTTGGCGCGCTCGCTGAGCCAGCGGGTGAAGAAGGTCTTGCCGGATCCGTACTCGCCGCGCACGGCCTTGAACACCGAACCGCCTGCGGCGGCAGTGTCCAGTTCCTCATCGACGGCCCGCTCGAAGCGGTCTAGTCCGGTGGCGAGCAGGTCGAGGCCGCTCTCGGGGACGGCGCCGCGCCGCAGCGCGTCCACGACAGCACGCCGCCGCACCGCGCTGACCGGGGTGGTAGCCCCGGATGCTGAAGATCCAAACGGGTTCACCCGAATAGTCTCCCATCCGGCTGCCCACCTGGCCGGACACCCGTGCGTGCACCGCGCCGCTGGTGCTCGGAGCGGCCGGGCGGGCCGACTACCCCGCCCGGCATGGCCGCAGACACCCGGTTCACAGTCCGAACTGCTCGATCAGCTGGCCCCGGTGCAGGCGCAGGGTGCGGTTGTCGGGGAGAATCTCCAGGATCTGGGCACCGTCATAGTTGAGGAGCTGGGCCAGGGTCGCGGCGAGGCCAGGGGCACGGGTAGCGGGTTGGCCGGCGCGTTCGGCCAGGGCGGTCATGGGCAGGGTGCCCGCTTCGACCAGCGCGGCCAGAGCCTTCGGCAGAACCGCCTTGTCGCGTGGCACACGGGCGAGCAGTGCCAGCTGTTCCTGGTACAGCGCGGTGGCCATGAGGCGATTCACCAGTGCGGTGGCAGGGTCCTCTGTTTGATCGGAGACGGGTACGGCGGTGGGCTTCACTACAGAGGCGACAGGTTCCTGTGGTGCGGAGGGTGCGACCTCGTCCTCGCCGAAGAGACTGATAGCGCCCTCTGTCAGGGGCGGGGTTGCCTTCTTGGCCTGCTTGCGGCTTGGGCGTGCAGCGGTGGCCTCGGGTGCCGCGACGGCATCGGCTCCGGCCCTCGTCTCGGCCGCTAGTCCGGTGGTGGCCTCGTTGTCCTGCTCCCACCATGCGGGCGTAAGGTCGCCCAGTTCCCGCCATCCCGTAGGTGGCTCCGCGCCGAACGGCAGTAGGGCGAGCAGGGGGATGGTGAACTCGGCGAGGGTTGCCCCGCCGTGGTAGCCCGCCTTCAGCGCGGTATACCGGGCGTCGTGGTCCCGCAGCGCGACGATCCGCGATCCGGGCTCCGGCCAGACCACCCGTGGCCCGGACAGCTCAATTTCGGCCGGTGCGACGGGTCCGCCGGGGGCTCGGTGACGGGCCGACCCTATGGCGCCGGCCGCCGCGTCGATCTTGCTGCCGCGTCGCTCGACCACATGGCCGTGGTCGGAGGTGAGGAGCACGGTCATGTCGTTGGCGCGGGCAGCCCGCAGCAGCGGTTCCAGGCCGCCGATCTCCTTGATCTCCCAAGCGCCGTCGCCGAGCTTCTGCTCCTTGGCGAGCCGGTCGTCGACGGTGTTGAGGACGACCGCTACATGGGTGCGCTCGTCGGCGAGCGCTTCAGTCAGGGCGGTGGAGAAGGGCGAGCCGGTGTCGGGGCTGCGCAGATCGTCCTTGTGGAAGACAGCCGCAGGGGCCCCCTTCCAGCACGGGTGCTGGGGGAAGAGCCGCTTCTCGTCGTTCTGGTCGCCCTTCATCAGGGTGCCGGCGAACAGCGAGGTGCGGGAAACGGTGGTGAGAGTGGGCAGCGCAGCGGCCACGGCACGCCTCACCGGTGCTCCGGTCGCGCCCTGCAGCGGGTCGAACTCGGACCAGTGTCCGTGCAGTTCTTCACCCAGTTCGGCTGCGATCGCCGCACTCATTCCGTCGATGAGGAGGAGCAGGACCCGTCGGCCGGGACAGTCCACGACGGGCGCGACGACCCGGTCCAGGAAGCTTTCGACGGTGAGCATGGCGCCGGGGGCGGTGCCATCTGCGGTCCACACCGCGAGCCGCTCGGAGAACGCGCGGTCCAGCTCACGACGTTTGCTGCGCACCTGCTCGCCGATCCGGCTGTAGGCGTTGGCGAGTGCGTCGTCTGCGTCGCCGCCCGCGTCCAGGTGTTCCAAGGCTCGGTCTACCCAGCCGAATTCGCGTATCTGGCGGGCGGCGCCGTCGGCCACCGAGGCGATGTCGACTTCAGGCTGGGACGCCAGCCACCGCCGCAGCCGCGCTGCCATCCGTACCCGTTCGATACGGGCCTGGGTGGCGCCGTCGACGGCCAGGGCGTGTTCGGCCAGCGCGGTGATGGCAGCCGTGACCGTCTCGGGACCGCCGTCGGTGAGGGCGCGGCCCGCGGCGGTGAAGCGGGCATCGAGTCCGGCGGCGAGCAGCGGACTGGCAGCGGCGGCGGTCTGCGCCCCGAACTGTGTGACGAGCTGTGCGGCCCTGCTCAGGACCGGGTCGGCGAGCCGGTGTTCGCCCCGGTCGACGAGGCCGCGGACGTACGCCTCACCGCTTTGCCCGAAAGAGGTAAGGAGTCGGTCGAGGTCGTCGCCCTGGGCGGGGGGCTGGTCGCCGAGCCATCGCTCGGCGCGCCCGCGCGCCCGGTACAGGTCGTGGTCGGCCTCCGCGTGCCCCCACAGAGCCGCGCAGACGACCGCGTAGGCGGCTGCGTCCGCCCCGTGGTCGGCGTCTACCAGGGCGGTAATGATCTTTCCAGTGGAGCCGGCCTGTTCGGGTTCGGCGAGGAAGCGGGCCAGGCCGGCCCGTTCCGGTCCGCGCAGGTCGCGCAGGAGGTTGGGGCCGCCGGGGATGTGGGTCCACCGGAACAGGGTGATGGGGTCGATGCGGTCCCCGTCGTCGTGTGCAGCCGGCCCGCCCAACGCGTCCGTGTCACGGCGGCCGAGCCGGAGCCGACGCCGGGCCAGCCGGGTGAGGGCTTCGTCTCGGGACAGCAGTCCTTTACCGAGCGAGGGCCAACCGCGGCTGGCCGCCGCGTCAAGGAGCGCTTCGGCCGCCCAGGTCTCCCTGCGCAGCCGCCCGTCAAGACCGCGCGCGTCGAACGCCTCCTGCACGACCTCCCAATTGTCGACGGACCGGATCCTTCCGCCGTAGACGCGGGCGAGCAGCCCGGGGTCGAGGTCGGTGTCCTCGCGGTCGGTGAGGACGACCAGGACTTTGGGGTCGGGAGGAGTCGGCGCGTCGAGGTGGCCCAGGATCTGCTCGTGCACGGCCAGCACCGAGGGCGCGACGACCACCCGCGCCTGCAGCCCGCTCGCCGTACGCTGCACGGCGGGCCCGTCCCAGACGGGAGCGGCCCGCAGCAGCAGTACGCGGACCGTGCCGTCACCGAGCCGACTGCGGGCGGCGAGGTACTGACGGACGGTTCCTGCCGACAGCCGGGCGGGGCCGGCGGTCGCGGTGACTGCGGTGACCGTGTCGGACATCAGTCGACGACCTTCCAGATGACCTCGACGGTGACGTTCGGGTGCTCGGCCGCGAGCGCCGCGATCTCCGCCTGCAGTTCAGCGGCGGCCCGGGCGGCGGTAGTCCGCCCGCCGCCGGAGCGGGCCACGGACCGCGAGGGTGTGCGCGGCCCCGGCTGCTGCGGCGGCTCCGGCAACACCTGCGGGTGGGCGGAGCCGCCGTTCAGGTCCACGCTGTCGGAATTCGGCGGAGGAGTGGGCGACGGCTGGGGGCGCTCGGCCGTGCTCTGGCGAGACCTCAGCAGGGACAGCACTTCCCGGCCGCTGGCGTGCAGCACGCCCGGCAGGTCGGGGTAATCACCCGGGTCGCCAGCAGCAGCATCCCGCACCCGCTCCAGAACGGCCGCACCGTCCACGCCGAGGGTGTCGGCCAGGCCCAGCTGGTCCCAGCTGGTGTTCTGCAGCGCGCTGGCGACCTTCCCGGCACTCTTCAACGACATGCCGTACCGGTGTGCGGAAAAGTCGCCGAGAGGGAAACGGGCGAGCCGATCCACGACGGTCTTCGCCTCGATGCCAGCTTCTGTCACCTCCTTGACCAGCTCCTGCGCCCGCCGGGCAAGGACGAGCCGGGGGGAGTCGTCGTTCAACTGGAGGAAGGCACGGTGCTTCTCCAGCTCCCCGACGAGCCGTCCGGCGTCCTGGCCGAGTGAGGCGGCGGCCTGCTTGATCTGTGCGGCGAACTGGTTGACGATCCGGCCGCGCCGCAGTTGCGGCGCCTGGTCGCCGAGCATGGTCTCGAACCGTTTGCGCGCCTCTGCCCAGTCACTCTCGGTGGGCAGTTGCTGCTCGCGCAGGGCGTAGTCGCCCTTCAGCTCGTGCGGTGCGGGCGCGGGTTCGATGGGGACGCCGCCGCGCACCCACACCCGGTCGGTCATCTCCGCGTACGCGGCGGCGAGCAGCCGGCGCAGCGGCTCGGGCAGTCCGCGCGGCTCGGGAAGGTCGCTCCAGTCGGAGAGCTTGACCAGGGTCGGCTCGGCGGTGCTGTTCCTGCGAGCCTGGTCGTTGAAGTGGTCGGGCCAGGCGGTGGACTGCCGGTAGTACGCCTCCCGCATGGCGCCGAGCCCGAGGCTGCCCGCGATCCGCGCCATGGTCTTGCGGTCCTTGCCGTCGACCTCGGTCTGGCCGTCACGGTTCTCGGCGGCCTTGCGGACATACTCGAAGACGGTCTTGATCTCGACGGGCTTCACCGGCCTGCCGGTGCCGTCCGGGTCCAGGTCGGGGTGGGCGGGGTACTGGTGGGCGAGCAGCTTGCCGGCCAGGTCGCGGGCGGCCGTATCCAGAGTCGCGCCGAGCGGAAGCCGCAGCTCGTGCACGTCCTGCTGGGCGACCAGGTGGGTGTCGAAGCTGAGGTCGACGACCCCTTCCTGCTTCTGCGTGAGCCCGTACGCCTGCCGCAGCGCCTGGGTGACGCGCTCAGTGAGGATGAGGAGCTGCGACTGGAGCATGCCCTTGGCGCGCTCTTTGTCGTCGGCGTTGAGGCTGCGCGCGAAGTCGGAGTCGAAGCGGGCCTCGTCAGCGAGGGCCTTGTCGATGACGACGAGGCGCTCGAAGTCGCTGCGGGAAGCATCGGTCAGGTGGGTGGGCAGCCAGGCCAGGGTGCGTGAGTCACCACCCGGTTTCTCCCGCAGGGCGCGCAGCCGCTGCAGGTCGTCCATCGGCCCGAACTCGCCCTCGTCGTAGGGGAAGTCGACAATGAGCCGCCAGGCGTCCTCCTGGCTGGGCCGCAGGGTCGCTTCGGGCAGCGAGTCGACATCGGCGACGTTACCGAAGACGACCTCGACCTGCCGTTCGGTGCCCTTCCACACCAGGTTGAGCACGTCGTACGCGTCGAAGCCGCCAGGCCCGTCGCTGACGCCGAGCGCCTCCTTGAGCAGGCCGCGCATCTTGGCACGCCGGTTGTTCTGGTTGTTGTGCACTTGGGCGTTGGCGAGGACGGCGTCCAGGTCGACACCGGTGAGCTCCAGCCGCACCACCGCACCCGGCCCGGTGCCGGTGACCTTTATCTCGGGGAAGGTCGCCGCCCACTCCTTCGCCTTCTGCTCGAGCCGGCCGACCTCGGTGCCCGCGATGCGGGTGGTGATGGAGCCGTGGTTGAGGGCGTGCAGCCGCGCCAGGGTGAGGTCGGCCAGCGCGGGCACACTGGGCGCGAGCGCAGACAGCAGCAGGGTCTGCAGCAGTCGGCTGTCACCGGTGAAGTCGCGGCAGCGGGCCGCAAGTTGCGGGTCGCCGAGCGTTTCGGGGCGGCGTCGGTACGCCTCGACCTGGTCCTCGGTGACCTGGTTGGTCTTCAGCAGGTACGGGCGCAGCTTGTCCCGGTACAGCTTGTCGGCAGCCTCGAAGTGAACACTGGTCTCCCCGCTGAACGCCTTGTCGCCGCCGCCCGCGATCGCCGGGTACAGGTCGCCCAACGGCACAAGCTGCCCGAGCCGCCAATCGTCGCGGTGATCGACGAGCAACTGGCTCATCAGCTTCAGGCCAGTGCGGGAGCGCTGCAGGGCCGCGGAGATGTGTACCAGGGTGTCCATGAACGCCGGCGGAAACGGGTACGTCCGCCTGAACGCGCCCTCGTCCGCGCCGGTGGTGGACTTGTCATGGCCGAGCAGGGTGTCCCACACGTCCGGACCGAGCCTCTTGGCCTCGGTGAACGCCGCCTCCACCTTCGCCTCGGCCTCCGGGCTGGTGGGCTTGAGCAGGCGGGCCTGCGCGATCTGTGGAAGGTTGCGGTCCTCCAGGACGATCTTGTCGAAGCGCCCGCCGCTGAGCTTCAGACTGTCCTGGACGGCGGCCTCGGCGGCCCCTGACATTTCCTCGCCGACCAGCTCACGCAGGTCGCGCTGGCGGGCGATGAATGACACCACCGGGATGGCGCGCCGTTCGTCGCCGCCCTCCACAAAGTTCGTGATCTTGTCAGCTTCGCGGGAGACAAACTTCTGGTCGTGGATGCGGGAGGCCAGCCACAGGATCAGCTCGTCCATGAAGAGGACGAGACCGTCGTAGCCGAGGGACTTGGCGTGCGCGGCGATGATGCCGAGCCCCTTGTCCAGCGAGACGAACCCGTCGGCATCCTCGGAGGCGTTGCGCGAGAACGACGGGAACAGAGTCTGGGTGAGGTCCTGCACGAGCCGGGCCCGCAGTTCCCGCGGCGTGGAAGGGTTCTCCAGGTCGAGGTCCTTGGTGTTCTCATGCTCCTCCGGTGCGTTCACCGCCTGGTCCAGTAGCTCAGTGGTCCAGGAGAAGGAGTCACCCCACTCGTCCTCCTGGCCGTCGCCGGCATCGGCGAGCTGCTCGATCACCCGCTCGTCGCCGTTCCGGCGGCGCTGCTCGGCGAAGTCCTCGAAGAGCCCGTCGGTCCGGTAGACCTGCGGCAGCGGGCAGTCGGGGTGGATTTTCCGTACGTGCTCCACGTACTTGCCAAGTACGCGCTGCTCCAGAGACTTGGAGCCCAGCATGTGGTAAGGCACCAGCAGGAACTTGCGGTCGTCTGCATCCAGCCAGGCGTGCCTGGCTCGCACCGGGTCGAGGTCGCCGCGCGCCCGGGCGGCCTGGTTACGTGACAGCAGCGCGTAGAGCACGGCCATGAAGTGCGACTTACCGGAGCCGAACGAGCCGTGTAGATAGGCAGCCTTCGACGAGCGGCTGTCCAGCGCGGACTTGATCAGGTCGAGGGCTTCGTCGAAGTTGCCGAGCAGCCGGTCGGTGACGACGTAGTCCTTCAGCGCCGCTTCGGCCCCCTCGGGCGTGACCGCTTCGTTCAGCTTCAACACGAAGTCGGAGGTGGACACCGACTCCGGGATGTCGATCAGCTCCCGAAGCAGCGGCCGGTCCTCGGGACGAGGATTGTTCCTGTTCATGAAAGCCATGGTGTGTCTGCTCCTCGCCCTGCTCAGGCGGACTCTGCGCCGCTTACGGCCTCGGTGACGGTGTCGTTGTCGGCATCGATGATGGACGTCTGGACGGCGGCCTTCGCGCCCGTGCGCGTACTCGATGTGGCGGCCTTCGACGCGCCGCGTCCACGGCTGGCGGCTGACGGACGCCAGGCCCGCAGTGCATCGTCGGTCAACCCGAGTTCGCCCTGCTTCTGCTGCCTGAACGCCAGGATCTCGGCTGCCGGCGACGCCCCGAACTCCGGGTCGTATTCGCCATACCACTGCTCCAACCACGGCTGCAGCTCAAGCAGCCCGGCCAGGTAAGGCACGAGGTCGTCGTCGCTGAGCCCAGCCTGCTGGATGTACGAGGCGAGCGCGAGGGCCTGCTCCAGGTGATCCCAGCCAGCCCACCCGTACAGCTCCGGCGACTGCGCGTTGACCGTGCCGTAGGACACGAACCGCTCCTTGGGCACATCCAGCTTGCCGCGCGCACGCCAGTAGCTCGGCTTCAGGAAATCCGCCGAGGTGTACTTCGGCGGCACGGGCGTCCGCTCACGGACCTTCCGCTTGGCGGGCTCGTCGGGCGCGGCGTCCTCCTCCCGCTGCAACTTCCACACCTGTTCCCAGTCGGCACGCTTCTTCAGCCCGGACGGCTTGTACCGCAGCGCGGACACGAACGGCACATGCTCCTCGGACAGCAGCTCCCGCACGGTCTTCACGAGGTCCTGCCGGGGCGCGTACAGCTCAGCAACGGACGTGAAGTCCTCGTCAGCGGAGAGGGTTTCGGAGAGCCGGGCGAGGGTGATGACAGTAGGATTGCCATTGGCGTCGAACCAGTACGCGCGGTCCTCGACCCGGTCGAGCAGCCAGGACTTCAGCGCCTTCTGCCGCATCGCACCCCAACCCTCAGTGGCCCAGCGCCGTTTGTACTCGGGGCGCTCCACCATGCCGATGGCACGGTTCGACTCGATGACCCCGATCCGCCTCCGCACGAGCGCCTGATAGTCGGCGGGCCAGTGCGCTGGGATCTCCGTGATCGGCGTCGAGGCGTGTCGCTTGAACCACTCGCCACTGGCCTCACCGGCCGCAACCCGCCGAGCGAGCACAATCTCGAAAGCCCGCTCGCCAAGGGCAAGTTCGGGCACGGCGGAGGTGTCGGGCAGGCGCAGATCCTCGGAGTGAAGGTCGTAGAGGGAGTACACCTGCCAGTCCAGCTCCTCCTGGAGGGCGATCATGCGGCCGCGAATCGAGTCGTAGCTGGCTTGGGCAGCGCGGAGGGTCGGAGCAAGGGGGGTGGCCTTGGCAGCGAGGGCGGCGGGGGTCGTCGCTGCGAGTTGCTGGGCAAGCGAATCGAGTTCCCCAGCGAGGGCGACGGGGTACTTAGCAGGAAGCGGGAATTCTCCGATCTTGCTGCCGGTGAACTCGTAGAAGCGTTCCCACGCCTGTGACTTGTAGCCCTCGTTTACGCCCTGGCTACCCTTGTCATGGCTGACCATCTTGAGCCAGAACCCGGCTGTAGAGCTATTGAGCAGCCCGAGCAGTCGCACGTGATCCTGCTCAGTCGCCCCGTCTCGCAGCTTAATTACAGGTGCGTGGCGATTAAAGACACTCCCACCTCGGTCCAGAACGAAGTGGTTATGGGTGGAGACAAATGCAAACATTACCGACAGGGGTGTAGCGTATGCCGATGACGTGAATTGCATGTAATCCCACCAGTTGAGGCCAGCGGCAGCCATATCCCCCTGGAAGGTACGCCGCTCCCGGAGGAGCGTCCGGTAAGGCCAGAGTTCCTCTTGAAGTTCTTCTGCCTTCATTCCCTCCGCGTACGGAAACCAAATGGAATCCTCTGCCGCGGCATGCCAATCTCTGACGACATCACCAGTCAGAAAGGGAAGGAGGCTCGACTTGTCGGCTCTGGTTTGGTATGTGGGACGGCTTGGCCTAACGTAGGCGCTATCGGCGCCTACGCGGACGGCGCGACCGATACCAGGGTCGATGACATTCACCAACGACTTTGCGGTCGCCGCGGACAGGGCTTCAACCAACTCCAGTCCGCCATCAGCCAGGATCCACGGCTGCTTCCCGAAATACCGACCTCGCTCCAGGTCGTCGACTGACACCCACTGTCCCGCGCTCCCCGGTCGGTCGATCAGCTCAACGATCGCCCGCCACACCAGCCCCTCCGCTTCCTTCCCCTCCTCGGGTGCCGAAGGCTCCCCTTGCACGCTGCGTACCGTCCGGATCGTCGCCTGCCGCTTCGATCCCTCCCTTGGTCGCCCGACGAGAATCACCGTCGGCGTCCCATGCCCCGGGATGACTGCCCCCGACGTGTCGATGACCTCCGTCAGCTCAACCTTGTGCGCGAAGTACTCTTCGATGAGCGTGGTGCCGAACTCTCGCTTCATGAACGAGTTCGCCGTGATCTGACCGACCATGCCGTAGCCGTTTCCGTCAGCTCTGCCTCGCTTGGCCAGCTCGAAGAACCGCTGGGCGAAGGGGACGGACAGCGCGTATGTTCCCGCGCACGCGTCGTACAGCTGCCGGTACAGCTGGTTGAGCTGCTTGTCCTTGACTGTGATGTAAGGCGGGTTGCCTACGACCACGTGGTAGCGCCCCTGCTCCAGGATCCCGGGATGCTCGTGCACGTCCTCCGTCGCGTACGAAAAGTCGGCCAGCGGGTCACCGGCTGCGCTGCCGCCCTCCTCCTCAAGGGCGAGCCCCAACTGCAGTTCCAGCTGCCGGTCCTTGATGAGCGAGTCGCCGACTGCGAGCTGGATGGGCCACTCGTAGCGCCGTGCCTCCTCGAAGGTCCTGATGCCGCTCGCGGCCATCGCCGCGACCAGGAGCCGGAAACGGGCCACGGCGACCGCGAACGGGTTGAGGTCCACCCCGTGCACCGAGTTCAGGGCCGCTCGCACCCGCTCGTAAGCGCCGACCTCAGGCCGCTGCTCGGCCCACATTCGCACAAGCCGCCGGAATGCGCCGAGCACGAAGTGGCCAGACCCGCACGTCGGGTCGATCATCTTCAGCTCTTCGAAGCCGAACTCCCGCACTGCCGGGGGCATCGTCCGGTTGAGGATGAACTCCTCCACGAACTCCGGTGTCTGCAGCAACGCGTACGTCTTGCGGGCCGTCTCGCTCAGGTCTTGGTACAGGTCGCCCAGGAACCGGGTGTCCCAGCCCTCGGTGCCGTTCTCGCTCAGCGGGTCGCTGAAGTCGTGCACGAGGACCGGACCGTCCGCCCCTTCGTCCTCGTTGACCTCACCGACGCGCTGCTCCCGCCAGAATGCGAGCAACGCGCCGGCGCCGTCGTGCGACAGCGGGATCTGGTAGAGCGGGTTGTGGTCACGATCGAAGAGCAGCCGCCCGGCCTGCCCTGCGCCCAACTCGGCGAACGCCGTCTCCAGCCATCCCCGGTACGTCGGGTCGGCGTCCTTCTCCAGGTATTCCTCGAAGCGCGCCTGGGCGGTCTCCCGCCCCGCCACGTCGGGGGAGGTGATGTATGGCTCGGCAATCAGCCGGTTGTCCTCGCTGAACCGCACGAAGACCGTGCCGAGCACCCAGGCAACCGCGACCTGGGTGATCCGCTCGCCAAGCCAGGCGTTCCACGTCGCCGCCGTACGGCCCAGCTTCCGGGCCTGCTCATACTCACCGCGCAGCCGCGTCCCGACCTCAGGGACGGCTTTGACCTGCTGTTCCAGATCGGTCTCTGCCGCCTTGACCTGCTTCTGCAGGTCGGCGAGGAGGATCTTGCGGTCGATCACGAACGGCTCCTGAGGAGAAAGGCGAGAGGACGGAAGAAGATCAGGTTAGGAGGAGGGGCGTCAGGCGTCCGGCTCGAGGTGTTTGCGCGCGACCCAGGCGTCAGGCACAACGATCCACTCGTCGAACCCCGCCTGGTACGGAACACTCTGCCCGGCCAACCGCGGAGCCCGTGCCGGATCGGACTGGGCGACGAGCAGCCACAGCGGGCTGCCGCCCTGTCGAGCCTCCTCCGAGAGGCGCCCGAGCAGGTCGAGCGCGTCGTAGCGGGCCAGCACCGCAGTGTCGGTGAGCAACAGCGGACCATCGGCCTCCGCCAGCTGCTCCCGCAGCCGCGGCTCGAGTCGCCCCCACGCCTTGTCCGTGCGTATGCGTAGCTGCTGATGGGCCCGGCTGCCCGGCTCGGCGGCGTCTGCCTTGAGGACGGTCTCCCAGGTCGGACGGGCAGCCTCGCCGACCACGCCGCGCAGTTCGGCCACGAACAGTCCGGTTACCGACACCGGCCGAGCCCCGTACGGCTCGCCGGCCAGCCGCCGCACCGCGTCCTCGGCCCGCCGCTGGGGCACGGTCAGGACCCGGAAGCCGTCCTGCCGCGCCGAGTGCATAAGTCGCTGCTCAGCCTTGACGGCAGCGGCGACGGCCGCGTCCGCGTCGTACTGGGTGGGGACCGAGCGGCGCGCAGCCGAGGCACCCCAGCTCGCCGAGGTCAGCCCGGCAGTGGCGTCCCCGGAGGGGCGGTCCGGGATGAGCCGGAGCACCTTGTCGTAGCGGGTGGCCAGTTTCAGCTCGAAGCCGGCCTGCTTCAGGGCGCGGACCAGGGCGCTGCCCGTGGGCAGCTCGCGGGGCGCCAGCGGATCGGTGCCCAGGTCGGGGAAGCGGGTGGCGACCCGCTTGTGCAGCGCGTCCACCGTCAGGCCCGGCTGCCGCTCCTCCTCGACGCCCGGCTGCACGGCGACCACGCCGGCCTGGGTGATCCGCAGCGCACGCACCAGGTCCAGGTCGCGCGGGTAGATCTCCAGGCGCGGGGTGAGCGCGGCCCGGGTGGAGGCGGCGACCGCGATCTCGGCCGTGCGCCGCTCGTCCCAGCCCAGGCTGCCCGGCGGCCGTCGGACCGCGTCCAGCTCGGTGAGGACCGTGCTCGCCGTCGGCAGGGACTCAAGCGCCGCGAGCCGGTCGGCCCGTACGCCCAGGTTCAGTGCGTACTCCTGCAGGGCGGGCAGTGCCGGGGTGTCCGGACCGTCCACGTCCTCCCGGACATCCAGGGCGAGCAGGCCGAGTACCGGATCGGCGCCCTTGGGCATGCGGGCGTGGAAGTAGCGGAAGAGCGGCGGGGACTCGTTGTCGTAACTCTCTCGTTCGACCACTGCACGCAGCAGCGACAGGGCGAGTGCACGCCGGTTGCGCCGTTCCACGTGCTGGGTGCCGCGCCGGGCGATGAGGGCGTCGGCGAGTTCGATCACCGGGGCCACCCGGCCTCGCTCAGCCAGGAGCTCCACCACCTGCTCACGCAGCAGCTCGAGGGCTGCGTCCTTGTACCAGCGCTCGCGCGCCTTCTTCACGATCTGCGGGATCCGGCCCGCGGTCAGGCCGACCGCATCGGCGACGTCCCGCTGCCGGACCCAGGCCAGGCCCCCGGGCAGCGTGCCTGTCTCATCGGGCAGCCGCAGCAGCAGCCGGATTGCTTCGCGCTCCTTGGCGTTGGAGCGGGCATTACCGCTGGATGGCTTCGGCACCAGGCGGGCGGCGAGCGCGTCCAGGCTCAGGCCGCCCAGCACCTGCGGGTCGGTGACGTCCCCGGCGACCGACTCCGCGACCGCCCGCTCCAGGTCGGAGAGCTCCTGGCCCGCCGCCTTGCGGGCCTCCGCGCTGAGCGGCGTGGGAGCCGCCTTGCCCAGGCGCGCGTTCCATTCTTTCTGCCGGCGCTGGATCTCCTCCCGGGTGCGCGAGCCCATGCCCGGCGCGGTGAGGAACTTCTTCGCCGAGTAGTCCAAGACGTCACCGACGGTGTTCAGCCCCATCGCGAACAGCTGCGACTGCGCTGCGACCGTCAGACCCGCCACCGACAGCGGCGTCTTTCGGTCGGCGCGTTCGGCCTGCTGGTCGCGGACCTGCTCGGCGGAGACGTCGTCATCCTCCCGCCCGATCCGCGGCTGCTCAGCCGACTCGGCAACCGCGTCAGTGCCGCCCTTCGCTCCGCGCCCCGACTTCTCACCGTGACCGGTGCTCGGCGCCGTGGTCTGCTGTGCGTCCAGGAAGATCCGCTGCCAGGCACGCTCCATCGGCTTGAGATCCGGGAAGCGGTCCTTCACATCTCGGGCCAGCGCCTTACGGAAGAACGCCACCAGGCCGTCCCGGACGGCCGGCTCAAAGGCGTCTGCCGCCAGCTGCGGGTATGGCCATTCCTTCGCATCCGTCTGCCGGGCCGTGACCGAGCCGTCACCCCAGCGGGGCAGCTCGTTCGACGCCATCTCATGCAGCGTCACGGCCAGCGCATACCGCTCGGCGTGCCCGTCGTACGAGCCGCGCGTGATGACGCCCACGAACGGGTCGAGGTAGCCCTCGGTGCCCGCCTCGATTTCCTTCGCCGGGTACCCGGCGAGCGAGAAGTCGATCAGCACCAGCTGACGGGTGCCGTTGGGGCGGACCCGGATCGCGATGTTGTCCGGCTTCAGATCCCGGTGCCAGATCCCCTCCGCCTCCAAGTGCTCCACAGCACCGAAGAGGTACTTCCCGTACGCCTCCAGCTGGTCCATGCCCAGGCGGCCGTTGTCCCGCAGCTGGCGGGCAACGGTGTCCTCCCTGCGGCGCGGGCCCTTACTCGCACTGCCGTCCTGGTCCTTCAGCTCCCGGCTGTCGCCCACGTACTCCAGGACCAGGACCCGGCGCCCAGCCAATGTCAGGGGCTGCGGCTCGTACAGCGAAATGATGCTGGAGTCCCTGTGGATCCGGCCCAGGACCTCCGCCTCACGATCCAGGACAGCATGCTTGGCCTCGCTCAGCGCGACCTTCAGCACTGCCACCGGCAGGCCGCCGCTGCGCCGAGGCTCGCCCTCCAGATCCCGCACCAGGAAGGCCCGCGCGGTCGAGCCTGTACCGAGGCGGCGCACGACCTCCCAGCGTCCGGCCAGTACGTCCCCGGCCACGGCCTCCAGCGGGTCCTTCTCCGGCTCGGATCTTTCCTCGCCCACGCCTGCGGCTGAACCGCCGTCCCCGCCCGCGACTGCAGCCGCATCCCCGCCGCCCGGGACCTCCTCGACGAATGCCTGCTCGACGTACTCCAGCATCTCCAGGAAGTCGTCGACCGTGGACAGACGCCGACCCGGTTCGTACGCGGTGGAAGCCTCCACCAGATCGTCGATGTCCGGATTGAGACCGTCGACGAGCGCGCTGGGACGCAGACTCTCGCCGGCCTCCAGACGTGCCATGACCTCGCTCTGGCTCGCGCCAGGCGCTTGCCCGGTCACCAGCAGATACGTGAGCACGCCGAGCCCGTACACATCGAGGCGTACTGGATCGGCCTTCGGAATCCTCAGCTCCGGAGCCAGATAAGGATCTGCCTGCTCGGCGACATGGAACCCCGTCACGTTAGTCGGAGCTAGGGTCAGCGGCCGGCCGCGGCTGGAGCTTTGCCCAGTGGCGATCTGCCAATCCGCGATCTGCGTCCACGGACGCAGCCAGCGCTGCTCCTCGCCGAGCTCCCGCCCGCGTGGACCGCGGTCGCGCGGAATCACATGCACCGCGTGCGCCGACAGCGTGCGGTGGTGGACCCGCCGGGAGTGCGCGGAGCGCACCGTCTCGGCAAGCTGCCGCACCAGCGCGAGGCGCCCCTGCAGGTCGAGACCCTCACCGTGTTGGACCAGGTAATCGTCCAGGCGCAGCGTCTCCGGGTGGTAGTCGAAGAGGATCGCGGGCCCGGCGGGATGCCCCGACGGCAGATAATTCTTCAGCTGTACCGCACCGGGATGACGAAAACGGCTGAGTACCGATGCCTCGCGGGCGGCGGCACGCTCCACCGAGCGCCGCTCGTCGTCGGAGGCACCACGTTCACTGAGGAAGACCCGTACCCGTGCCAGATCGTGCAGCTGGGAATGGCGTCCCAGATAGTCGGCCCAGGACGGCCCGGAGTCGAACGCCTTCGCCTCCAGGAGGTAGGAGCCCACCTCGTGCTGGCGGCGGATCGGTGCGATACGGAGCTTCTTCAGGGCTGCATCGACAAAGCGGGATGCCTCGGCTGTGATCTGGTAGCGGGCGTCTCCCGGCGGCACGGCCAGCATCTCCACCAGCTGCTTGACCGTGAACACGCCGTTCATGTCGGCAGCCGGAAGGTTCACCTGAAGCTTGTCGTCCGTGAAGCAGACAGCCTCACCCACCCAGATCTTCGTTCGGTGCGCGGGCCGACCGGAGACGCCGTTGATCAGGCCCGACAGCTCCTTGGCCTTCCGGTTCGCCAGGTGCAGCGGATTGCCGTGCCGACGGCTGGTCCCGCTGGGCGTGGTCTGCACCCAGTCGTTGCCGCCGCCGTGGACCGAGCCGTGCCAGTCCTTCAACTCGACCAGGAAGACCCCGGCCGGCGCTACCACCAGAAGATCGACCTCACGGACGTGCCCGCTGTTCGCGGTGAACATGAAGTTCGACCAGGCCCGCCACGGCTCCTCATCTGGCAGACGCCGGCGGATCGCCTCAAGACCACGGCGCTCGTGCTCATACTCGGACTCGGTGACCGTCGTCCACCGGTCTTCCAGCATGCGGCTCCCCGTCCGTGTCTGTAAGCCTGCCGTGGTTCCTGCCGACGCGTTCAGGAAGCACAGCTCAACCCCTCGGACCGAATCCTAAAGGGTGTCACTGACATCAAGAGCGGCCTGAGCGTGCTACGACCGAGGCCGCGGAATCCCAGACCTGGCGTCGATGGAACGGGGCAGAATGCGCCGCGAACGAATGTGCGCGGGATCGCCGGTTTGGCCAACCGGTGATCCCGCGCTACGTTGCCCCGCTCGTGTGCGCCAATGATCAGCGTGCACGGGTGGCGGCTGGGCCGGCCGTAACCGTGGGCGTGGCCGGCGGACTGGTAGCGAGGCTGGTCCTGTGTTCGAGGCCCGCAGGCTCTGCCTGGCGCGTGCCGGCCTCGTGGGCGAGGGTTTCGAAGAGATCGGCCAGCAGTGAACTCGGGATGTGCGGGGACGCGGTGATGGCCCAGGCGGGCCGGTCCGGTCCGGGGCCGGCCCAGACGGTCCAGGTGGCCAGGTTCTGATTCGGGTGTTGTGCTGTGAAGGCGTCGAACTGGACGCCCGCGTCCCCGTCGGGGCATGTCCAGCGGATCCATCGCCCGTCCACGGTGTGCTTCCATCCGGCGTCGGAGAGGGGCTGGGTGGCCGCGGTGACCATCTTGTCGTCCACCGGTGCGCCGGTGGACGTGTCCCAGCCATCGCCGTCGGCGAGGTGATTCAGAAGCTCCTCCATCACCGGGGCGGGGGTGGCGCCGGTTGCGGTGAGGACCCACGTGCGGTCGGAGACGGGCGTCTCGTAGGCGGCTACGGTCCACGCGGTCTCGTGGGCCGGGGTCTCGTGGACGCGCTCGATGCGCAGGGTCTGCGACTCGTGGATGGCGTGGGTTGTCTCGTCGGACCAGGTCCGCCACTTCTCGAACTCGCCGTGCCTGTCGAGGAAGGCGTCGAGGAGGGCGTCGTGGTCGCCGGCATCGGCCAGGTAGACGGGGACGGTCTCCGGCTTCGGGCAGTGAGGCCCGGGTTTCGCTGCGCCGAGGTCAAAGGTGGCGCGGGCCTCGACGGCGGCGCGCTCGGCGTCGGTCAGGGGTGCCGGACCGGGGCGCACGTCGGTGCCGTGGATCTTCTCGAAGGCGAGCAGGGCCTGAGCGGGTGAGTCGAAGGTGTCGGCGACCTGGCGAAGGTGGTCCTCGCCGTGGAGGTAGACGGATTTGCCGTTGCGGCCGAGGTACGTGCCGACCGCAACGGTGGTGTGACCGTCGTGGGCGTGTGCGTGGATGAGGAGATGGCCGTGGCGGATGTCGTCGTGGATCTTCTGCGCCTGGTTGGAGACCTCGCGGATCTCGCTGCGGGTGCACCACGGCATCGGATAGTCCGCCCAGGTCCATTCCTCGTCCATGGCCTCCCGGAGTCGAGGGGTGATTTCGACGGTGATGCCGCCGGCGGACAGGTGCTTGGCTGCGTCCTCAGCCCAGTAGGGCTCCTCGTGGTCGATGCGGGCCAGGACCAGGACGTTGTCGGCGAGGACGGCCCAGTCGGCTGCCTCCAAAGCCATGCCAGCGATGCGGGCCTGGCTGCCGGTCAGGACAGCGGTCACGGCGCTGGGATGGGTTGGGTGGGTGTCGAGGCGGACGTGAGCGTCGATGGAGGGAGTCACGTTGGGTGTCGTCTCTTCTGCCGGTGGCCGGGCCTTCGGGTCCGGCCACCGGCGTGAGTGGGGTGCTATCGGGTTGCTCGCGCGGCGCGGGCGGCGTGAGCGGCCGTCGTGGTCGGCGGGCCGGCGCGAGTGGCAGGTGCCGGGCGCGGCCGTGGTGGCGGGACAGTTCCCGTGGCGTGCTGCCAGCGGGTGCGAACCGCGCTGACGTCGGCGAGGGCGCGGCGGGCGCCCACCACAAGCTGGAACGGGGTGTTCGCCGGGTCTCCGGCGTACGCCGAGATGCGCCGGCCAGCGTGATCGGCGGTGGCTAGGAGGGAGCGCTGCAGGGCACGTTCGCCCCAGTGCTCCACGGAACCGGCCGGTTCGGCCAGCAGGCGGAGCACCTCGCCGGGTTCACTCGCGTGGTCGAGCAGGCCGCGCTGTTGGGCCTCCCATAGGACGGTGACGGGGTCGACGGGCTCGCGGCGGCGGGCCAGGGCGGTCAGGCATTGCCACAGGCCGGCGTGCAGGGGCCGGGTGAGGTCGTCGGGGAGCAGCCACCGGACGGACTCGATGTCGGCGGGGTGGGCGGTGGCGGTCGCTAGGAGCAGCTGCTCCTCCTCGACCGCCTCGGTGCGGTCGGTGGTGATGGCCGGCGGCGGTGCCGCGGTGCGGGGCAGCACTCCGGTGCGCGGCGGGAACCGGCTCGCGATGTCGTCCACGACCGCGGTGATCGCGTCGGCCTCGGCGAGCACTTTCTCGACTGGGTGCGGGTGGGAGGCGTCGTCGACGGTCTGGATGAGGCGTTCGGCGGCCGTCTGCAGGCGACGGCGGGCGGCTTCGGCCTCGACCATGCGGGCGTAGGCCCGTGCGTGGCGGGGCCAGGGGCAGACCTGGACGAGGGTGTGGAGGTAAGAGGGGGTCAGTCCGCGCGCCTGTTGGCGGCTCATTGCGAGCACTTGGTCGAGCCACTTGGTGTTCTTCACGTGCTCGGCGGGGTCGGGCGGAGGCAGGGTGCTGATGGCGGCGAACAGGGCGGCGTGCGTAGCAGTGGAGAAGGAGCCGGCGGCGATGCCGCTGACGTCGCTGAGACGGTGTGGTTCGAGGAGGAGAGCGCCGAGGAGGGCCTGCTCGACGTGGAATACCGGCTGCGTCGGCGCGATCCAGTCGAGGTCGTCTTCGTCGGGTTCGGGGGTGTGGGGCATCAGGCGGCGAGGGCGAAGTCGTCGGGGTCGAGGGTGACGCCGAGGTGCGGGGCGAGGAGGTGGCCAGCGAGCAGCGGGGGTACAGCGTTGCCGATCTGCGAGAACTGCTGGCCCTTGTTGCCGGCCCAGGGGTAGTTGGCGGGGAAGGTCTGCAGGAGGCCGGCCTCGCGGGCGGTGATCCGGATTGGCTCCGGCACCGCTGGCACGTCCGTGTCGTTGGCCGTAGCCGACACTGGTTCGGCGACCCAGGTGCACTCGTTCGCGCGGTGACCGAAGAACAGCGTGCCCGCCGGCTCGGACAGCGGACGGACGGTGGCGTTGGCCTGGTTGTTGCTGCGCAGGGACCAGGACCAGCGGTGCGCCTCGGAGGTGAACGTCGGCGCCGGAGCGTCGGCGGCACGGTTCTTGCGGGTGCCGTGCCGGGCCGCCCATCCAGCGCCTTCGCGACGGGACTGCAGGACCACACCGTCCAGCCTGGGCATCCAGGTGCCGCGCTCCCGGGCGTCGGACAGCGTCTTGCGGGAGCCCGATGGGAACGGCTCGGGCCCGCCGCCCGGTCCGCCGCCGGCGCAGACGGTGGGAACGGGCCGGTCGGTCGCGCCCCATCCCAGGGCTTCGGCCATGCTGACCCAGCGGGCGCGGCCCGGACCGAACAGCGATTCCGGCTCGGCGACTTGGGCGTGCGTGGGCGTGGGGGGCTGTGCCGTACGGACCCGGGAGGCGAGCAGGATCGCCCGCCTGCGCGTCTGTGGAACGCCGAAGTCGGCGGCGTTGAGGATCCCGTACCAGACCGAGAACCCCCAGGTCCGCAAGATTGCCGCGTACTGCTTCCACAGCGGCAGGACGTCCGGCACCTCCTCCATCGCGACCCACTCGGGCTCGCCGACCGCGTTCAGGGCATGCAGGTAGCGCATCGGCTCTGCCGCGAGCAGGGAGCGTTCGTCGCGGCAGGCGGCGAGGAGGCGCTCGCGGGTGTCGCGTCCGGCGGCGAGGTCCTCGACTGCCGTGTGCACCAGCGGCTGGTCGAGTAGGCCGAGGCGTTTGCCGGCCATGCTCCATGCCTGGCACGGCGGGGAGGCGATCAGGCCGTACGTGCGGCCGAGGAAGGGCCATGTCGGATACATGGCCACGTCGGCGCGGATCGTCAACTGTCCAGCGGCCACGCGGGTTTTGCAGGCCCACTCGTCCCATTCCAGGCCGATGTCGCGCTCACCGAGGACCTTCAGTGCCCTGCTCCAGCCACCTGGACCCGCAAAGAGGTCGAGTATCACGTGGCCAGCCCGAAGTCGGACTGCGTCGGTGCGTGCTTGGCGATGGCCCGGGCGGTGATTGCCTTTGACGCGCGGACGGACGCCGCGGACAGTTCTGCCGCGCCGGGCTCCTGGTACCACGGGCGCAGGTCGAGCATGGCTGCGCGCATACCGGTGGCGAAGCAGAGCGCCGTGCCCTTGGGCAGGGCGCGGATCTCGTCGGCGGGCAGGATCCGCTGCTGTCGCATCGACACCGAGGTCGACTTGCCGGACTCGGAGTGCGAGGTCGAGGTGGTCTCGACGTCGTGGTCGCCGATCAGGCGGGACAGCTTGTCCGCGAAGTCGGGGTCGTCGATACCGGAGCCGATGACCTTGACGGTCGAGGCGGACCACATGGCGTCCATGCCGGCGTCCCCCCAGACCTTCTGGCCCTGGCGGTAGGACTGCAGGATCGTGATCGGGATGATCCCGCGCGATCCGAGGTGCGAGTACAGATCCGGAAGGTCCGAGATCTTGCACACGTTGGCGGCCTCGTCGAGGATGGCGAGCATGGGCGGGTCGAGGCGTCCGCCGGCGCGTTCGGCCTGCGCGGTCGCGGCCCGCATCACCGAATCCGCGCACGCGGCGATCAGCGCCGATGCTCCGCCTCCGCCGTCCTTGCTGAGCAGGAAGAGGGTGTCGGTGGAGGTGACGAACTCGGACGGCTTGAACTCCGGAACGTTCTTCTGCGGGGTGACCCAGGCCGTGATCTCGCTGTTCAGCAGCGCGGCGGCGTACTGGCGGGCGGTCTCGTAGATGCCGTCCCGGGTTTCCGGCGGTCCTTCCACGGTGCCCTTGAGTTGGGCGGCGATGGCGGTGAATCCGTCGTCGCGGAGGATGTCGAGCGGGGTGCGGTCGGCGGGGAAGGCCAGCCACTGCATGACGTCGGTGATCGGCCGCTCGTCCAGGGCCGCGGCGAGGAAGAGCTGCGCGAGGATGTTGGATCCGGCCTTGGACCAGAAGTCGCCCTGTTGGGAGGCGTCCACGGAGGCGGCGAGGAAGTGGCCGGCCAGCCGCCCGGCGCCGTCGAGGGTTTTGGCGTCCGCCAAGGGATTCCACCACATCTCGCGTGCGGCGTGCGCGATCTGCTGCGGGTCCATCGACCACACCCGTCCCACGGCGGCGCGGGCGTCGTAGGTGGCGGTGAACGCATCGCCGGCGGCCTTGTTCGAGGTCAGCAGGACCGGGCCGGGCGCGGCGAGGATGGAGGGGATCGCGAGCGAGGTGGTCTTGCCCGAGCGGGGCGCCATGATGGCGACGGCCACGTCCTCGTAGCCCATGCGGATCTCCTGCTTGGTGCCCTGCAGGTTGCCGAGGAGGATGCCGGTGTCGCGGGCCTCGATGTGCTTGGCGTCCTTCAGGCTCGGGCGCAGGGAGCGGGCCTTCTCGGTGATCGCCTTGGCCATCATCGGTTCGATGTCCCGGGCCTTGGCCATGCCGGTGATCTTCTTCTTCCGGCCGCCGCTGCGGTTCTTGTGCCGGGCCAACAGGGTGCCCGCTGTTGTCCCGAGGGCCAGGAGGAGGAGAACGGGAACGATGCGTGCCCCGATCAGCAGGGGTGTTTCTCCAGCGTGGGGCCAGAGGCGCTGGGGGTGGAGCAGGGCGGTGGTCGGCTGGTACGGCGCCCAGCCGCCTCCGGTGAGGTAGGCGGTGATGTTGCCGGACAGCCAGGCGAGGTGGGACAGGGGGACGACGACGGCTGCGACTCCGATCAGGAGGCGCAGGACGATGTCGTACCCGTCGGTGGAACTGTTGGAGGAGGTGGGGGGCAAAGAGTTACGTGCCTTCCGGGCGGGGGCGGGGCATTCAGCGGCTGCGGCTGTTCCTGGCCGGCGGCGGGCGCGGCGGGCCTGGAGTTGCCGGCGGGACGTCGCTGAAGGCGGCGATGAGTTCGACCGGGGTGCGGGCGCCGAAACTCGCGTACCAGGCGGGCCGGTCCGGCTCCGCTGCATGGTTGAGGTTCCACCACTGTCCGTGGGGGTCGGGTTCCAGGCGCAGGAGGGTCTCCTGGTCCGGGCTGGAGAGCAGGACGCGGGGTATCAGGGGGGCGTTGCCGTGGCTCCAGCCGCAGGCGCGGTGCAGGGGGACGGTGATCCAGGCGGGGTCACCGCCGCCGGCCAGGTGGCGCGGCGTGATGAAGTCGACCTCGACGGTCTCGGGAGTCGGGGGCGTGCTCACTTCCGTGCCGTAGCTCGCCGGTCGGGCGCGGTGGCCGGGGCCGGTGTCGGTGTGGGAGCCAGGGGTGAAGGGGCTTTACGGGCGGCCGTGTTGATCTCGCGGAGCGCCTTGCCGTGGGTGGCCCAGTCGTCGAGGTAGCTCCACGATTCGGCGTGATGTGCGGCGAGTGCGTCGTCGAAGTCCGGGGTGCCGGGCTTGGCGGTGGCGGGGAGGGCGTCGCGGGTGACCAGCCATTGCTCGTGCAGTTCGTCGAGTCGGTCGAGTGCGTCGCGCAGGACGCCCAGCTGGTAGACCCAGCGGCTCTGCACGTTGGTCTCCGGCAGGTGGGCCAGTTGCGTTTCGGCCGTGGCCAGCAGGTGACGGGCGCCGTACCGGAGCGGCTCGAATGCCTCGGCGGTGTCGGCGTCGCGCTGGCTCGCGCGCCTTCCGTAGGCGTGGTCGTCGTAGGGCCAGCCGTCGAGGTCGGTGTGTTCGTCGGAGTAGGCGTCCCAGGCGTCGAGGATCTTCTTGCTGTCGCTCACGTAATGGTCGAGGTGACGGAGGAGGGCGCGGTGGGCGCGGTGATCGGCGGAAATGGGAAAGGGGTCCCTGTCGGTTCAGCGGCGGGCGGCCGGCTGGGCGGTGTGGGCCTTTGCCGGCGTCGGTGCGGGTTTCGTCTGCTGCCTGCGGGCGGAGCGTGCCCGGGCACGGAGCGACTCGATACGGGCGGTGTGGGCGTCGACCACCTGCTGCGGGCGCAGCGGGCTGGGCTCCTGCACGGCGCTGTAGTGGCCGGTGCGGTCGTACATGCCGCGCTGGAGCGGGCTGCGGTCGGCCAGCGCGGTGAGGAACGATCCGACATGGTGGGCGGGGACGTCCCTGTCGAAGTAGGCGTGCCAGATGCGCGGGCCGGGGAACTGCCCGTCGCCGGGCTCGCAGGTCTCAACGTGCCAGGACGACCGGCCACTGAATTCGCTCAACGGGCGCAGTTCGATGTGGCACATGGAGTCCGGCGAGCGCGCCGTACCGTCCGAGTCGCGGTGCCAGCCCGCCGAGGTCACCGGCTGCCATGGGTCTGGCTGTTGTGGCGGCGGGGCGATGAGGGCATCGGTGAAGCCGGCGAGGACCTCGGCGGGCACGAGTTCACCGAACTCGGCGTACCAGCCGGGCTCGGTGTCGGTGGGCTCGGCCCGCAGCCGCCACCATGCAGAGGTGGCGGACTGCGGGTCGAACTGGAGGCTGTGGCGAAGGTCGGGACTGCGCAGGACGATCTCGGCACTCAAAGGGTCGGAGACGGCGCTCCATCCGGCGGTGGCCAAGCCGTGGGTGACGTGGCGGGCATCCCCGGGGCCGGCGAGATGGCGGGGGCTGGTGTCGAAGGGGATCCGCCAGGCGTGCTTGTCGGCGAACCCGGCGAGCTGCCGTTCGCTCAGCGGCACCGACCGCACCCCGGCTCACTCGCGGCGGCGCTGCCGATCACCTTGCGCAGCTCGTCCAGGACGTAGTGGAGCATGTACTGGTCGGTCTGCACCCACGCCGCGGCACGCAGCTCGGTGACCAGATCACTGATCTTCTCGCTGCGCGGTGTGTTCGGGTGGCTCTGTACGGCGCGGGCGAGGGCGCGCAGGGTGTCACCGAGCTGGATGGGCAGGCCGGTGTATTCGTCGAGGAGGGGCTCGACGAGAGCGAGCGCCTCCTTGGGGTCGGGGTTCTCGCGCAGGTATTCGGTGAGACGGCACAGGGTGTCGGTCGCGGCGCGGATGGTGTCCGGGGTGAGTGCGGGCATCGGGCTCCTCGGGGTGGTGGGTGTCGTGGTCAGCGGCGGGTTCGTGCGCCGTCGGCGGCGGCGTGGGCGCGGGCGGTGGTGCGCGGTCTGGTGCTTCGGGCGCTGTTGCGGGCCCAGGTGGCGGCCCGGGCGGCCGTGATGCGGGCCTGCTGCCAGGCGCTGAGCTGGGAGGGCTCGACGGATACCGACCAGGTGCGGATCTGCGCGCTGTGCGGGACGCGTCCGCGTGGGCGCATCACGGGGTCGGGGCTAGCGAGTTCGGTGGAGAAGGCTTGCACGAGGTGCATCGGGGTGTTCGGCGTGAAGTGGGCCGTCCAGCCGTTGCCCTGCTTGTCCTGCGCTCCGCTCCACCACATCGCCGTGCCGTCGGGGTTCTGGCCGTACTGCATCCACGCGGTGCTGTCGGGGCTGGTCGCCACGTAGTTTTCGCCCTCGAAACGCGTGTGCCAGTTCTGTTCCTGCAGCGGAGCCCAGACGTTGGGGGCGTGTGCGGAGCGGGGACGGGTGAGGGCGTCGGTCAGGCCGGCGACGATCTCCACCGGGGCCTGACGGCCCAGGTGCGCTGACCACTCGCCGCTGGCCCCGTCTGCCCGGCCGTGGATGGTCCAGCCGCCGGGAAGGACGTAAGGGTCGTAGGCGACGCGGACGGTCCGGTCCGGGCTCTCCATGAACAAAGGGCCGCCGGTCTTGGACTTGTCCCGCCAGCCCGAGGCACGCAGGAACTCCGAGACGTGCCGGACGTCGCCGCCGCCTGCCAGGGCACGGGGCTGGACGAGGTAGTGCTGCTCGGCCTGCTCGCCGGGCCCCCAGCCCTGCCACTGCTTCTTCTTCACCGGCGCCGCCGGACCACGAGCGGTGCGGGCACTGGGCGCTTCGCCTCGGTGGTGGCGGGCTGGGTGCTGACGTGCGCCAGGGCGTCCTTGTGTTCGTCCAGGTCGAGGGTGATGTCGTGCAGTTCGTTCGAGGCACGGCCCAGAGCGAGCCACACCTCCGCGGGGAGCGCGCCGCGCTCTGCCTGGTCCTTGGCGAACACGCTTCCGGTGGCGACGAGGTGAGTGACGCCGCCGAGGACTCCGGCGTCCGGGTCGAGAACGCGGGCGATGACCTGCGCGGCCTGGGGCGGGGGAAGCTGCGAGAGGTGGTCGGCGAGCTGGCCGAGCTGGCGGGTGATCTCGTCGGCCAGTCTCACCGGATAGGGGGCGGGGTGGGACATGCTCCTCCGGGGCGGTGAACGGTCAGTGGTGGTGGCGCTGCCCGACGCGCTGTGACTCGGTGAGGACGCCCCCCGGGCGGGCGCCGGTCAGCGGGGAGGTGTGGTCGGGACCGGTCGGTATGCAAGCGCGCAGATAGCGGCGGAACAGGGCTGTGGCGAGCCGGGGCTTGAGCCGGTTGCTGATCGGTGGGGGTGTGCGGGGTGCTACGGGTTTCTCCGGGAGTCGGGCGGTGTGCTGGGCGGCCCCGGCGTGGTGCCGGGGCCGCTCGGGCGTCTTACGGGGTACAGCGGGCCGGTGCGGAGTGCGACGGGGAGCCGTCCGGTGCCGGTTGCTGCGCTGCGGGACGGGCCGCTCTGGTGCGGAGGCCGTGCATGGCCCGCCGGTAGGTGGCTTCGTCGAAGACGCCGGGCGTGCACTTGACGTCATGACCGGTCAGGAGCAGGGAGGGGATGCCCAGGTCGGCCTCCGCCTGGTTCATCGAGTCCTGGCGGTTGGCGTACGGGTGCCGGACGGGGTCGGCGGCATGGATGCCGGGGCTGAGGTAGGCGCGGTTCGTCCGGCGGGGTGCTGGAGGGCGGTACCGATGCCGAGCGCGTCGAGGCGCGGGCCGATCTCGCGCAGGGCGCGGGCCTGGACCTGGGTGTCGTCACCACCCAGGCGGTAGATGCCGCTCTGCGGGTCCTGGATGAAGCCGTGGGCGACGAGGATCGTGCCGGCCCGGTCGTCGGCGGGGGCGGTGGCGACGCTGCCGTCCGGCTGCCAGGTCAGGACGATCCGGTCCGGCTGGGAGGGCTGGATGCCACCCAGGGCGTTGTGCCGGACCTGTGCGAGCGCACGGTCGTAGCGGGCGAGCAGATCGCCAGCGACCTGCTCGGCACTCAGGAACGGGTCGTCTGCCAGGGCGACGCCGTTGGGCTCAGGGACAGCCCGGTACGCCTCGTCGGGCAGGGCGCGCGGGGCGACGGCGGCGAGAAGGAAGCCGTCGCGTCCGTCGTGCCGGTCCAGGAGGACGAGCTGGGCGCCGTCGGGGCGGCTGAGGACGGCTGCCTGCGTCAGCGGGTGCTCGCCGAGGGAGGCGGCGACCAGGTCCAGGTCCCAGATCCGGTCGGCGAGTTCGGCGAGGTCGTCTTTGGCGTCGGCCGTCAGGTGCGTGCTGGTCCAGGTATCGGGGAGTTCACCGGCGAGGACGTCGGCGTACGAGGCGAGGTGCTCGGAGGTGTCGTGGTCGTGCATGGTGTCCTTGGGCAGTTGCAGGGGCTCAGCGGCGCAGGCGGGTGGCACCGACGGGCGGCGGTGCCGGGGCCGGCAGTGCACGCGGCGGGGGTGGGCAGGCGCACACGGCGGAGCGTTCGGGCTCGTGGTCGGGCACCTGCTCGGCGCAGGGGCGGCGGCCGGGTGAGGGGCGTGCCGGTCGGCCAGCCGTTCGCGGGTGTACGCGAGGTCGGAGTGGATGACGCGGACGTATTCGTCGGCGAGGTAGCGCAGGCGCCGGGCGGTGTGCGGATCGGTCGCGTTGCCGAGTCCGTCGAAGAACTCCGCCAGAGCGCCGAGGGTTTCCTCCAACCCGGCGAGGATGCCGTCGTGGGGCGCGGTGAGTTCGGTGAGGATGTCGGCTGCCTCGGCGGTGTCGGTGGCTTCGCGCAGGCGTTCGGCGAGGTGGGAGGCCGAGGTACCGAGCGTGGGATAGCGTGCGGGGCGGGCGTCGGTGTCGAAAGGTTCGTCGCAGTCGACGTGGTACCCGGCAGCCGGCAGGCGCGCTACGGCATCGGTGGCGAGACGGGACTCGTCGTCCTCGGTGAGGCCGGCGGGGGCGCGGTGGTAGGTCTCGTGGAGGCGGACGACCGCGATGAATCCCGCGCGCTGGAGAATGCTGTGTGCGTCCAAGTCGCCGCCGCGCGCGAGGAGTTCGCTGGAGTTCGAGTCGCGGCGGATGTCCATGAAGCGGCCGGTATGGGGCAAGAAGGCGTTGCTCCTACGGAGATCTGTGGGCGGTGTGCCGGGCTACGGGCGGTGCGTCGGCGATCCGGGACCGGCGGACCAGGTGGGCCGCGGTGGTGTCCAGGTCCTGCTGGATCGCGTGGAGCCGGCGGGCGATCAGCTCCAGACCGTGTGCTGCTTCGGTGCTGGCGGCTCCGGGCTGGCGGGCGATGCGGTGAGCGGTGTGCTCGATCAGTCCGCGGACCGTGGCCAGCGGGCCGGCCTGCTCGTCGGCGAGCTGCGTAAGGACGCTCGCGAACTGCGCGGATGCGGTGGGCGCCGTACGGACAGCGGGGCGTGTCGCGGGTCCGGTGCGGGCGGGGATCAAGTTGAGGTCCTGTTCGATGCGGCGTGCCTCGTCCGCAAGGCGCCGCAGTATGTCTGAGGGCGGGGTGCGCCAGGTGCCGTCGAGGTGGATCAGGTTGGCGATCAGGTCCAGGCGCCCGGGCTGTGCCTGGACGGCGATCCACCGCCAGCCGTGCTCCGCGGCGCCGGGTATCTCGATGCCGGCGGCTCGCGCGAACCGGTGAGCGGTTTCGGCCCACTCGGGACCGGTCAGCTCCCGGTCGTCCGGGTGGAGGCGGATGTCGAGATGGAGGATCGCCCGTCGGTCGTCGTCCGCACTGGCAGTGAACGGATGCTCCAGGTAGGGATCTTCGAGGTGCTCGGCCCACTGAGCGGATGTCCAGGTTCTCTGCTCGTCGTTGGGGGTGTAGTAGCCCAGGTCCGGCCAGTGGGCGACGATGGTGTACTTCGTCAGACCCTCGTTCGGGGAAAGGGGCCGCCCGAGTGCCTCGGCGAGCGGGTCGCGCGGCGAGTGGGTCCGTGCGTGCAGGCGGGGGATCATGACGGCACCCCGCTCGACGTGCGGGTGGGCGGCCGGTGCTGATGAAGGTCGCGGGCTGTGCAGAGCAGGGAGCGCTCGCGGACCAGGTCGGCGTGCACCGAGGTGTCCCCCGGAGGGAGACAGTCGATCGCCCTGTCGATGGCGCCCAGCCCTTCGTCGTACCGGCCCAGCCGGCGCAGGGCACCCGCCACGCGGAAGAGGACGATCGGGTCGCTGCCGGTGGCGAGGGCCGGTCGGGAGCTGAGGGCCAGGAGACGCTCCGCGCCCTGGTCCAGGTCCTGGCCGAGCCACAGCCCGTGCAGCAGGACGTGCAGGGTCTTGGTGTGCTGCCCGGCCTCCGCGAGGACCTCGTCCATGACCGCCAGGCCCTCCGGGCGGGACTGGCCCAGCAGCGCGAAGGCGTACAAGGCCCGGGTGTAGCAGTCCAGCGGCTGACGCGCGGTTTCCGCGAGTTGTTCGACGAGGCGTTGGAGGGTGGGGCAGCGGAAGTCGAACCGCAGGGCGCTCAGGTACAGATGAGCCAAGGTGCGGGCGGTGATCGGGTCAAGGCCCATTGCGGTGACGTCCTGCGGGGACAGCAGGGCCAGGACGCTGTGGCCGGCCGACCGTGCCGCCCAGGCAGCATCCGCGCACACCTCGGCCGAAGTTCTCCAGTCGGCCTCGATGTCGCGGAGGTCTTCGGCCAGGTGAAGCGGCCAGGAAGAATCGACCGGAGATGCGGTGGCTCGGGCCCTGGCTCTGTCGAGCGCGGCGGAACGGCCGGGACAGTGCGTGGGGGAAGTCATCGGCCACTCCGGATGTCCGCGATGTGCACGAGCTGGCCCAGGGCGGTGGTGGTGTACCAGCCGCAGTCGATCAGCTCGTCGCGGTCGGCGAACCGCGTAAAGAGGGCATCCTCCATGGCGCGCAGGTAGATCAGGCAGTCCGGGCAGCGGCGCGAGAGGTGCACGAGGTAGCGGGGGTGGGCGGTGACATAGGACTGGGCGCCGCCGGTCGCATCACGCAGCCGCCAGCCGTCCTCGTCGGTCGGGGTGTGCCAGGACGGGGCCACGACGCGCATCGCATCGCCCCACAGTTCTCCGCCGGCCATCCCCTTCAGGACGACGACAGTGTCACCGGCCTGGAAGTGGGCGTGGGTGATGTCTCGATCGGGGGTGAGCGGGTCGGGCGTCGGTGCGAACGCCGAGGTGGGCGGAAGCTGGGACATGAGTTCCTTCCACGCAGATGCTGGCGGGGTGGGAGCATCAATAGTCCGGAGGAACGCCGGTTTGGCTAACCGGCGTTATCCGGCTATGTTGCCCAGCCGTCAGTGGAACGGGTTCTCCGTCCCGCGGTCCGCCTCACTGGCTGCGTCGAGGAGTTCGAGCAGGTCAGTGCCTTCGGCGTCGCGCTGGTCGATCCACCATCCGGCACGGGTGATGGCGCGGGCCTTCTCCTCCAGCTCCGCCCAGTCCGCCTCGTCCCACGTGCCCTCGATGACGAGCGCGGTGTGCGCGGATGTCATCAGCTGGTGGCGGGAGCGTTCGCCCCAGTCCAGGGCCTTGGCCGGGCCCTCCAACTGCGGCATGTCGAACTGCTTCGCCCACGCGAGGGCTGCCTCCTGCTCCTCGGCCCGCTTGGCCGCGAGCCACTCCTCCTTGGACCCGGTGTCGGCGTCGCGCGCCGCCTTCCAGCAGTCGGTGCAGTCCTTCGACGCGAGCCAGCGGGCGAAGCCTGCCCGCTTGTCGGCAGGGCGATTGGACAGGTCATGATCCACGCGGTGGGAGCAGGCGTGCTCCACGGTCCAGTGCGTACGAACAGCCATAATTCGATCTCCTCAAAGGGGTTGCAAGGTGGGGGTTGCGCCCTGATCAGGGCGTCTTATGCCGGCCACGGAGCAGGCACCGGCGCAAGCCGCACCGCGAGTGCCCGCGGGGCCCAGACGTCGGCGCGCGGCGAGAAGGACGGTGAGAGCGAAGGCCGCGCCGGTGCCAGGGAGCGCCGGGTCGGCGAGCGGCTGCTTGGCGAGGTGTCCGGCGAGGGCGGTGCGGCGGGCGGGACGCTTGGCCAGGAGCACGGCCACCAGTGCCTGCAATGAGGCTTCGCGCGTGAAGACCAGGTAAGTGGGAGTCGCTGCAGATCGGCGCTTGGGCTCCCCCGAAGCGGTCACCAACTTGTCTGTGTGTCAGTGGGGTTGGCTACTATGGACGTGGTCGACGAGATCCTTGAAAGGCATGGTGCATCGGTGATGATGGCCAACCGCTACGGCGCTCCATCCGAGGAGCGATAGGCGCGCCTGGCCGGCGCTTCCCTATCGCGACGCCCGCTGGGCGGCGACGCTGTGACGTGAATCCAGCGCAGGATGCACCCTGCCCTGATTCAGGTGACGGCGCTCCGACGGAGTATGGGAGGGCCCTACTTGTCTGCCACCACTTCTACCTGTGACCACCGCGTGTATCACGTTGTCGTCGTTGCGCTGGTATCCGTCATCGCTGGGCTGGTTGCGGGGATCGGCTCCGCTGTTCTGGGGCAGCCTGCCCTCACCGCCGTCGCTTCTGGCGGGGCCGTCCTTGCCTTCACCTACGGCGCCGGCATGACCGCCGTGTCACATGTGAGTAAGCGTCAGTAGTAGCCGCTGCTCCGGGGCGGCTGGCATGGCCGCCCCTAGGCCGCGGGCGCTCAAGACAGCTCACGATCGTGCTCGTATTTTGCGAGGGCAAGGTTGATCGCGTACTGCTCCATGGGCTCGTGTTCGCCAAGTCCAGGTGGGACATGGGCTTAGCGGTGTCGGGCGGTGGTGCTGGCGCGGGGTGGCGGCGTGGGCGGTGTGGTGTCCACGGCGGGGCGCGGACGGGTGCGCAGCACGGGGGTGCGGTGCGGGGGCAGGACGGCGACGGTCGCGCCGAGGTCCTCGGCCGCCTCTTCGACTTCGCGGGTGAGGAACTCGATCTGCCGGCTCAGCGCTGCCAGGCGGGCGGCGATCTGGCGGCACTGTACGGTCTCCAGGGCGCTGGCGAACTGGCCGCTGGTCTCCAGGAGTTCCTGCAGGCGGACCATCGGGCCGGCGTCATAGCCGCGCTGGACAGCGCTGAGAAGCGCATTGGAGGCGTCACCGGCACTGTGGCCTTCGACGACATCGCGGATGAGGTCCTGCAGGGACACCTCCGGGACCGGTGCCGGGCGGTTGAACCGGGAGACGTCCGCGCGCAGCACGCCGGGCGGAACCGGAGCGGGCAGCACCTTGCCCGCCTCGTACTCGTGGGCGTAGTGCCCGACAACCTGCCAGCCCGGTGCGTCCGGGTCGCCGCGCAGCGCGACCACCGTCGAGTCGTCATCCTCGACCAAATAGGCGAGGGTGATCGGCTGCCCGTCGGCGGCGTACCACGACTCGGTCAGCTCCAGCTCGCCGCGCCTTTGCGCGGCCTGGGCCTTCTTGGTCCACATTTGCTGTTCCTCGTCGGTCAGCGGAGCTTTGTGGTGCTGGCCGCCCTGCTGGTCGGCGAGGTTGCTGGCGATGGAGCCGTGGTCCGCCCAGGCGGCCAGGTGCGGCCACAGGGCCGCGTGCTGAGCGCGCGCGGCCGGGGAACCGGGGGCGGCTGGCCGGTCGAGCGCCCGGCGGATCTCGGCGGCCGAAACGGCCAGGCCGTCCAGGACGGCCCGCCACCCGGCCAGGTGCCGAGCGGGTGGCAGCTCATCGAGCACCAGGCGGGCGGCATCGAGGAGAGCCTCGGCGTGCGGGGCGAGGTGGGCGGCGTACGCCTCCACCGCGGCCTTGTCGCGGTGGGCTCGTGCGGCAGCCGCGGCACCCGCGTTAACGGTACGACCGTAGCGGTCGCGTGTCCTATCGAGCGCGGCCTCGGTCGCGCGGTCGATGACCGCCAGCCGCAAACGGAAGTCGCATGCCGCGTTGGCCAGTTCGGGAGCGGTCGGCAAGGGGCCGTCGGGGGCCGGACTGCTCGCGGGAGTCATCGGGACCGCCCGCCGGTCACGGCCGTCAGGTGGACGGTCGGAGCGTAGGTGGGCTTCGGCGGGATCGGCCGGGCCGCTGGCGGGGAGGTGGTGGGCGGTGTAGAGCGCTGCGTCGTCCGGCCGGCGGCGGCCTGGGCGAGACGGCTGCGGCGCTCCTCGAGTCCGTGGGGCCGGGCGGAGTGTGCCGGTCCGGCCGAGAGGGACGGGTCAAGCCGGATGTCGGCCTGCACGGTGTAGCCCTGGCGGCGCAGGTCGTGGACGGCTTGGCGGGTGCGGCGGACTCCGTCGCGCTCGGGCTCGCTGAGCCGGTACAGGCCGGGTTCTCCGGGAACGGGCTCGAACTGCTCGCGCTCCAGGTACCAGTGGGCGAGGTGCGCGGGCATAGAGGCGGTGAAGGAGGCCACGAAGCCGTGTTCCTCGTGGTCGCCGAAGGCGAAGTGGGTGCCGGGTTGCAAGGGGGCGGTGTTCTCCTCGGGGCGGGGGCGGAAAGGTCAGGGGCCGCGGTGCGCGGGCCGGGCCGCGGTGAGGGGGCGGGCCGGCGCGGCGACGGGCAGAGCCGGGCGGCGGTGGGGTGCGCTGATGCGGGTCTGCCGCAAGAACGTTTCGCCGTCAGTGAGCCAGGTCTCGATGGCCGGCCACGCGCGTGCTCGGCGCTCCTGCTCCGGCACGAAACCGCCGTGGACGATCTCGTCGACCAGGGTCTCGGCATCGATCACGGCGTCGGCCAGACGGGAGAGGGCCGCGGCGTCGTCGGGCCACGGGCTGCTCGCGGGTCGGCACCGGTCCAGCAGCGCCGGGGCGTGGTCGACGACGGTCAGGAAACGGCGCCAGGCGTGGTCGAGGAACAACTCCGTCGCGGCGCCGAGAGCGGCGGCGCTCAGCGGGGTGGCGTCGCTGTAGCGGCCGGAGGCGTTCATGGCCTGCCAGGTGTCGTGCTCGCAGCGGATGTCCCCGAGCACGGCGGCGATGGCCGCCGTCTGGCGGGCGTGGACGGCCTGCTCGTAGGCGGGGAGGTACCGGCCGGTGAGGGCCTGGGCAGCCCGTCCGGCAAACGGCGGCAAGACGATGCTGCGCGGGGCGTGGGGATCGCCGTAGCCCCCTTCCAGCCCCTCGGGCGAGAAGGCCCCTACCAGGTAGTCGAGTTGACGGCCGGGGCGTTCGATGAACAGCAGCGTGGTGCCCTGCACCGCGTCGGTGAGGAGCGCGGCGTAGGGGATTCGCTCGCTCTGGACGGCGCGGCCGAGTTCGCCGCTGTCCCAGATCCAGGGGACGAGGTCTTCCTGCCAGGCGGGGTGCGAGTAGATCTCGACCGAGGCGCGCCACTGGCCGGGCAGGAGGCGCGTGAGGTCGCGGGCGGCGTCGCCGATGAACCGGCGGCTGCTCGTGTGCACGCTGGTGTGGTGCCGCTTCGCGCACCTGATCAGGTCGACCACGGTGGTCTTGGTGCCGTCCGCGGGCAGGTGCCAGACGCCGTCGTCGGCCCGCTGGAAGCCGTTCTCCGCGAGGGCGGTGTGCGCCCAGGGGTACTGCTCGCCCGAGGCGATGGCGACGATCCCGGACTCCCGGCTGTGCGTCAGGATGATCTGCGCCTCAGCCATGGACCAGGTCTGTAGGGAGCGCGACTTCGTGAGCACGGGCTCCCGCGGAAACATCGAAATCCGCACGCAGTGAGCAGTGGCGCTGTAGGTGGAGATTGAGCAATCGGTGGTTCTCCTAGCTCGGATAGGTAACGGCGAGTGAGGTACTAATGGCCGCGGTGAACGTTGGTTTCGGTAACCAGGGTCGGCCTTTACGCTGGTGGACCAGGTCGCCCTCGGCCCAGCAGGTCGGCGCGGCGGCTAGAGTCCAAACTCCCTTGCGAGGCAGGAGATTGGCTATGAGCGACCTGGCGATGGTGGCCGTCGTTAGCGCGTACAACCTGCGCTTCATCCGGTACTGGGACGCCGAGAGCCGGATTGTCGGGGATGCGGGGCCGAAGGTGACTCGACCCCTGCCCGGTGTTCCCGGCCTGCACATGTTCTATGACCAGTCGGACGTGGATGCTCCACACCAAGATCTCAATGAGGTGGGTCGTCGGGTCGTCGAAGCTTTCGGTCATCCGCGCCAGGACGAGATGCGTGGGCAACTCTGCATCTATCTCGCTGACGCAGAGGGTGCCCCGGTGGACATGCCGCCCTGGTTGCGCGACCGCATCCAGGAGGAGGTCGGCCGCGCCCGCGCTGACACCCGGGCTTGAGAAAGTGACAACTACTGAACGTTGCCAATGCTCATGATCACGCGGAAATGCTCACGAATTCGCGGATCCTAGAAGGTCCTCGCCGTGCAGGACGGAGCGCAGGCTGCGGCCGTACGCCCAGGCGTGCTCGCGGGCCGCCACCTCCAGCTGGTCGTATCCGACCTGGGCTGTCATCTGCCCGTTCCACTTGCGGTACCTGTACACGGGCACTGGCAGCAGGATCCCGCGCGCGAGCGCGGTGACGCCGAGGGCTGCGCAGTAGTCCTCGCCCTGGACGAGGCCGCCCATCGGCGCGGCGCGCACGAGGTCGGTGCGGGCGAGGATCGTGGTCGGCCCGATGGGGATGGTGTCCGCCGGCGACTTCCAGTACGTCCACACGTCGCCGGCCTCGTGCCGGCCGGGCGGCGTTGGACAGCGCCACAGGGTGGTCGAGCCGTCGGGGTAGTGGTCCTCGCTCCAGCCCGCACACCAGCCGACCCCGGTCGACTCCAGGGTGTTCAGCCGTACGGCCATCGCATCGTCGGTGAACTCGTCATCGTCATCCGCCCAGTTGGTGTACGGGGTGCGTACGTGGTTCAGGGCCAGGTTGCGGGCGCAGGCGGCGCCGACCGGCCGGGGCAGCGACAGGGTGCGAACGCGGGCATCCTGTGCGAGCGGGGCCGGCAGGCGGTCGGGCGAGGCACCGTCGAGTGCGATCACGGCCTCCCACGGCACGGACTGCCGGGTCAGGCTCGCGTGCATGGCGGTCAGGTAGTCGAGCCGGTCTTCGCGCAGGCGGCTGGCGATGACGACGGTGATCAGGGGCGTGGTGTGCGGGGGCAGGGAAGGCTCCGGGAAGACGAGGGAAAGCTAGCGGCGGGCGGTGGGGCGAGAGGGGCTGGCCTTCGCCGGGGCTGCGGCAGGAGCGCTCGGAGTCGGCGTGCTGCGCGATGCCCGGATAGCGGGCGGGGAGTCGAGGGAGGACCAGGCCGCCGGGTGGTCGTTGAAGGCGGTGCGCGGGTCGATGGACCAGCTCACGATGGGGCCGATGTCCTCGTGCAGGAGGCTGATCACCTCGACGCCCTCCTTGTGCAGGACGTACCCCCACTGCATGTCCTGGTCGTCGGCGGTCTCGTCGGTGACCGACATGCGTACCGGCGGCGAGCCGTCCGGGGTGACCAGGTGGTCGAGGGTTCGGCTGGGCCAGTGCTCGCCGCCGGTCAGCGCGGTCACTAGTGCGGGCGGGGCATCGTCGAGGAGATCGGTGCCGAGTTCGTCCCAGCCGACGGCGACGTCGTCGATGAGGTGCCGGCACATGGCCTCGATGTCGCGTCCGAACTTGTACTGGTAGGCGGCCAGGAGGAGGGGGAGGTGGTGGCTGGGCACGCCGTCGAGCTGGACGTGGATGCCGGTGTAGCCCGTGCCGACGGTGGGGCGGGCGATGAAGGAGCGAGTGGACAGGGAGCTCTCCGCAGCAAGCAGGGGGCGGGAAATGTTCGGCGGCCATCAGGTAGCGCGCGGGTGCGTCTATACGCGGTCTGACCAGGACGAGACCGGCGGGCCGGAGGCATCGGTGCGGGCACACGTGTAGCCGATCAGCCGGGACGGGGCGGCCTTCGCGGGGACAGCGGCGGCGTCGTTGCACACGAACGTGTACCTGATGGAGGTGCGGGACATGTCGTGGAGCCAGGCCCGGTCCTCCTTGCCCGGGTTGATCTGCAGGCCGGAGTGCGCGACGGCGTCGGTCTGCGTGTGCATGTGGGAGAAGAGAACCAGCGCGCCGCCGTCGGCGGTCTTGAGAGCGTAGGCGTCCGTGTAGCGGTTGGCGGCGCCGGCGAAGACGGTGGTGACCTGGTCCCCGAAACGGGTGCCGGTCTTGTCGTGGACCTCGATCTGCCGCTTGCTCGCCGTGGTCGGCGTGAAGACCTTCGTCCCGGTGTGCGTGCCGCCGGTGGCGAAGTTGTCGAGCACCGCGGCACGCAAAACGCCGACGTCGGCGGCGAGGTGCTTGTTGCCGTCGGCGGCGACGGCCGTTGCGTACCCGTCGTGGTCGAGTGCGATGTCCGGCAGTTTCGGGCTGTCGAGGTCGACGACGGAGACCAGCTCCCAGCGCTTGTGCTGGGGTCGTTCCGCGAACACCGCCAGACGCGAGGGGGCCTTTTCCTTGTCGTCCGAGAGCGCGGCGGCGAACCAGTGGTCCTGTCCAGCGGCCAGGCGCGGGATGTACAGCTTGGCGCTGGCGGTGTCGTAGGACCACGGCTTGTAGGGCGTGCGGTCGGCCGCGGGAAGTCCCTCGGTCTCGGTGTAGTCCGAGACGGACATGGCGTACAGCGGGCCGTCCTCGACGGTGTCGAGCTGGGCGCGGTTGCGGTCGGCGTTGGCCTCGTTGTTGATCTTTGAGTAGTGGGTGATGACGTCGCGGGCCTGGGCGGCGCTGAGGGCAGGTGCCGGCTTCGGCGCGCTGCCGGCGTTGGGCGGCTGCTTGGCGGCAGCGGTGCCGTCGTCGGCACAGCCGGTGAGGGCCAGGGCGAGGCAGGCGGCGCCGGCGAACAGCGGCAGGGTGCGGCGGGTGATGCGGATGGAGACTCCAAGGATTTGAGGGGCGGCGGGCGGGTCAGCGCGTACGGCGGATCGGGGACGCGGCCTTCGCTGAGGCCGGCGGAAGGGCGGCGCTGGTGGTGGGCGCCGAGTGGCGCAGGTTCACGCCGATGCCCTTGGCCGTGAGTTGCTGGACCACGGCGTGGACGCGAAGGGCGCGACCGGTGTCCCCGTAGGCGGTGGGCAGGAGGAACGCTGCTTGGTGCGGGTGGTACTGGAAGCCGTGGGTGTACAGGGTCACGCGGGCATCCACCGGCACGCTCTCGTACGGTGCGCCGAGGGCGCCGTCGCTGTAGAGGGTCAGCGTGAGGATCTGGTCGACCTGTGGCGGTTGGGGCCGGTGCGGTGGCTGGGGCTGGTGCGCCGCGTTGTTGAGGACGGCCTGCAGGGCTTCTCCGTAGCGGGGCAGCAGCCGCCGGGCGACTCGTGCTGCCGCGCGCGCGGGGTCCTTGGGAACGGCGATGCCGTTGGGTTCCTCGACTCCGGCGAAGTGGTGGGGCTTGATGTGCGTGCTGTCGGGTGTGAGCGGGGCGACGACGAACTGGTGCAGATAGCGGGGGCGGTCGGCCACGTACAGCCTCTGGTCGGCCGGCCCGTGGAGCACGGCGTCGTGGGTGAGGACGTACTGGCTGACGGCGTAGTCGACGTGGCCGGTGTCCCAGAGCTGTTCGGTGCGGGGGAACTGGTCGGCGTACTGCGAGTGGCGCTGGTACTGGCTGGTCCAGGTGCCGGGCAGGCGCGCGGCAAGGCCGGCGGCGAAGGCGGCCAGGTCGGTGCGGGGTGAGGTCATGTGTTCCTGGAGGGAAGCGATGGTCCGGGTCAGCGCGCGTTCCGCGGCTGCGCCGGCGGGAGCACTCGCGGGGGAAGGGACGGTGTACGGGCCGGGCTGGAGGGCAGTCGCGGCGCCGACGCGAGCGGGGTGAGGGCCCGCATCCGGTCCTCGGCTACGTGCAGGACCTCTGCGAGGTTGCGGATCTCGGCGGCGGCGTCGGCGAGGTCGTAGGACAGGTCGAAGCCGTCGTCCTCCTCCGCTTCCTTGGCCTTCTCCCCGGCTGCTTCGAAGAACTCGCCGAGTTGCGCCAGCAGGCCGTCGGTGGGCTCCAGGATCTGGTGCAGCAGGGCAGCGGCATCCGCATGCGACTCGGCTCCATTGAGCCGGTCGGTCAGAGCGCGCAGCGCGTCGCCGTAGACGTAGATGGGAGCGTCGTCGGGTGTGCCGGGGACGCCCTGGGCCTGGGGCGGAGGCGTCGGCTGGGCTGAGTGCACGTGTGGGCTTTCGCCGGGCAAGACGGGGTGCGGCAGCAGTCCGAGCTGGGTCAGGCGGTGGTTGATCGTCTCGATCAGGGGCTGGGCGCTGCCGCCGTGGCGGGCTTCGGGCCGCTGGGGAGCACCGGGGTCGTCGGAGGGGGCCGAGTCGTAGAGGACCTCGAACAGTGACGGGTCGTCGGGGTGCTCACGCGTCGCGATCCAGCCCTCGGGGTCTCCGGGCGGGCGCTCGGAGGACGGCTCCTGCGGCGGACCGATGATCAGGTAACTGTCGTCGGGGAGCGAGACGCGCACGATGTAGGCGCTGAGGCCGAACTCGATGTCGCACTGCAGGCCGCGCGCCCGCAGCGGCGTGGTGATGTGCGCGTGGCGACGCCACAGCTCCTGCCACCACGGGGTGTCCACGTTGCGGTGGTCGGGAAGCGGTGCGAGCGAGGCGACGCGGCGGGAGTCTGGGGTGCTCGCTTCGTCAGCGGCCACGGTTCCTCCCGCGGGAGGAGGCGGGAGATCGGTGCGGTGGAGGCGTCCGTCCAGTGGGGGTGACTCCCGGCTGCGACTCCTGACTGAAGCCGAGTTCGTACTCGTCGTGGGTGGCGATCAGGTCGTGTTCCATCTGGGCTTCCTGGTCGGCGACCTGTGCCATGAGGTCGTCGAGTTCGGCTCGGCGTTGTTGGTATTCGGCCCATTCGGTGGGGTTCAGGTGAGGGGGACGTTTCAAGAGGACTCCGTGTGCAGGCGGTGGCGGTGCCGTGTCGATCAACAGTGGTGGTCCCTCGGGATCGCGTTTGCGAGAGTCGGGCGGGACTGGAATCGCAGAAAGAGAGCTATCGGCGGGGCGCGGTGCCGGGGGACGGAGGAGCGGGTGGGACACCTGCGCTGGCCCCAGGCTGGCCGCCGGTCGGTGTCGCGGGGGTGGGGGCCGGGTCGTAGGCGGCGCGCAGCCTGCTCAGGCTGGCCTCGTCGGCGAGGGCCAGGACCGACAGCGCCCGGCTGGCCGCCGTCATCAGCAGGTTTGAGGGAGATCCCTTGGCCGCACCGCGGTTTTCCCGCCGCCACCGGGCGGCGGCGACGAGGTAGTCGCTCACGGCGCGCAGTGCAGGTTCGGCGGCGTCCAGGACGTGGTCGGTGACTGCTTCGATCTCTGCCGGAGTCTGAGCCGCGGCGAGGGCGTCCAGGTAGGGGGTGAGGTCGGGTGCGGGCCAGGGCTGGTCCGGCAGCGGATGCGCGTCGCGGAAGGGCTGCGCGTCGCGTCGCGCCCACCGCTTCAGGTCGCTGCGGGTGGCGAGGTTGTACCGGGCGGCGTGGATCGGGTCGGCGTCGCGGCCGACGTTGTCGTACAGGTCGAAGTCCGGGTCACGCGGGGAGATACGAGAGTCCTTCGATGGGGTGTTGTCAGGATTCGTGAACTAGACGCTTTTTGTCTCTATGACCGTGGGTTCCTGGGGGCTCTCGGGGCTTGTTTGACCTGGCAGGGCAGGCCACGGGGGGTTCACCCCTTGGGGTGAGAAATT